>URBY01000013.1 GCA_900546245.1 uncultured Mycoplasmatota bacterium | reverse complement strand
ATAAAAATATAAAAAGTATAAATCAAAATAAAACAATAGGAATAATAATATGCAAGAAAGAAAATAAGTATGTAATTGAATATTGTAGTGATGACAGAATAATATCAAGAGAATATGAATTAGTATAAGAAAATATTAATAAAATAAGTTATTACGTAAAAGTTGTAGCACTTCTATCATTACAATCCCACTATCAAGTTATTTCAGTTTTTTAAATATAAATAATTTTTAATATAAAAGTTTATAAATTGAATACTGTTAATAAGTTGTATAATGTTAAAATTTTATATTGTCTATAGCATTAATTTATGATAAAATTGGTATAGAAAATATGTGGTTTTAATGTTTTTTTATTCTGTAAAAATTTTTGTTCGTCAAAATTTGACAAAAAAGTACAATTTAATTATAATATACAGCCAAGTAATTAAAGAGGGAGGAAATGTGATATGCAAGAAGAGGTTTTAGTAGCAGAAACAGTACATAGTATTTCTATTAGAAAAACAATGTTTTTAGCATGTAAAAGAACATTTGATATATTTTGTTCATTAATAGGGTTAATAATACTATTACCAATATCTTTAATAATAAAAATATGTTATATGGTAACAGGAGATTTTAAATCTATATTTTATACTCAAAAGAGAATAGGAAAAAATGGTAAATTTATTTATATATATAAATTTAGATCAATGGTACCAAATGCAGATGAAGTATTAAAAGAGTTATTAAAAGATCCTAAATATAAAAAAGAGTGGGATAAAAATCAAAAATTAGATAATGATCCTAGAATAACTAAAATTGGAAAAATAATTAGAAAAATATCATTAGATGAAATACCGCAATTTATAAATGTATTTAAAGGTGATATGTCATTAATTGGACCAAGACCGTTAGTTGAAGGTGAACTTGATGCCCATAATGGTAATCATGAAATATATGAAAAAGTAAAACCTGGAATAACTGGATGGTGGGCTTGTAATGGCAGAAGTGCCACAACTTATGAACAAAGATTAAAATTAGAATATTATTATGCAGAAAATGCTAGTTTAGTATTAGATATTAAATGTTTCTTCAAAACAATAGAAGCAGTATTGTTTAAAAGAGGAGCAAAATAATAAAGGGTAAAATATAAACTTAAAAAATACATAAAAAGATAATTGTTTATAAGACTAGTAGAAATATGTAAATGGTAAAATAAAATTTTGAATATAAGGATATAATCTCTCTAAACATAAAATTAGTTGATTAAGATTATACAATATATTAGATTAATAATAAATGTTAAAAAATCGGTACTGTTGTATACGTGTATCGATTTTTATATATAGGGAGTAGTGAATTTTGTGAAAAAAGAAGAGCAAATTAGAGTTGCACATATAGTTGGCAAATGGCTTGGTGGTGGAGTAGAAGCAGTTGTGATGAATTATTATAGAAACATAGACAAAAATAAAGTACAATTTGATTTTCTTTGTGATTCAGATTCGACTAATATACCATACGAGGAAATAGAAAAATTGGGAGGAAAAGTAATTCTTATACCTCCATATCAAAAAGCAATAAAATATCAAAAAGAATTGATAAGGATATTTAAAGAAAACAAATATAGAATAGTACATTCTCATATTAGCACAATGTCTATATTTCCATTAAGAGCTGCTAAAAAAGCAGGTGTTCCTGTTAGAATTGCTCATGCTCATTCTACAAGTAATAAAAAAGAATGGAAAAAGAATATTTTAAAACAAATATTAAGACCATTTAGTAAAGTATATGCAACTGATTATATGTGTTGTTCAGAACTTGCTGGCAGATGGTTATTTGGTAATAAAGAATATGATAAAGGCAATGTTTATTTACTTAATAATGCAATTGATCTTGATAGGTTTAAATATGATAAAAAATTAAGAGATAAAAAAAGAAAAGAATTAAATATTTCAGATGATACAGTGGTTATAGGTCATGTCGGTAGATTTGTTGAACAAAAAAATCATAGATTTTTAATTGATATATTTAATGAAGTACATAAAGAAAATAAAGACTCTTTATTAATGCTAGTAGGTCAAGGACCTTTACAAGATGAAATTAAAGAAAAAGTAAAATCTTTAGGTTTAGAAAATAGCGTGTTATTTTTAGGTCAAAGAAATGATGTTGATGAATTATATCAAGCGTTTGATGTGTTTTGCTTACCATCACTATATGAGGGATTACCTGTTGTTGGTGTAGAGGCACAAGCAACTGGACTGTTATGCATATTATCTGATGAAATGACAAAGGAAACAAAAGTGCTTGAGACAACAAAATTTTTGTCCTTAAATAATTCGACAAAAGAATGGACAAAAGAAATTTTTGAGAAATTTACAAAATTTAAAAGAAAAAATACACAAAAAGAAATAACTGATAATAATTTTAATATTAAAAATGAAATAAAAAAGTTAGAAAGAGAATATTTGATGCTTTTTGAAAGGAATGTAAGATGATTTATGAGTATATAAGTTTGCTATTTGGTATTTTTAAAATAGTATTATATAAAATACTAAATTTTAATAAAATTAAATTCGAATCAATTCCAATGATGAATTGTAATTTTAAAATTGCTATGAAAAAAGGTACCAAAATGATAGTAGGTAAAAAATTAAGAACAAGAAACAATGTTTCATTTAGAATTTATAATAAAGGTATAGTTAATATAGGCAATAATTGTTTTTTTAATGATGGATGCTCTATAAATTGTCAACAAAATATCAAAATTGGAGATAATGTAATTATGGGACAAAATGTGATGATTTTTGATCATGATCATGATTATAGAAATAATATTAATGATTTTGTTAGAAATGATGTTGTTATTGGTAATAATGTTTGGATTGGAGCAAATGTTGTGATTTTAAAAGGTGTTATTATAGGGGACAATACTGTAATTGCTGCTGGTAGTATTGTTAATAAAGATATTCCAAGTAATAAAATGTTTTATCAAAAAAAAATAAATGAAAAGAAGGATTTGATTTGATGAAAAAAATATTTTTCGTTATGAGTACTGATGATTATTCCGGTGCTGAAGCTGTGAACTTTTCTATTATTAATAATTTAAAAGATAAATATGAATTTTATTGGGTTTCGAGAAAAGGAAAAATTAATAAGTTTTTAGAGGCAAATGAAATAAAGCATATTGAAATTAGGAAACTTTCGGTCAAAGAAATAAATAGAGTTATTAAAAAATTTAATCCAGATATTTTGCATGCCACTGATTATAAAGCAAGTGTTATTTGTTCGTTGGCGAAAATTAAAAAAATTCCATTAATTTCTCATTTGCATAATAATTCTCCGTGGCTATCAAAATTTCACCCTTATTCATTTGCATTATTATTTATTGCATTTAAGGCTAAAATGATATTAACTGTTTCTAACTCGATAGAAAATGAATATGTATTTTCAAAATTAATAAGAAAAAAAATTAATATGATTGGTAACCCTATTAGTACAAAAAGCATCATAAATAAAGTTAATAAAGATGATTATACTAAAAAATATGATATTTGCTGTGTGGGAAGACTTACTGAACAAAAAAATCCATATATGTTCTTAAATATTATCCAAAAGTTAGTTGTCAACCATTCCGATTTAAAATGCATTTGGGTGGGAAAAGGTGAATTACTTGAAGAGATTATTAGTAAAAGTAAATCTATGAATATTGGTAAAAATATAGATTTTGTTGGATTTCAGGATAATCCATATAAATTTATGGCATCATCTAAAATCTTTTTGCTTTGCAGTAAATGGGAAGGTTTTGGATTAGTTACTTTTGAAGCACTATCATTGGGTTTGCCTGCTGTTGTTTCGAATGTAGGAGGATTACCTATGATGGTTAATAATTCGTGTGGCAAATTGTGTAAAGAAGAAGATGAATTTGTTGAGGAAGTAAACAAATTATTGAATGATAAAAAATATTATTTGATGAAAGCATATAATGCTACTCAACAATCGAATAATATTGACAATTTAGATGAATATATAAAGAGAATATATCACATTTATAAAAATATATAAAAGAGGTATTTATTATGGAAAAAATTTTAAATATACTATTAATATTTTTAATAGTATTGTACAAAAATATAATGTATTGGCCAATGGTTACATCAAAATTTCTTTATGCTTTAATTATTATTATTGCAATTACAGCGTTTTTATCTTTCGGAAATAAAAAAATTAAAAAAAAGCATTTTCTTTATATGCTTTTATTAGCTATGTTTCTTACGTTTGCTGTTGTTCACAGTGAAAGTGCAAATTTGCTGTTTCCTATTCTTATTCTTTTTTCTTTTTATAATGTAAAAGATTCTTATAGGAATATTGCAAAATATTACTTTTACGCATTGTTATTTTGTTTTATAATGACTATTTTTTTGAATTTAATAGGAGTATTGCCGAGTTATAATATAACTAGATTTTTTGTTGTTAGATATAGTCTAGGATATATACATCCTAATTTTGTATATTTATATTTTTTCTTTATATGTATTAGTGGATATTATGCATTTAATAATAGCAAAGCATTTTTGTTATCTACAATTCCTTTTGCTTTAATACTTTATAAATTGTCTTTAACTAGAACAGGTATTGCTTGCTATGCAATATTATTGATATTAGCTTTCATATATAATAAAAGAGATGTATATAAACTAGCAAAAATTACAAAATACTTATTTTTTTTATTAACAATAATTACAATAGTTTCAGTAAAACTATATGATAACAATATATTATCACAAATAGATTTATTATTTAGTGGACGTTTATCGAACTATTCGTATTTTATTAAAAATGGTTTGTTAACTAGTCCGATTGGACACATTAGTTTTAATACATCAATATATACTATAGATAATTTTTTCCTTGTATTATTTTATGATTATGGATATATAGGTTATATTATTTATTCTATTTTGAATTTTATATCTATTAAAAAGAATAGTAATGATAAGAAATTTATTATATGTATGTTTGTGTTCCTTGTATATGGAATATGTGATTCAAATACTATAGTTACAAGTATTAATTTCTTAATTCCATTACAATTATTAATATTATTTGATAAAAAACAAGGAGGTGTTATGATTGAAAAAAATTAAGGTTTTGATGATAGGATTATCTAATAATCTTGGTGGCATTGAAACATATTTAGTTAATCTTTATCGTAAAATAGATAAAAGTAAATTTGATATTAAATTTTTAGTATTTAATGATAATATGCCTTGTTTTTATGATGAAATAAAAGAAGATTTAATATTTATTACACCTAGGAAAAATAACTATAAACAATTTAAAAGAGAATTAAAACAAATTTTATTTACTGGACAATTTGATTTTATACATTGCAATCTTATGTCATTTAGTTTGTATGAACCAATAGTTTTTGCTTTAAAATATAGTAAAGCAAAGATCGTATTGCATTCACATGTTAGTGGTAAAATTAAGAATACATTGAAAACAAAAATTATTTCTAGTTTTGCTAAGATGCTTGTTTTAAACAATAATTACAGCGATAGATATATTTTTCTAGGATGCTCTCAAAACGCAATTGATGATTTATTTGGGGATTTTTACAGAAAAAATAATTGTTATTTTTCCGTTGTAAATAATGGTATTGATGTTAGCAAATTTACTTTTTCAGAGAAAATGCGAAAAAAAATAAGAGGTAATATATCAATAGCAGATGATATTATTCTATTAGGACATGTTGGAAGATTTACTTATGCCAAAAATCATAAAAAAATATTGTCGATTTTTAATTATTTGGCGAAGAAAAGTGAAAAATATAAACTTTTGCTGATTGGAGATGGTGAATTAAGACAGGATATTATAAATCTTATTGATAAATATAACATTCGTGATAGGGTTGTTTTATTATCAAATGTTAGTAATGTTAATGATTATCTAAATGCAATTGATTGTTTTATTTTTCCATCGATATTTGAAGGATTGGGCATTGCTGTGGTAGAAGCACAAGTTTCAGGATTACCATGTATAATTTCAAATACTATACCAAAAGAAGTAGAGATAACAGATAATATATTTAGATGTGATTTGGAATCATCAGATGAAGAGTGGGGATTAATTATACAAAATATTAATTTTAATAATAGAAATATAGATATTCATTTGTTTAGTGAGTTTGATTCTTCAAATAGTGCTTTAAATCTAGAGAAAATATATATAGAAAATTATAAAGGAGAGTAGAATAATGAAAAAAGTTGAAACAGTAACATTTCATCTTGCTAATAATTATGGTGCTGTATTGCAGGCTTATGCTTTACAAAAAATTATTAGTCAAAGGTATGATACAGAAATACTTAATTATGATAATAAATTTATTTCTAATAATTATAAGGTTTTTAAACCATTTAGTAAAAACCCTATAAAAACACTTTATCATCTTTTTAAGGATATTTGTGATTATAAAAAGGAGAGCGTAAAATCAAGATTATTTGATAATTTTAGAAATGATTATTTAGAAATGTCAGATTATTTTGAAAAAAAAGATAATCCAATCTTTCCACAAGCAGCTGCTTATATTGTCGGAAGTGATCAAGTATGGAACCCTTTTTTAACTGGTGGTGTTGATAGAATATATTTATTAGATGAAATAAAAGATACAAAGAAAATATCTTATGCTGCTAGTAGTGGAAATTTAAAATACATTGATAATAAAAAGGATGAATTTTTTTCAAAGTATAATAATTTTGATAGAGTTTCTGTAAGAGAAGAAAAATTAAAAAAATATTTAGAGAAAAATAGTGAAAAAAAGGTTGATGTAGTTGTTGATCCTACTTTATTAATGAGTAAAGAAATGTGGAGAAATTTTGCTGGTGCTGAAAGAATTGAAAAAGAAAAATATATATTTGTATATAGTGTAAATAATTCAAATGAATTATTTGTAAATTTTGTAAATAAATTTGCAAAAGAAAAAAATTTGAAGATTATTTATTTTGATAAAAGAGACATCATGAACAAATTTAAAGTTAGAAAAAAATCTTATTATGAAACTGGACCTAAGGAATTTGTAAATTTATTATATTATTCAGAATATGTTATTACAACTAGTTTTCATGGAACTGCATTATCATGTGTTTTAAATAAAAAATTTTATGTTGTCTTATCTACTTTTCCAGATAGACTTGACACTATTTTAGAAACTCTTGATTTGAAAAGTAGAGTAGTTAATGATATGAAAGATTATGATAAAATACTTGCTGATAAAATAGATTGGGAAAAATCTAATAAACTTTTAGAGAAAGCGAGAAATAAATCTTTAAAATGGTTATTTGATTCGATTGAGTGTGATAAAAATGAGTAGAAATAAAGATTTAGTTCAAAATACAATAATAATTTTTATTGGTACAATTTGTACTAAATTATTATCTTTTATATTACTCCCTTTATACACAAACGTTTTAAGTACTTCAGAGTATGGTGTGGTTGATTTATTAACTACCTTAATATCGTTAATTTCACCAATAATTAGTTTACAAATTAGTCAAGGATTATTTAAAAATTTAGTAGATTGTAGAAATAATATTGAAAAGCAAAAAAAAATAATTTCCACTAGTATTACTTTTATTTTAATAAATTCTATTATATGTGTAATTATTTTTTTGATAGTAAGTCCATTCATTAACAATAATTATAAGTGGTTTTTAGCTGCGACAGTTGTAATCAGTGTTTTTTCTGATTTACTATTGCAAATTGCAAGAGGTGTAGGTAGAAATGATATATATTCAATCGCAGGTGTTGTTACAGCGATATTTACGATTTTTTGCAATATTTTGTTTTTAGTTTTTTTACATTTTAAAGTTAATGGAATGCTTTTTGGTACTTTGATTGGTTATATGATGGGAATTATTTATTTATATTTCAAATTAAGATTGTACAAATTAGTTAACTTTAAGTATTTTAATAAAAAAGATTTTAAATTACTAATGAAATATTCTCTTCCGTTGGTACCTAATGCATTATCTTGGTGGATATTTAATGCATCTGACAGAGTGATTGTTTCATTACTACTTGGGTTGTCGTTTACAGGAATATTGTCTGTATCCTATAAATTTTCAAGTATAATTGTTTTGTTTTATAATATTTTTGATAAAAGTTGGTGTGAATCCATTATTTTACATATTAAAGATAACGATATTATTGAGTATTTTAATAAAACTTTCATTAAAATATTTAATTTGTTTTACTCTTTTAGTATTTGTTTGTTAGCTTTTATGCCAATACTATTTAAAATATTAATTGCTGATAGTTTTATAGATGCATATAATATTATTCCTATTGTATTAGTTGCTTCTATTTTCCAAGTTATTGTTGGATTAGTTAGTGTTGTATATGCTGCTAATGATGATACGAAATCGTTGGCTAATACAGCTATTTGGTCATCTGTTGTGAATTTGATTGTACATTTGGTTTTAATCAAATATATTGGAATCTATGCAGCAGCAGTTTCTACTTTATGTTCATATTCATTTTTTGCTATATATAGAGCATATGATGTGAGTAAAAAATATATTCCACTAAAATTTAATGTTAAATATTATTTACCAGTTATTATATGTTTACTTATAATTATAGGGTGCTATTATAGTAATTTGATATTAATAAAAATATTTGGTATGATAATAGCATTATTATATTCGATTATATCTAATAAAAACGAAATATTTTTAATTAAAGAAATTGTATTAAAAAAAATAAAAAAAATGAGAGGATGATTTTTATGAGTTGTTTATATACTGATGAAAAAAGTGTACAAATTATTATTTCACTTTTAAAAGCACATAATGTTAGAAAGGTTGTTTCAAGTCCTGGAACTATGAACGTTACTTTTATTGGGAGTATTCAGGATGATGATTTTTTTGAAATTTATTCTTCAGTTGACGAAAGGTCAGCTGCATACATTGCCTGTGGATTAGCGGCAGAAAGTGGTGAGCCAGTTGTTCTAACTTGTACTGGTGCTACAGCTTCTAGAAACTATATGCCAGGGTTAACTGAAGCTTTTTATAGAAAATTGCCAATTTTAGCTTTAACTGCAACACCACCTATAGAAAGAATCGGAAACAATATACCACAAATAATTGACAGAACAAACCAATTAAATGATACATTTGTTAAATCCTTTTTTGTTAATTCATGTAACACAATTGAAGATGAAAATAATTGTGTAAATATCGTTAATGATGCATTACTGACTTTAAGAAGAAATGGTAGTGGCCCAGTTAATTTAAATTATGTTTCTTTTGCAAGTAAAAATTTTAACGTGAAGGAGTTGCCTAAAGTTAGAAAAATAGACAGATATACTGCTGAAAGTAATTTGCCTAATTTAGTGGATAAAAAAATTGGTATATTTGTAGGCGCACATAACATAATGAGTGATAATTTAATTAATTTGATTGACAATTTTTGTGAAAAATATAACTCTGTTGTATTATGTGATCAATCGAGTAATTATAAAGGAAAATACGGAATAAGTGCATCTTTAATTAT
Organism: uncultured Mycoplasmatota bacterium; assembly: GCA_900546245.1. GTDB lineage: Bacteria > Bacillota_I > Bacilli_A > RF39 > UBA660 > CAG-433. The sequence continues at coordinate 24,312 of URBY01000013.1, read as the reverse complement.
GCAACAAGATTTTTATATAAGTCCTTGCAATAATTTTGACATAATCATTGATATTGGAGAAATTTCTGGTTCGTATATTAAATTTTTAACAAAAGAATCATGGAGAGTTAGTTTAGATGGTGAGATTAGACATAGAAATTATCCTATAACAAAAGTTTTTGAAATGTCTGAGGAATATTTTTTTAATCAGTATAATAAAATGTCTAATTTTAGTTCTGATTTGTCTATTTATAATAGATGGGTGCAAGAAGATAATGAACTTAGAAAAAATATACCTGAATTACCATTTTCTAATGTTTGGATTGCTCAAAATATGTATACAAAACTTCCAGAAAATTCAAATGTTTATTTAGGTATTTTAAATACACTTAGAAGTTGGAATTATTGTCCATTATTAAAAAAACAACATGTATATTGCAATACAGGGGGATTCGGTATTGATGGGACTATTTCTTCATTATTAGGTGTTTCTTTAGCATCAGATAATATTTCTTATTGTATTTGTGGTGATTTAGCATTTTTTTATGATATGAACAGTTTAGGTAATAGATATGTTAATAAAAATATGCGAATTATGGTCATTAATAATGGTAAGGGGACAGAATTTAGAAATTATTCTCATATGGCTTCACAATTTGGCGAAAAGGCTGATAAATATATTGCAGCAGGAGGTCATTATGGTAATAAATCTGAAATACTAATAAAAAATTATAGTGAAAGTTTAGGATTTAAATATATATCAGCAAGTAACAAAAATGAATTTAATGAGCAAATAGATAAATTTTTAGTTATAAAAAGTGATTCTCCTATAATATTTGAGGTGTTTACTAATTCTGAAGATGAAAGTAAATCATTAAAGAATATTAGAGCAATTAAACAATCGCTTAAAGGAAAAATTAAAGAAAAAATTGGTAAATCACTTAATACAGAAACAAAAGAGAAATTAAAAAAAATTGTAGGGAGATAAATATGAAATTAGTTAGTTATGTTAAAAGGGCGATAAAATATATTCTTTATGAGTCAAAGCCTAAAAAAATATTTGTTAATTCTAGTACAATGTCACCTAATGATATATTAAAGGACAAAGTTGTATTAATAACAGGTGGTAGTGAAGGTATTGGATTATCTATTGCGAAAAAATTTGTTAAGCAAGGTGCTACGGTTATTATTTCAGGGAGAAATGAAGATAAATTAAAAGAAGCATGTAAAAAATATAACATTAAAGATTATGTAGTAAATGATATAAAAGAAATAAATAAACATGATAAGTTGTTAGATTATATTTATGATAAATATAACAATTTAGATATCTTAATAAATAATGCTGGGATATCAATGCATGAGAGTGATTTCTTAGAAGTTACAGAAGATGGATTTGATAATCAGTTTAATATAAATTTTAAAGGAGCATATTTTATAACTCAAAACTTTATAAAAAGAATATTAAAAAGTAATGAAGTATCTGAGTCTATTATTATATTTATTACATCAGAAAGAGGCAATCAATGTGACTTTTTACCATATGGTCTAACTAAAAATACTATTAATAGTCTTATTGAAGGATTATCTTGCAGATTTATAAGAAATGGTATTCGTGTAAATGGTATAGCACCGGGAGTTACAGCTTCTTCCATGACAAAAATAAATGATAATGATGATCTTTTTGCTGACAATTATATAAGTGGAAGAAAATATTCTTCTGATGAAGTATCAGAAATAGCATTGTTTTTATCAAGTAATTACTCAAAATGTATCTCTGGTGAAATAATACATTGCAATAATGGAAATCATTTAAATCCGTGGTTTAGAAATAGTATTAAGTAATTTTATAGTTAAATTTGTATTAAAGAAGAAAAGTGTCATAATTCGACATTCTTCTTCTTTTTTTATGTTATTTTAAATAAAAATTATGGAAATAACTGGGAAATTTTTGTCGAAACTAATGAATTTTTAAAAAAAAGTATATAATATGTCGCAAGTAGCGCAATGTTGTTAAATAATGCTATTGTGATATGCAAAATTGAAAGGAAGTAAAAAGTATTTAAGAAATAAAAAGGAATTTATATTTAAAAATTAAGAGGTACAAAAGATGATAAAATATCATCTTCAGAGTGTTGACAATTTAATTTTTTTAATATTAACTATTAAAAATTTAAAATATATTTGTCATAATTATTAAAAGATATAGTAGGTGTTTTATGAAGAAGTTTTTATGTATATTAATTATGATAGTTATATTACTATTTCCTAGTAATATATATGCTAAAAGTGTTAATAATGAAAGAAATTATGCTAACGTAGTATTTTTTACATATTTTAATGGTGATTTAGAGGGTAAAAAATATATGGAAGATAATTATAAAACTATAATGGAGTATTATAATGGTTCTAGTGAAACTAGTGTTAAGAATTATTTAGAGAATATATCTTATAATAATTTTCATTTATATAATTTATTTCCTCAAATAAATGATAGTACTTTTATTCCAATAGAACTTAGTATTACAGAAGATGATGCGAATAATTCTAATTATGATTCAATTATTATTAGTGATGTTTTAAAAAAATATCCAAATGTTAGTGGAACAATTGATTATGATAATGATGGTATTGTTGATAATTTAACTATTATTTTAAGGAATAAAGCTGATAATGCTGGTTCTAATTCATCTCTTGTATCTCATAAGAGTGATTATCCTGGTGGTAATGATATAACATTATCTAATAAGTCTTTAGGTACTTATAATATGCTTAATACATATTCAATTAGAAATACTAAGAGTTCTGTTATTATTCATGAATTTATGCATTCTTTAGGTTATCCAGATTTATATAATAGTAATAATGATTATCCAGTATTTACTTGGGATATTATGGGTAATGTTATTTCACCACCTCCATATTCACTTGCTTATTTAAGAAGTTATTTTACAAATTGGCTTAGTATTGATGAAATTACTAAATCTGGAACTATTACATTAAATACTCAAGATAATAAAGATGGTAATCAAGCATATATAATTAAATCACCATTAAATGATTATGAATTTTTTGTTGTAGAATATAGAAAGAAACCAACTTTATTTGATAAGATAGACAGAAGTATAAGTAATAGTGGTGTTATTGTATATAGAATTAATACAACAATAACAGGTTTAAGTAATAAATTTGGTTCATATGGTGTATATGTATATAGAGATAATTTTTTTGCTTTAAATAGTACTCCATCTTCAGCAGTTTATAATACAGTTTTTTCTAAAGAACTTGGTAGAACAACTGTAGGTAATAGTGATTTAAATAGTAAAGATAAAGCATTATTATATAGTGATGGAACTAATTCAGGTATAGTACTTAGTGAAATAGGTTCATCAAGTTCAAATAGTATTACATTAAATGTAAGTATTCCAAATAAAGGTGATTTAGATGTTTGGAATGAATTAAAATATGATGATATTAATAAAAATAGTGGTTATAAAGTTCAAACATCTATAGAAATGAATAATAAAATATATGTGGGTTCAATAACAAATAATAAATTATATACTACTGTTTATGATAATGGTAATTGGAGTACTATATCAAATGGTACTAATATTGTTATTGGTGATGTATCTCCAAGTACAATGGAATTTAAAATAATTAATAATAAATTATATTTAATATATGGTTGTTGGAATAAAATAGGTGTTTATTCTTTAGAAAATAATATATGGAAAAAAAGAGCAGAATATAACTATTCAACTGGTTATATGAGTACTGAAGTAATAAATAATGAATTATATATTGCTAATATGTATGACAATAATAATGCTGAATTATTAAAATATAAAGATGATAATATAACTAAAGTAACTAATTATTATAGTGGTTCATTTGTAGGTGATCCAAAAGTTTTATCAATTAATAATAAAATATATTTAATGGTAAGAGAATCTAGTACTAAAAAGATAAAAATATATGAATATAGTAATAATATTCTTAAAGAAATTAATAATGATATATTAGTTAATTCATATGATGCGAAAGATTTAAATAATAAAATAATTATTGCTGGTAAAAATACTGGTGATATTGAATTATATGAATTTGATGGAACTAATTTTAAAAAGAAAACTGAAACAATTCCATATAATTTACCACAATTATTTAAATCACAAGGTAATCTTTATTTAAGAACAATTAAAGATCCAACTGATATATATAGTAATGATAATGTATTAATGGTTTATTCATTATCCGATAAAATTACAATGGAAGGAAATAATATTGCAAGTGGTGTAAATGCAGATTATAGTGGTGTATTTTCTATAGATAATAGATTATATATTTCATATATAAAAGACGATATAACTCATATTAAGTATAAAGAATCAAATAATAGTTTATTATCTTTAAGTATTACATCACCAAATAGAACAACTTATACAATTGGTGATAATGTAGATTTAACTGGTTTAAAAGTAATTGCTAATTATACTAAAAATAGAAAAGAACTTAGTAATAATGAATATACTATAACTAATTTTAATACAAATAAAGTGGGTAGTTATAGTGCTACTATAACATATGAAGGAATTAGTAATAAATTTAATTATGAAGTAATTGAAAAAGTAATATTAAACCCACTTAAAAGCATTAACTTAAATAAAACTAGTGGTACAAAATATATAGGTGAAACAGAAAATTTAACTGTTATTTATAATCCAAGTAATACAACTGATAATAAAAATGTAACATGGACAAGTAGTAACAATAATGTTGCGTCAATTAATAATGGAGTTGTAACTGCTAAAGGAATAGGTAATGCTGTTATAACTGCTAAAGTTGGAAGTTTAACTGCAAGTTATAAAATAACTGTTATAAAACATGATAATCCAGTAATAGTAAAAGCAAATACTTTAAAATATAATGGAAAAGAACAAGAGCTTATAACAGTAAGTAATATTAAAGGTAATATTTGTTATTCATATAATCCTATTTCTAGTTGTTCAAAAAATGAAAGTATACCTAAAAAGATTAATGCAGGAGAATATACAGTATATTACTATGTAAGTGGAGATAATAATTATAATAGTAAATCAGGTAGTATAAAAGCTAATATTAATAAAAAAAGTGGAAGTATTTCTTATTTAAATAAAAATATAACAAAGACCCAAGGTGATCAAGCATTTACAAATGTACTTACAAAAACAGGTGATGATATTATAAATTATTCATCAAGTGATAATAAAGTAGCAACTTTAGATAAAAATGGTAAGGTAACAATTTTATCCCCTGGTAATACTGTAATAAAGGCAATAGTTATAGATGGTGAAAATTATTTTTATAATATAAAAGAAGCAAGTTATACTTTAACTGTAAATAAAAAAATAATAAATATTCCAATCACTAGTATAAGTTTAAATAAAACTAGTGGTACAAAATATATTGGAGAAACAGAAAATCTAGTAGTGTCTTATAATCCAAGTAATACAACTGATAATAAAAGTATTACATGGACAACTAGTAATAACAAAGTAGCAACTATTAATAACGGAGTTGTAAAAGCAGTAGGAGTAGGTAATGCTGTTATAACAGCTAAAGTAATGAATAAAACTGCTACTTATAATATTACTGTAAAGAAAAAAGAAAATAGACCAATAACTTACAAATATACATATGATAGTTCTAAAAAAATAATATTTAAATTAAATAATAATATTAATATAAATACATTTAAAAATAATTTAAATTATAGTTCTATAATAAAGAGTAACAACAATATCTTAAAAGATAATGATTTAATTAGAACAAATATGACTATAACATATATAGATGATGAAGGTAATGTTCAAATATATAATACATCTGTTTTAGGTGATGTTAATGGTGATGGTAATATTAATGCGTTAGATTATGTAAAAATAAAAAATTTCAAATAATAAAAATTTCAACAGGAGCGAGAAATAGAGAATATGTAGGTGTAGTTAAATAGCTTAAAAATGCTGGTATAGTAAATATTTGTTATTGTCTAGATCAAGTTAGTTTTCCATTAAAATGAAACTATAATCATTTTAATACTTATAAAAATGCAGTATATGAAAATGTAGTTGGTGATATGCTTGTAAAAGAAGGTTATGATTTATATTTTTATAGAGATGAAGCAGGTAGACTTGAAATGGATTTCTTTGTGAGAGATGCAAATAGCTTAATACTAATTGAAGTGAAAGCTAATGATAATTCAATAATATCTTTAAACAATTTAATTGATAGTAATAAGTATAAAGATATAAAATATGAAATAAAGTTATACAATAAAAACATTGGATTTAATTGAAAGTTTTATATATTTCCATATTTCCTTGCATTTTTGTTAAAAAGATATTTGAAAGAAAAACAATATTCCTTTGAAAAAACTACAATATATCTGCAATATTCCTTTGAAAAAACTAAAAATTAAGTTTTTTTAGTAAAAATTGTGTTATAATTGTTTTGAAAGGTTATGGTGAATATCTATGTTAAAAAGAAAAATAATAAATAATTTAGTTGAATGGAAAGAAAATCATAAAAATAATTGCTTACTTATAATTGGTGCAAGACAGGTTGGCAAAACTTATATAATTCAAAAATTCGCTGAAGAATATTATGAAAAATCTATATACATTAATTTCATTGAAAATCCAGATTATAAAGATATTTTTTCAGGTAATTTGGATATTGAAACAATTATAAAGCAATTAACATTAAGAGTGCCAAATTCTAGTATTATTCCTGGTAAAACTTTATTAATACTAGATGAAATACAAGTATGTGAAAATGCTATTACTGCTCTTAAATTTATTGCTCAAGAAAACAAAATAGATTGTATTGCATCTGGTTCTCTTTTAGGAATAACATATAAAAGAGTATCGTCATTTCCTGTTGGATATATTGAGAGATTAGAAATGAATTCTTTGGATTTTGAAGAATTTTGTTGGGCTAATGGTATGGATGAAACTGCTATATCTTATTTGAAAGAATTTTTCATTAATAAAAAGCAAGTTCCAGATTCTATACATAATAGAATGCTTGAATTATTTAAGGAATATATTGTAATTGGTGGAATGCCTAGGGTTGTTGATGAATTTGTTACAAATCATGATTTTTCAAGTTCTTTAAAACTTCAAAGAAATATTGTTCAAGATTACAAAGATGATATAGTTAAGTATGCTTTAGAAATAGACAAGGCAAAAATTAGAGATTGTTTTAATTCTATACCAAAGCATTTATCACAAGAAAATAAAAAATTTAAATATAGTTTAGTAGATAAAAATGGAACAGCCAAAAAATATTTAGGTGCCTTAGAGTGGTTATATGACGCAGGAATAATTAATTTTTGCTATAACTTATCAAAATTAGAATCACCTCTTGAAGGGTTTGCTAAAGAAGATATTTTTAAAGTATATATGAAGGATACGGGACTTTTAGTATCTATGTTAGAAGATGGAACACAACTTGAAATAATGAGTGGAAATTTAGGTATATATAAAGGTGCAATTTATGAAAATATTATTGCAGATATATTTGGAAAATTAGGGAAAAAATTATATTATTTTGAATATAATTCAACCTTGGAAGTAGACTTTATTATAAAATATAATAATAAGATAACTGCTGTAGAAGTAAAATCTGCGGATAATACTAAGTCTAAATCGTTAAATTCATTAATTGAAAATTGGAATCTAGAACAAGGAATAAAACTTTCTAGTAAAAACGTTGGAACTGGTAAAGAAAAGATTTTAAATATTCCTTTATATATGAGTATGTTTTTGTAATGAATAGGTGTATTTTATGAAGAAAATAATAATATATATTTTATTAGCGTTATTATGTATGATAACTATATTTTGTTTTTCAAGTAAGAATACTATGGAATCTAATAGTACTAGTAAAAACTTAATTAGGTATTCAGTAAGAATATATGAAAAAGTTACTAATAAAGTAGTAGATGAAGAAAAAGTTATTACTAAATTAAATTATCCAGTTAGAAAACTTGCTCATTTTAGTATTTATTTCTTACTTGGAGTGTTTGTGTATGGTATATTTTCTTGCACTAAAGTAAATCATAAATTACTTTTATCAATGATTATATGCATAATATATGCATCGTTAGATGAAACACATCAATTATTTGTATATGGTAGAACTGCACAAGTATTAGATGTATTAATAGATAGTACAGGTAGTTTAATAAGCATGTTAATTATTAAAGTTATAAAAAGGTAATTATAATAATTATCTTTTTTTAAAAATTATATTGTATATTATAACCTTATAGGTTATAATATGTTTAAAGAAAGTAACAGCTTATGATTATAACAAAAACAACTAAATATAATAGAAGTTATAAAAAGAATATTGTTAATAAACACTTGACTAAAGAAAGTGAAAGAATAGAAAATATAATAAACTTCCTTCTTAGCAAAAATAATTTTCATGAAGTAATGAATGATTCACTTAGGAATATTTATGGTATAAGTAAAAAAAGTGGTGATTTAAAAGAATATTATGCAGCTAGGGTAAATGATAAAATGAGGTTATTAATGAAACCTAACAGTAATTATCCATATGACTTAATTGAAATTGAAGAAATTATTTTTTGTGATATAGATAATACTCATTATAGGGAGGGATAATATGAAAGGATTCGGATCAATATTAAATGATTATTTAGAATATCATAAGATAACTCAAACAGATTTTGCAGACCGTTTAGGTATATCTAAAAAACATATGAATGAAATAATTAATGGTAATACTAAATTATCAGAAGATTTAATGATTGCGATAAGTTTACTTACAGATATAGATATAAATCTTATTTTTTTGGTTGAATTTAAAAAAGATATTCATAATTATTTATATAGTAAATTTTCTTCTGAAAAAGAAATAAAAGAATTTTTAAATTCATTTTATATAAATGAAATGAATAAAAGAAAATGGCTTGTTTTAAAAGATAAATCTTCTGTAGTTCAAAATAGTATTGATTTATTAAATTTTATGAAAGTTAAAAATTTTGATGTTTATAAAAATTATGTAAATAAAAAAATTTTATTTAAAAAAAGAAATGACGCGGATATAAGAAAAATATACTTATGGATTAGATATTGTGATAATTTAATTGAAAATACAAGTGTATGTGAATATTCTTCAAAAAGATTGGATGATTTATTTATTGATTTAAAAAAAGAAAGTTTAAAACCTTTTAATAAAGATAGATTAATTAATTTACTTAATTCATATGGAATTATTTTATGTATTGCTGATGCATTGACGGGTACAAAAGTAAGAGGATGTTCTATGGTTAAAGGTAATAATCCAGTTATATATTTAACAACATATTTTAAAGAAAAATCATCTTTATATTTTACTCTATATCATGAGTTATACCATATTAAAACAAACTATAATAAATTAATTAGTAAAATTATTATAGAAGATGATATGGAGAAAGAAGCAGATGAATTTGCGCTTAATAAAATGATTGATAAGAAAATATGGAATGAAATTATAAATAATCTAGATAAAAAAGATGAAATATGCAAAAAAAATAATATATCTTTTTCATTTATGTATTCAAGATTAGCATATGAAAAATATATATCTTATAATAGTAAGGAATATAACGATAATATTGAAAAGATTAATTTAAATTAATAAAATTGTTAAATTTTTAAAGTGCAAAAAAAGAATGTTTAAAGTGCAATATTTGCACTTTAAAATAGCAGAATTAATATGTTTACTCATTATATATTTTTATGTAGTAAATAAAATAATGGTGAAAAAAACATAAATAATTTTGACTTTATTTGAATAATGTGTTAATATATCACTTACTTATGAAGGGATGATATTATGAATAAAGTTGTAGTAGAAAAAACAGATGAAGAAAAACTAGAAGAATGTAGTTTAAAATTAAAAAAATTAATGAGTTTAATTAAAAAGGATAATTGTGGAAGTAAAGAAATCAAAGATGCAAATTTTTTCCTAGAATGTCACAAAATATTAACGGAAAGAGTATACCCTGAAAATGAAACAGATGTTGATTCTATTCCTCTAATTTATTTAAATTAGGAGTGATATTATGTTAGATATGTTAATTGATATAACAAAGTATTTAGATAAATTAAATGAAGAGACTATAGAAGAAAAAATTATTAAAATTGGTTATATTAGCAATATAATTGATCTTTCTATAGAAGAGTATAAAAAAAATCCATTAGATCAAAAAACTGAATATATAGAATATTTAAAAGTAATAACAAAAAAAAGAGGTAATCTATTAGATAGATTACATGATCAATTAGATGCTAAAATTTTATATAAAAAATAAGTTTTTAAAAAACTTATTTTTTTTGTGTTAAATTAACTAATTTTATTACTTCTGAAGCACTTTTAGTATATGCTCTAACAAGACCACCAGCACCTAATTTAATTCCACCAAAATATCTAATAACAACACATAAAACATTAGTCACATCTTTTTTTTGAAGTACATTTAAAATAGGTTTACCAGCTGTACCAGATGGTTCACCATCATCAACTGCTTTAGCATTTGGTCCTATAATATATGAGTAACAAATATGAGTACATTTTTTGTATTCTTTTTTTAGTTCATTAATAATATGATTAACTTTGTTTACATCTTCAATATAATATAGTTTTGTAATAAATCTTGATTTTTTAATAATTATTTCATTTTCAGCATTCTTATCTATAATATACATTCTTTTCACCTAAAACAATTATACTATAATTTATAAAAATATGATATAATTTAATAAAGGATGTGATTATTATATCTATTAATGACAAGATTAAACAATTAGAAAAGGTTTTTGAAAATTTAAAAATAATTATTGATGCATATGAAAAAGAAAAAGATAGAATAATAAAAGATGGCCTTAGGGATTCAATTATTCAAAGATTTGAATTTGTAACAGAATTGTCTTGGAAACTTATGAAAAAGTACTTAGATGAAAACTTGGTGTTAGAAGTATATTCACCAAGAAGTGTAATAAAAGAATCATATAAACAAGATTTAATAGAAAATGGTGAACTTTGGCTTGATATACTAGAAGATAGAAATTTAACATCACATACATATGATGAAAATACTGCAAATAGAATAAAAGATAATATAGTTAATAAATATGTTTTAGAATTCGAAAAATTTATAAAAAGAATAAAGGAAGTATCTTAAAATGTATGGACTAAAAAAAGAAGTATTTAATGATATAATTAATGTTATAAAAAAATATGAAAATATTGAATGTGTTTATCTTTTTGGATCAAGAGCAAGAGGGGATTATAATGATAAATCAGATATAGATATTGCAATAGTGCAAAAAGGTGATGTTACATTAAAATTAAAAAGAGAACTAGATGAATTAAGATGCATTTATACATTTGATGTTGTTGATATGAATCTTATTGGTGAAAAGTTAAAAGAAAACATAGAAAAAGATAAAATATGTATATATAAAAAATAAACATTTTTATCTTTTTAATTTAGAAGGAATGATTAATATGGATGAAAATACAAAAAAACATATACAAAGTAAACTTGCATTATTACCTAGAAAACCAGGTTGTTATCTTATGAAAGATAATACAGGTAAGGTTATTTATGTAGGTAAAGCAAAAATACTTAAAAATAGAGTAAGTAGTTATTTTAGAGGAGAGAAAACAGGTAAAACAAAAGCACTTGTTTCAAATATATCAACATTTGAATATATAGTTACAGAGTCAGAAAAAGAGGCATTTCTTTTAGAAATTAACTTAATAAAGAAATATGATCCTAAATATAATATTATTTTTAGAGATGATAAATCATATCCATATATAGCGCTTACAACTATTCCATATCCAAAACTTGATATTGTAAGACCAAGACATAAAAGAGTAAAAAAAGATGTTAAATTATTTGGACCATATCCTAGTTCATATGCCGCAAGAAGTATTGTAAATATGTTAAATAGAATATATCCTCTTAGAAAATGTAAAACATTTCCTGATAAACCATGTTTATATTATCATATAGGTGAGTGTCTTGGATATTGTACTAAAAATGTAGATAAAGAAAAATGCGAAGAAATGGTAAAAGAAATAACGTCCTTTTTAAATGGTAATTATAATGATATAGTAATTAAGTTAAAAAAAGATATGTATGACGCATCAGAAAAATTAAATTTTGAAAAGGCAGGAGAAATAAAAGAATTATTAGATTATATAGATAAAGTACTTGAAAAACAAAAAATAGATTTAACTGATAATGTAAATAGAGATATATTTAATGCTTATGAATATAAAGGTTATATATCTATGCAGGTATTTCATTCTAGAAGTGGACAATTAGTTGAAAGAAATAGTTATATTTATGAACAAAATGAAGAAAAAGAAGAATGTTTAAATAACTTTATATTATCGTTTTATGAAAATAATGATTTACCTAAAGAAATCCTTGTACCAGATTTCTTAGACTTAGATCTTTTATCAGATGCACTAGGTGTAAAAGTATTATCTCCAAGTAAGGGAGTAAAAAAACATTTAATAGATATGGCAGAAGAAAATGCTAAAATAAAGATAATGGAAAAATTTGATTTAATTAAAAATGATTTAGATAGAAGTCTAAAAGCGAATGAAGAATTAAGTGAAAAGTTAGGATTTACTATTCATAGGATTGAATCATTTGATAACTCACATTTATTTGGTACCTATACTGTAAGTGGTATGGTTGTATTTGTAGATGGAAGAGCAAGTAAAAAAGATTATAGAAAGTATAAAATAAAGAGTGATGCAAAAGATGATTATCACCTAATGCAAGAAGTAATAGAAAGAAGATACTCAAGAGTAATTAATGATAATTTAATTAAACCAGATTTAATATTAGTTGATGGTGGACTTATTCAAATAAATGCGTGTAAGGAAATACTTGATAATTTATGTTTAGATATACCTGTTTATGGTATGCAAAAGAATGATAAACATAGAATATGTGCACTTGTTTCAGATGAAAAAGAAATTGAAATAGAAAAGGATAGTAATTTATTTCATTTCTTAGAAAAAATAAGTGAAGAAGTTCATAGATTTGCGATTAGTTATCATAAAGAAATAAGAAGTAAAGGATCACTTTCATCAGTACTAGATAATATTCCTGGAATAGGTGAAAAAAGAAGAAAAGCATTAATTAAAGAATTTAAAAATTTAACAGGTATAAAAAATGCTAGTGATGAAGAATTAAAAAAAGTACTTCCAGAAGAAGTTGTTCAGTCATTAAGAGAATATTTAAAAGAAGAAGAATAGAAATAAGAAATAGACATAAGTTTTGATTTATGATATTATAATTTATAAGGAGGTTATAATAATATGCTTTTTAGAAGAAAAAATAAAAAAATAGATAATAAAGTTAATCCTGTAGTAAATACAGAACAAGCGGTAAAAAAATATCCTATCGAAGATTTATCAGTAGCATTTATATGTGATGTTAGTTATTTTAAATATGATAGACTTTATTTAATTCCACCACATTTGGAAGTTTTACGCGAAGAAACAGGGAAGTATGGTGATAAGCGTTTTTATAGTATAAAATCGGGTGAAAATATATCGATTAGACCACAAGATTGCTTGTATCCTTCATGTTCGATTGGACAAAGTGTATTGGTAGCGAAAACATCATTAGAGTATTATTTGAAAAATAATAATAAAAGATATTTAACTAAAGCTGATATATTTTATATACAACGTCAATTAAATTGTATAAATAATACCACTTTTGCAGAAGCAGATATTGATTGTGATTATATGATTGAATTGTTAAAATCAACGAAACTAGCTAACCTTAAATTACCTGAAGAACCAAAAAAAGAAAATACAAATTTTAAAACAAGTAATAACAATATTTCAAATGGTTTTTTTCTTGAATTAAAGAAAGTTATGGATAAAATCGACCCAAATATGAGTGAAGAATCAAAAAAAGAATATCAAACAAAATTATCCAATATAGGAAATGAATATATAAATAGTATTATAGAAAATTATAGTAGAATAAAATCAAATCCAAGCCTTGAATTAGAAATATTAAAAAAATATTTGGAAAAACTTGGAGTTTTAAGAGAGGAAATAGTTAAATCAAATTATAGAAGTAATTTAGAAAATGAATTAGAACAAATAAAAAAATATGAAATGAAAAAAGATAATAATTAATGTTAGTTATTATCTTTTTTAGTAATTAAATACTTCTGCTGCACATGAAGTAAAGACATCTTCAAATATTTTTTTATTTAGTTTATATAATGAAATGGTGCATTTACTATTTAAACTTTCTTTTATTACTCCATTCATATTTCCATTAACTGGAGAAGATAATTTATTAGACTTATAATAATTAAGATTTATTATAATTTTTTTTAGTCCTTGTTTAACTGTAATTATATATTTATTATCATTTATTTTTTTTAAATTTACTCTAGAAAAATAGTAACTAGCAAATCTATATTGTTTTTTATTTACTTCAAGTATGCTTATTATGCCAGTAAATCCAAATTTTAATATAGGAATATGTGCCATAGAAAAAAATATACTACTGTTTTTATTTGTATTATCTTGAAGCCATATATATTTTTTAGGAAAACTATTTCCATAATCTTTTTCTATATATCCAGTTCCATTATCAAAATTAATTGTATTGTTATTAATATTTATTTGCCCATTTAGTTTATGTCTTAAACTAATAACAGAGTGATTACATTCCATATTAGTTAGGTAAGCAAATGGACCCATAATATTAGGTGAATATATATTTTTATTTATTTTAGTTAAATTAGAATAATTTATTATTCCTTTTATAGTAATTTTATCATTAATATCAATTACTATTTTATCAAGAGAAAAATAATTATTTTTAATTTTTATATAAAAAGGATCATTACTATATTCAAAATCTTTAATATCATATTTAATATAATAAGATTTATTAGTTATATTTTCTATTACTTGTATAAAAACTTCTTCTTTATTTGATTTAGAAATACCTATTATAAAAGATAATGAATATTTTTTATTTTTACTTACGTGTTTAAAATACCAACCTTCAAAATAATTACTATTTATTTTATTTCCTAAATATAAGTGATCATTACATATTTTATTCTTATAGTTTATTTTCATATTTTCACCTGTAATATTATATTAAATAATGATAAATAATATGTTATAATTAAGTAGTAAGTAGGTGTAGTATATGGGAAAAATAAGAGTAATGAGTGAATCACTCGCAAATAAAATAGCAGCTGGTGAAGTAGTAGAAAAATGTGCATCAGTTGTTAAAGAACTTGTAGAAAATAGTATTGATGCTAAAGCAACAGAGATTAAAATAGAATTAAAATCATCAGGTGTAAAATCAATAAAAGTAACTGATAATGGTATTGGAATGGATAAAGATGATGCACTTCTTTGTTTTGGTTCACATGCAACTAGTAAGATTAAAGATGAAGATGATTTATTTAATATAAATACATTAGGATTTAGAGGTGAAGCTCTTCCATCAATCGCAAGTGTATCAAATGTTGTTATATCTTCTTGTGATGGAGTAGATAGCGTTATTTATACACTTGAAGCAGGAGATTTAGTAAAAAAAGAAAATGGTGAAATGAGAAGAGGTACTATTATAGAAGTAAAAGATTTATTTTATAATACACCTGCTAGACTTAAATATTTAAATAGTTTATATACAGAACTTGCTAATGTTACGCAGGTTGTAAGTAGAGAAGCACTATCTCATACAAATATTAGGTTTACACTTATTAATGATGGTAATGTTGTACTTAAAACTAGTGGAAGTGGAAATCTACTTAAGACAATAAATGATATATATGGAGTTAAAACTTCTAAAAAAATGCTTTTAGTTAAAGGTGAAACAAATGATTATGAAGTATATGGTTATGTATCACTTCCTGAAATTACTAAGTCTAATAGAAATCATATAATAACTATTGTAAATGGAAGAGTAGTTAGAAATTCAGAACTTAATAAAGTAATAAATGATGCATATCATAAATATAAATTTGATAATAGATATCCAGTAGTAGTTTTAAATATTGATGTTGATCCGTCATTAACAGATGTTAATGTTCATCCATCAAAAATGGATATTAAATTTAGTAATTTTGATGATTTAAAAAATTTAGTTTTTGAAAAGATTAAAGAAGCATTAAATTCTCACTTTTTAGCGCCTACAGTAGATAATTCTAGTGTAAAAGTTGATAATATAGTAGAAACTATTAATGTTAATGAGGAAGAAAAAAAAGAAGTAAAAGAATATGTACTTGATTTTTCATCTAATGACAATATTATAAAAGAAGAAGAAAATGATTATAACTATCAACCAACAGAAACCAAAGAAGAACAAAAAAGAGAGTTTCCACTTATGGAACCTGTTGGACAAGTACTTGGTGTATATATTGTATGTCATAGTGAAAAAGGAATGTATTTGATGGATCAACATGCTGCGGCAGAAAGAATAAATTATGAAAAATATAAAAAAGCAATGGCAAATCCTACTAAAGATACAATAAGTATGTTATTTCCAATAAATTTAGAATATCCTAAGGAAGAATTTTTAATAATAAAAGAACATATGGATTTTATAAAAAGTCTAGGTATTGATATTGAAGAATTTGGTATGAATTCATTTATTGTTAAAGCACATCCTACTTGGTTTAAAGAAGGTTTAGAAGAAGTATTTATTAGAAACTGCCTAGAAAAGATAATAACTATGAATAAGAATTTTGATTTAGAAAGATTTAATGATAGTATTTCTGCAATGATGGCATGTAAAGCATCTATTAAAGCAGGTGATCCAATATCTATGGAAGAAATGAAGACTTTAATTGAAAGGTTAAAAAAGTGCGAGAATCCATTTAATTGTGCACATGGTAGGCCAACAATAATACATTATCCAAAATATGAATTAGATAAACTATTTAAAAGAGCGGTTTAAGGAGGAAAAATGAAAAAGATATTAATATACGGTGATTCTAATACTTGGGGAGATAATTTCTTTTTAGGTAAAAGAATAGATGATGATAAACAGTGGGCGAATATACTTCAAAAAAAACTTGGAAGTGAGTACAAAGTAATTCAAGAAGGATTACCTGGCAGAATTGCTGGTAATTTTGATATAGAAGAACCATATAAAAATGGTAAAGATTCATTTTTATCTATTTATAAATCACACGCACCAATAGATATTCTTATAATTGCTCTTGGAAGTAATGATTTACAAATAAAATATAATAAAGATTATAAAGATATTATAAAAGATTTATTATGGTATAAAGAAGTATTAATAGAAGATAATTCTAATTTACTTTATAAAAATAAATACTATAATAAAGGAGAATTACCAAAAATAATTTATATAATGCCTGTTAATTTTAAACATGGTTTAACTCAGCCATTATTTAATAAAGATAGTGAAGAAAAAAGAGAGAAAATAATAAAGTATTTTAATTCACATAATTATGATATAATATGCCTTAATTGTGTTCCCTTATTTAAAGATGGACTTCATATGAATTATGAAGGACATGAAATGATGAGTGAGGAAGTATTTAAAAAAATAATTAACTATAGGTGATAAATATGGCTATACCTTTTTATGATGAAATAACATTTAGGTTAAAAAAAGAAAACATAGTAAATAGTGAAGATGAAGATTTAAAAAAATTAGGTTTAGAACCACTTATTATGTATTTAACACCTCTTTTTATAGATCCTGATGGTAAATTATATTGTAGTTCAAATAGTAATCATTATGAAACAATTATAAATAATCATGTAAAAGATGCATTATCATTTTTGAATAATGATTATGCTAATTATGTAATAAATAAAAAATTAACATATTTGGTATATGAAGATAATATTTATTTTATGGATATTAATGATTATAAATATTTTGCTGCATTTCCTAGGATAAAAGAAAAAATAGAAGAAATGACTAATAAAAAATTATACGTAAAAGATGTAAGTATGGATGATATATTTGATTCTTATTATTTAAATTATGTTGATTTAAATAGTGAAAAATGTAAATTTGTTTTAATAGAACCTATAATTAGTGAAGAATTAAAAATGTATTATGATGCAAATAATCCAACTAAAATAATTAAATGTTCAAGTGATATAACAGGAATAGATGTATTAAATATGGTTAATTATAATGCTAATATATTTGATATATTACCTTTTTATACTAAAGGTATCTATAATGATAATGCATTAAATTTAATTAATGAATATTCAAAGATAAAGAAAGATATATATGATAAAATATTTTCTATAGGTTTAAAATCAGCAGATATAAATGAGATGATTAATAATCTTATATCAAAACTTTGTGCATATAAGAATTATGGCTTTTTAGATGAAAAATTAAAAAATTCAAAGATATTTAAAGATATAAGTAATGATTTACTTGTTATGATGTTTGGTTATTCAAAAATTGAAACAACTATTTCAAGAACAATAACAACTTCAATAGATAATATTTATGAAGAGTTTTTTAATTATCTTTTAATGGATTTTAATATAGTTCAAATTCCAAAACTTATGTATGATGAAAAAAATAATGATTTTATATTTTCTTTTCCATCTTTATTAGATATTGGTAGTAATAGAGAAGCAAAAGAAGAAATAAGCAAAATAAAAAAATATGTTCCATATGAAGAAAGATATTTATTTTTTAGATAATTTGGAGGTAAAAATATGATTATAGTAATATCTGGTCCAACGAGCGTAGGTAAAACAAAATTAAGTATAGAACTTGCAAAAAAATATAATGCAGAAATAATTAATGCAGATAGTGTTCAAGTATATAAGAAAATAGATATAGCGTCTGCAAAAGTAACAGAAGAAGAAAAAGAAGGTATTCCTCATCATTTATTTGATATAAAAGAATATGATGAAGATTATACAGTATTTGATTATCAAATAGATGCTAGAAGGGTACTTAATAAATTATTAAAAGAAAATAAAAATGTAATTATTGTAGGTGGAACTGGACTTTATATTAAAGCATTATTATATGATTATAGATTTAATAAAGAAGAAGAAAGTCATAAATATGATAATTTAACAAACTCTGAATTATTAGATAAAATATACAAAATAAATCCAAATTCAGTTGTAGATAAAAATAATAACAGAAGACTTGTTCGTGAATTAATTAATTTAGAAAATGGTGCAGAAAATAAAACTGGTGACAACCTTTTATATAATAATGTATATTTTATCGGTCTTACAACAGATAGAAACATTTTATATGATAGAATTAATAAAAGAGTAGATATAATGCTTAAAAATGGATTAGAAGATGAAGCTAAATATTTTTATAATAAAAATAAAAATGCAAAAAGCTTAAGAACTGTTATTGGATACAAGGAATTATTTCTTTACTATGATAAAAAAATAACAAAAGAAGAAGCAATTGATTTAATCAAAAAAAATAGTAGACATTATGCTAAAAGACAATATACATGGTTTAATAATAAATTAAATTTAAATTGGTTTAATGTAGATTTTAATAATTTTGATAATACTATAAATAAGGTTAATGAAAAAATAAAGGACTATTTTAAATAGTCCTTTATTTTAAATAATCATAAACAGAAGAATTAAATTTATGCTCATTATCATTTTTTTGATTTAACTCACTTGTTGTTATTAAATAATAATCATATATAATTATATCTTGTCCGTTTGTAGTAATAGGATCATCCCAAGTAAGATCTATATGATACCAATTATCATCCAATTTAAGTGCATTCCATATATGATTTTCAGTAGAAACTCTAACATTATCAACATTAATCATATTTAAAAATATTGATAAAGTATCAGTATATCCACTACATACACTCATACCTTCAAATAATGTTCCAATCGCAGAATCAGAATGATATTTTGAATTATCTTTATTTGCTCTATCAGAATCATATTTATTTGTATTTGCTATATAATCATGAAACACTTTAATTTTATCGGTAACGTTATTATATGAATTAATATTCAAATTAATTATTAGTTCATTCATTTTATCTTTAATCATTTTTATATCATCAACACTATATTTTTTATTAATCTTTATATCAATTCTGCCGTTATTACTATAGTTTGATTCAATTGAACTATATGAGTTAAAAGGATGAACTAATTGATTCATATATGAAAATGTTACTTTATCTTTTGAAATTACTTCAATATCGTTTAAGCAATTTGTATATTTTTTATCACAATAAAAAGAAAAATTATCCCATCCATTATTTAAAACAGTATAATATACATTTAATAATTCTTGCCTATTTTTTGGTTTAAAATTATCAGTATCATTTACAAAAGAATTATAGTTTTTAATCTTATATTCATTTATTTTAAGTGCATCTAAATTAGTAGTAATATAATAATCTCTATTTAAATATGTGTTTTTTATATAATCTATTATTTGATTATTTGCGTATTTTGAATCTACAATATTTAAACATGAAAGTAAAGCAATTACAATTGTTATTAGTTTTTTCATATTATCACCTATAATAATGATATCAAAAAATAAAAAAAATATCTATAAAAGATATTAATTATTATTGTTTAATTTTTTAGCTATACGAGATTTTTGTCTAGCTGCTTTATTTTTTGTAATAATTCCACTTTTTAAAGCTTTATCAATTTTTTTGTTTGCCTCATTAAAAGTTTCAGCAGTAGGATTTGTTAAAGCTTTCTTAACAGTAGTTTTCATAACAGATTTTACAGGTACATTATTAGCTCTTTTAGTTTCATTAACTTTAATTCTTTTTTTTGCACTCTTGATATTTGCCATTTTTTCACCTCCATGACCTCTAACTCCATTAATTTTATCAAATAATATACAAAAAATCAATAATAATTGTGATTTTTGGTAAAAATAGTAAAGAGGTGAATATAAATGAGTCACAATATTGATTTAAGTTCCTTAAATGTAAGAACAGATTTAGCTTTAGAAGAAGTTAATGAAGATGATAAAAGTAAATATGTAAGTGAAAAGAAAAATGGTAGTATAAATGTAATTACACTTGATATTAATGAAGATAATAAAGATAAATTTAATAAGAATATAGGTAAATATATAACAATTGAATTTGATGATGTTACTGATTTTAATAATAGTAAAGAAGTAGAAAAAGTTTTTATTGAAGAAATAAAGAATATGCTTTTAGTTCATAACATAAAAAAAGATGATTCGTGTATGATTGTAGGTCTTGGTAATGAAAAAAGTACACCTGATTCTTTAGGACCTAAGTCTGTAAGCGATATAATAGTTACAAATCATTTTTTTGATATGGGACTTAATGTTGAAGAAGGTTTTAGAGTAGTTTCTGCATTTAATCCAGGGGTAATGGGTCAGACAGGAATGGAAACAAGTAATGTTGTTTACGCAATTGCTAAAGAATTAAAACCAGATTTTATAATAGTTATAGATGCACTTAAAGCATCTAATGTAAATAGAGTAAATAAAACAATACAAATTACAGATGCTGGAATAAATCCAGGTTCAGGTATTGGTAATACTAGAAAAGAAATAAGTGAAAATATATTAAATATACCTGTATTTGCAATTGGTATTCCAACAGTAGTAGATACAGTAACAATAGTAACAGATACATTTAGTTATCTTGAAAACTATTTTTATCACATGAAAAATAATATAGATAAACCTAAAGAAAAATTAAAAATAGTAAGAACTAATATAGATAAGGGAAACCTTTCTAATAACGAAAAAGAAAATTTATTTGGAATGCTTGGTACTTTATCAAAAGAAGAATTTAGAAGTTTAATTGGTGAAGCTATAAATCCTATTGGATATAATATGATAGTGACACCTAAAGAAGTTGATTTTGTAATAGATAAATTATCTAAATTAGTATCTTCTGGTATAAATAATGCACTTCATGAAAAAGTAAATCATTTATAGTGTAAAATTTATGTTTTAGTTATACATATCGACATATATTTTATATAATTCATACTATCATACTACTAGGGTGATACTTATGAAAAAAATAAAGCTTAAAAATAATAGTAAAAAGAAAAGTTATAAAAGAAGTATATTTAAATTATTTTTATTTGTATTACTTATTTATATTTCTTATTCTCTAACATTTAATTATTTAAATAAAAAAAATATTGATGTTAGAGATAAAAAATATGTAGATTATTTATTAGAAAATTCCTACAACAATAAAAACTCAAAGATTTTATTAGAAGAGGGAATAAAACTAGTATCTAATATTAATTTAAAAGATCCTAAAACATTACTTGATAGTAAAATAAAAAATAATCCTAAGCAAAATGAAGTAGTTTATGAAAAAGATAAAACAGCTATAGATGATGATTATGATAATAATGTTTATTCTAAAATTACATCATATGTAGAAAATATGGTAGAAGAAAATGAAAATCCAATAATATATTTATATAATACTCATCAACTTGAAACATATTCTAGTAATGGATTTGAAAGTACTAATATTAAACCAAATGTACTTATGACTTCATATTTATTATCTGAAAAGTTAAATAAATCAGGAATTAGTACAATAACAGAAGATACTAATATTAATGAATTTATTAGAGTATCTGGTATAAAAGATAATGATTTTTATTCAACTACTAGAATTTTTATAAAAGATAAAATGGGAAAATATAGTACTTTAAAATATTATATAGATATACATAGAGATGCAGTTAGTAAAAAGATTTCTACTGCAAATATTAATGGAAAAGATTATGCAAGAGTTTTATTTGTATTAGGTACTAATAATCCTAATTATTTAGAAAATAAAAAGTTAATGAAATCACTAGATAATATATCTGATGAGTTATATCCTGGATTATCTAGAGGTATATTTGAAAGAAAGGCAATATATAATCAAGATTTAAATAATAATGTTATTTTAATTGAAATTGGAGCAAAGGAAAATACAATGGAAGAGGTAATGAATACTGTAGAAGCACTTAGTAATATAGTAATAAAATATATTAAGGGGTGATATAACTTTGAAAATAAAACCAAAAAAGATATTTAATACTATAATGTTTGTATTATTTACTTTGTATATTTCTTTTTATGTTGCGTCAGTTTCAGGATATTATGAATATGAAAAAAGTGAACAAAATAAAATGACAGAAGAAAAAATGAAAGAGTTTGAAAATGATATAAAAAATGGAAAAAAAGTTGATATTAAAGATTATTTAACTGATAATAAAGTAAAATATGATAATAAGGTTACTGAAATAGGAAATACATTATCTGATTTAATTAATAATGGTATAACAGGATCATTAGAAAAAACATTTAAAGTTGTTGAAAAACTTATTGAATAAAATTTAAAAATAATATATACTTAATATATATGGTAGAAGGTGTGGTAAAATGAAAATGAATAATAAAGGATATGCAAGTACAATAATAATGTTTAGTGTTCTTGCGTTATTTTTAGTAAGTATGCTTATGCTTATACAAACTATGAATAATTCAAAATCTCTTAATAAAAATATAACAGATAAAGTGACAAATAGTATTGATTATAGTGCTGGTGGATCCTTACAAACTGAGATAGAATTATTGAAACAACAAATGTCTAATTTAGTAGATAAAATGTATCCAGTAGGAAGTATATATATGACTACTACATATTCTGAAGCTAGTCAAGTTCATGATGCAATTGGTGGAGAATGGGAAAAATATGCACAAGGTAGAACTATAATAGGAGATGGAACTGGAACAGATAGTAATGGACTTGTTCAAACATTTGCAAATGGTAGTACAGGCGGTGAATACACTCATAAATTAACAGTAGCAGAAATGCCTAGTCATACACACACTCAAAATCCACATTTTCATCATGTTGGATTTGACAATGGAAGATCTAGAATTGGATTAAATAGTGGAAGTGTTGAACCAGATATAAGTATGTATATAGGTAGTTATGCATATGGTGGAAGAGGATATACTATGATTACTAATGCTGTAACTGCGACAAATAATAATACAGGCGGAAGCGGTGCACATAATAATGTAGAACCATATATAGTTACATATATATATAAAAGAGTTAAATAAATCACTAATGTTAGTGATTTTTTTTCTTTTAAAATAGGATAAAAATCTCTTGGCAAACGCTTCCTGGGGGTATACTTAGAGTAATAAGTATAGTATGAGGGAGTAAAAAAGGTATGAAAATAAATAATAAAGGA
>URBY01000012.1 GCA_900546245.1 uncultured Mycoplasmatota bacterium | reverse complement strand
ACAATCCATTTTTATCATCTCCTCTAATAATTTTAACAAAAAACACTAAAAAAATGCATATATTATTAAAAGAAAAATTAAATATTGATGGAATGAGTATAATACAAAATAATGGTGATGTTCAAGAAGTAAAACATTATCATATGCATTTGAAACCATATTATAAAGAAAATAATGGTATAAGTGTTGAAGAAGTATATAAAAAACTGATTGGTTAATCAGTTTTTCTTATTTTAAATCCCTAATTGTTTGTGTTAATTCATATTTTAACATTTCATCACTTACTTTTGACATTTCAGATTCTGGTATAGTCATTACATATGTACTATATTTTTTTAATTCAATTATATCCCTTTTTAATTTATTTAATACAATCTTGTATTTAATTACACTTATAAAATCCCTTTGTTTTTTAGAAAGATTTATTATACTTTTAGCTAATTCAATATTTTCATATTTTTCTATTATTTTATTATTTAAAGTATCTTTTAAACAATATCTTTTAAACTTTCTATTATCTAAAGCTCCTTCTTGAACAAATAATTTTATATTTCCATCAGTTAAATTACTTGCAAGTACTTGTAAATGATATCTATTATTTTTTTGAACAAATTTTGGAACATCAATATCCAATTTTTTCATATTATTACTCCTTACGCCACAATATAATAACAAAATAGTACATTTTTGTCAATTAATTTAAATTTATTATAATGTAAAATAAAAAAGTTCAATAGAACTTTTTTAGCAAACGAATGAACTAAGTATTATAGCAAGTAATATATAAAGTACTATTATTGTTACATACCCGCATCCGCGTGATGTTTGTGTACATGTGTTAGTACATGTTGTATTTGTACATCCCATTTAAATTACCTCCTTACTTAATTTATTTAGATATAAGCACCTATTATTATTACTAATAGTATGAATAGTACTAGTATTATGCCAGCACCTGATCCGCATGAGTGTGTCATTTTCATTCCTCCTTTTTTATTGTTCACATTATTTTATGGCAAAACTACTAATAGTGTGATTATATTTTGAAAAATATTGTTTTTATTTTGTAATTTTGTTATTATATATATGTGCATTATTAAAGGAGGATAAAGAAAAGATGAAGAAAAAAATAATGTTAGTAAGTTTAGCAATTATTGGTACAGTATTATTAACTGGATGTGGTAATGCAAAATTAAAAAATGGTGAAGACATTGCAATTACAGTAAATGGTACTAATATAACTGCTAATGACTTATATAAAAAATTAAGAGATAAGTATGGTGTATCTACTGCTATTGATATGATAGATAAAGAAATATTAAATACAATATATAAAGATGATGAATCAATAGAAAAACAAGCAGCAAACCAAATAGAAAGTTTAAAAAAACAATATTCTGATAATTGGGAAGAAACACTAAAAAGTGCTGGTTATGAAGATGAAGCTGAATTAAAAGAATATTTTGTATTAAATTATCAGAGAAATCAAGCTATAGAAGATAAGGTTAAAGAAAGCATTAAGAATGATGAAATAAATGCATACTATAAAGAAAATACTGTTGGTGATATTAGTGCTAAACATATTCTTATAAAAGTTGATACAGATTCAGAAAATGGATTAACTGATGATGAAGCTAAGAAAAAAGCTGAAGAAATAATTAAAAAGTTAGACAAAGGCGAAGATTTTGATACACTTGCAAAAGAAAATTCTGATGATACTGGTTCAAAAGAAAAAGGTGGAGATTTAGGATATTTCAATAAGGGTGATATGGTTGAAGAATTTGAAAATGCAGCATATAAACTTAAAGTCAATGAATATACTAAAGAACCAGTTAAAACAACATATGGATATCATATAATTTTAAAAACTGGTGAAAAAGATAAACCTAAATTAAAAGAAGTAAAAGATAATATTATAAAAGCTCTTACTGATGAAAAATTAGATGAAGATAAAGCTCTTCAAGTAACTGCTCTTGATGATTTAAGAAAATCTTATGGTCTTAAATTTAAAGATGCAAAATTAAAGAAAAACTATAATAATTATATAAAAGAAGCAATTAAACAAGCTGAAGAATCTAAATCAAATTCATCTTCACAAAGTTAAAAAAGTGATTTATAAATCACTTTTTTTAAATCCTTTAGAATATAATTTTTGTTTTATAAAATATTCTAAATCACTACCTGTATATTTATTTTTATACTTATTATAAAGTTTTTCATATTCTATATTATATAGTTCATTATCATTTAAATTTTTACTATCAAGAATACTAATAATATCTTCTTTACTATATCCTTTATTAATAAATTCATTTATAAGTTTTTGTTTAAGTAAAGCTCCACCATATGATTTATTCATTTTTATTTTTTTATCAATAAGTTTTTCAAGATTTAATAATAAATCATCCTTTGAATATAAACTTATTTCTTCATTAATAATTTTACTATCTAAATTTAATTTAATTAGTTCTTTTTTTATTTTATTTAAACCTAAATTATTTAATCTTACTTTATCTGAAATGTAACTTTTAATATAATTTCTATCATCTAATAAATTATTATTTCTTAATTTAACAATAATTTGATTACACAACTCTTCATCTATATTTTTATCTTTTAAATACTTTCTTATTTCACTTTCACATCTCATTTTTTTACTAATATACTTAAGAATCATATCATAAATATAATACTTATTATTTGCTTTTTTTATTTCTTCATAATTATCATTAATTTCTTTAGTTATAAGCAAATTATAATCTAATATTACATTTTCATTTAATATTATAATATCATTATTATCTAAAAATACCTTATATCTATTTCCAGACATTTTCTTAAATTTAGTTATTTTCATGTTTCCTCCCACGAATTTATGTTCGCTAATAAAAATAATTAAAAACTTAATACTATTCTTTAACGTGTATTAAGTTTTCTGCAACTTCTTCAAGTGCTCTACCTATATTTTTTGAACAAACATATTTTTTTTCATCTAATTGATAATGTTTTGTTTCCTTCATTTGATGAGATCTTTTAGCAACTATGTACACTAATTGATACTTCGAAGGAACTATTTTTAATACTTTATCTATTGATGGATACATAATTATCACGCTCCTATTTCAATAATATATTAATATCAAAAATAAATCAACAAAATGTAAAAATATTTACATTTTTTTACATTTTATGCTATTTTTTGTGAATTTTCTTGTTTTTTCATTGATTCAATACTTTTCATTAGTAAATCACATTCATTTCTAATTAAAGCAGAGTTTTCTTTATTATATTTATCTAAATTTTTTATGTATGCTTTACCATAATCACCTAATTTTTGTAGTAAAAGATCACTTCTTCCATTTATATAAAATGAAATTAAATCATTAGAAGATATAACACTATCTAATTGTACAAACATTTCATCTAGTAAAGTAACAGAATCATTTGGACTATCTATAAAAAAGTCTTTAACACTTTCATTGTACTTAGTTTCTCCAAAAGAAAGTAATATTAAACGATCTTTTAATCTATCATTTAATACTTTTCCATACTTTTTTCCATCTTCATCTTTAAAAGTTAAACCTTGAGTAAATTTGCCATCAATATAGTTTGTACTAATTATATCCATAACTGTACTTAGAAAATCATAATATTGTTTATCTTTATCAATGTTTTTATTTTTATTAAATAAAATTGTATTGGAATCTAAATCATATGAACAAAAAACAGAATTATCTTCATAAATTTCTAGTGATTTCATTGATTGTAATAAAGCACTAAATGTTTCCATTTCAACATCTATTCCACGATTATTAAAGCAACATTTTAATATATTACCTATAGTTGCTTCTAAACTTTGTTTATAATTTATTTTCAAATTTTTATTTAAGTCTAGAGACTCTCTATAATATTCACTCATATATATTCTCCCATACTAATCAAATCAATTATACCACAAAAATTATTTTTTTACTACATTAATTTCAATACCAAGAACACCATATTTTTCTTGTTTATCCTGTGGATAATATTGTTCCATATCTTTAGGGTCTGCGATTTCATCTTCAGCATAACCTAAAGATATTTTATCAAAATGTTTATATAATTCTTCGAAATTATCAAATTTGTGTAATTTAATTACTTTTGTCTTTAATTTTTCTTTTGTAATTCTATTTTCAAATTCAATAATATCTCCTTCTTTTATTAAACTTCTCTTTTCATCATTTAATCTTATTTCAATAGTTTTTGTTCCATTTTTTATAAGTTCAAATGGACCATTATTTAATCTCATTTCGTGCGTAGTTTCCTTCTCATAATTCCATAATCCTAATTTTCCTTTTATAGGAATAGGTTTATCATATTTTATAACATTTTCTAGTTCCCATGCATATTTCATTTCATGTGATTCTCTTCCATATACTGTTTTATCAATTTTTAATAATTCTTCTTCAAACTCTTTTGTAACAAGAATACAATCAGTAAGAAGTGCTTCACCTATAATCATTCCTTTAGAGCAATTTAAATTATAGTCTTTAAATCTTTTTAACATATCTTTTTCTTCGCTCATTCCAGCATGTATTAATATTTTACCTCTATAATTTGTTTTCCATGATCTAAATTCATATTTTTTATAACCATCTATTATAAGTGTTGCCCATGGTTCTTTAATTGTTAATGCTTTCATGATTTTTCTCTCTTTCTAAATCAATTTTAATTTCTTCTATTATATGACCAATATTACCTTCTCCTGCATATTTATTCAAATTGAAGAAATTATCTGAAAGACTTCTCCACTCTAATTTATTGACTTCTTCAATTAGATTAACATCACCATTTAATACACCATAATAAACTTCAAGTTCTATACCCCATTTTATATATGACAAGTTCATAAAATATACTAATTTAATATCATTTTTACTTATATTTGTTTCTTCATAAAGTTCTCTATATGCCTCTTCTAAGCCATTATCATTTTCGATTTTACCACCAACAAAATTATACATTCCTTTATATGGTTCTTTTGTTCTTTTGCACATTAATGTACTTGTTATTTCTTTATCAAATATAACAATTATATTCATTCTTTTCATTTATAGCCACTCTCCATACTTTTTAATATATATCTTTTTAATAATAGAAACAATAGCAAAATATAAAATAACAAGTAAAATTAAGAATAGATAAAATTTAAATGGTAAAATTACGAAGTGAAATGTACCAATTTTAGTTAAAAGCATTGGAGTGATTATTGTTAATACAAGTGAAAAAATAGTTAATACATTTAATTTATGACTTGCATTTGATTCTATAAAAGGCTTTTTACTTGTCCTAACATTATATATAATCATAAGCTCAGTTACAAGACAAGTTATAAACCAAGCTGTTTGAAAATATGCTTGTTTATCTATACTATTATAACCTAATACAAACCAGAATATTATGAATGATATAACATCTATAATTGAACTTGTTATGCCCATTACCTTCATAAATCTTGATATTCCCTTAGTATCCCATTTTTTAGGATTAATTAAAAATTCTTTATCCACATTATCATATGGTATACCTATTTGAGAAAAATCGTATATAAAATCTTGAAGTAACATTTGAATTGGAAGAAGTGGTAAAAATGGTAAAAATATACTTGAAATCATAATACTAAAAACATCACCAAAATCCGCACTTAATGCCATTTTCATATATTTAATAATATTTCCATATACTTTTCTTCCTTCAATCACACCATCATATACAACTTTTAAACTTTGTTTTAATATAATTATATCGCTCGCTTCTTTCGCTATTGATGATGCGCTATTAACAGATATTCCAACATCTGACTTATTAAGTGAAGGAGCATCATTAACACCATCTCCCATATATCCTACTACATGTCCATTTTTCTTATACAAATCAACTATTCTTTCTTTTTGAAGTGGATTCATTCTTGCGAATACATCTATATCTTCTATTTTTTTTGATAATTCCTCATCACTCATTTTGTCTATATCACTACCAAGTAATATATCATTGCCATTAAGTCCTACCAAATTACAAATATTTTTTGTAGCATATGGATTATCACCTGTTAATATCTTTGTTTTAATGCCTATTTTATATAAATTAGATATTGTTGTCTTTACATCTTTTTTAGCAGGATCTAAGAAACATGTAAATCCTACAAATGTCATATTTTTCTCACATTCTGAATTAAATTTCAAATCTCCTGGATAATCATTCTTTTCTGCTAGAGCAATAACCTGCATACCATTATTCGCAAGTTCCATTGCTTTATCCTTTATAACATTTATAAGTTCTTTTGTTATTTTCTTAATTTCACCATTAATAATTACACTATCACAATCATTAATTATTTCTTCTAGTGCACCTTTTGTTATCATTCTATATGCTGATTTATTTTTTACAACAACACTTTGTTTTTTTCTATTATAATCAAATGGTATTTCATCAACCTTTTCATATTTTTCTAAAGTAGTATCAAGTTTGTGTTCTTTACCATATGAGATAATTGCCTTATCAATTAAATTCTTTATACCTGTACTATAATAACTATTTAAATATGCATACTCTAATATATCTTCATTTTCATTACCTAATGCATCTATATATTTTTGAAGTGTTATATTATTTTCTGTTAACGTACCTGTTTTATCAGTACATAAAATATCTATTGCACCCAAATTTTGAATTGAAGCAATATTTTTAACAAGTGTTTTTTTATTTGCTAAACTTTTACTTCCTTTTGTTAAATTAACATTAAGAATCATTGGAAGCATACTTGGTGTAATACCTACCGCAACTGATAACGCAAACAAAAGTGCTTCACCAATATTTTGTTTAATTATACCATCTATAATAATTACTACAAGACACACAACAACCATATATCTTATTAATAATTTAGTTATATTTTTTATACCTTTATCAAAATTAGTTACTTCTTTTTTTGTATTAACTTCTTTACCAACTTTACCTAAATATGTATTAAAGCCTGTATTTATTACAATGCCTTCTCCTCTTCCACTTACTACAGAAGTTCCCATAAGACAAATATTATTTATATCAAATATTTCTTTTACATTATTATTTACTTTATTACTTTTTTCTACTAGTATACTTTCACCAGTAAATACTGACTCATTTAAAAATAAATCTTTACTGTCAATTATTCTTAAATCAGCAGGAATTATTGTACCAGCATTTAATTTAATAATATCTCCAATTACAACATTTTCTACTTTTACTTCTTTTTCTTCATTATTTCTAAGTACATTTACTGTGGAATATATCTTTGACTTTAATTTTCTATTAAATTTATAAACTGAATAGTCTTGAAAAAATCTAATAAGCGCACTAATTATTCCTATCACTACAATTATTAATGATCCAAGAGTATCACCTAAAAGAAAATTTATTAATGAAAGAAACAATAAAATTATTATAAATTCATCTTTAAATGACATTAATAAAAAGTATAGTGGACTTTTTTTATCATCTTTTATAACAACATTTTTTCCATTTTTAGAAAGACGTATCTTTACTTCATTGTCATTTAGGCCTTGAGCTTTCGAATTATATTTTTTCATTAATTCTTCATTATTTAAAATTGATTCATCCATGTATTTTTTTAGCATTTCACTATCATTCGTTTTAAGACTTTTTTCCTTTTTTATATCAAATATTTGAATCATTTTACCGCCTTCTTTATTATCTATAAAAATTATACCATAAAACATAAAAAAGAAAAAAATTCCTAATGGAATTTTTTAAAATTTTTTACAACAATTATCATCTACATTTGTACATACATTTTCTTCAGAACAAGTATATTCTGGTACATAAGTATGTTTATAAATGTGATTATTTACTATTCTTGTATGTACTGGACATACGTGAACTATTTCATGTACAAAATCTTTTTTTATACATTTTTCAACTGGTGCTTCATATACTGGATCTTCACAGCATTTTTCCTCGCAAACAGTTGGGCAACACTTATTTTCGTTATTGCAACAACCATTCATATTAAAATTATTATAAAACATTTTAATCCTCCTTATCTATTACTAGAATATGAGAATTATAAATTTTTGAATAGTTTATTATCCTATAATTATATTCTTGTGATTAAATTATTAAATTCATTATAACCAATAATACCTTCTTTTTGCATTCTTCCAACTAAAATGCCTGGGATAATATTATTATCTTTTGAAAATTTTCTTATCGTTTTTTCATTTATTATATTATTTTCAATAAAATCATCATATGCATTTTTTGAAATCAATGTATTTTTAGCAAAATCATCGGCTTCTTTTTCTATAGAACTTTTTAATTCATTATCACCATCAATAAAAACTTCCTTTTTGCTGTGCATAATTAAATGCGCTATTTCATGAAATAAAGTAAACCATAAAATATCATCTTTTTTTCCTCTATCACTTATCATAATTATTGCTTTATCTTTAGTAATTTTGTATGAAACTCCATTTACATATGTATTTGGAAGATGTGGTTCAAATATAAGTGAGACACCACAGTCTTTAAGTAATTCCTTTATTTCATCTATTTTATCAAGAAACAAATAACTAGTTAAGCTTCTAATTTTTTCTACACATTCCTTTAGTTTTATTATATCAAACTTAGGGTATTCTATCTTGTTAGACTGTATTTCTCCATACCTTAACCAACAATATAATGATTCATAAGAAAAACTATCATTATCCTGTTTTCTAAATGCAAGTTTTCTTTTTAATTCTGTATTAAAACCTAAGGATGCGACTGAAAAAAATTTTCTTAAATTTACAACTCTCTCAAAAGGACTTCTGGTTATTTCTATATAATCCCAGTTTCTTTTTGACATTTCATTATATGGTATGTTTTTTAAATATTTTTCATCTTCAATAATAGAATCAAAATCTTTTTGTCTTTCAAGTACTTCTCTATAATTACTTTCAAGATTATTCCAAAAACTAGCAGGAATATTAAAAACATATTCTAATTTAAGTGCTGTTGTTGTTGTAATAGGTGCCTTTCCTTTTATTATTTCATTAATTGTTTTTTTATTAATACCAGTTTTATCAGATAAATCTAGTTGTGTCATACTATTTAATTCTAATAATTCTAAAATTGTATCACCTGGTACAATTACATATTCATTTAATTCATATCTTTTACTCATAATGTTTAGACACCTCCATTATTTCTATTTCTTTTATTTCCTTTAAATCTTCTATTACTATATTATTATCTTTTTGCTTAAATATTAATCTATATTGCATAGTAATATTAATAGCAAAATAATCCTTTAAATCACCAGTTAATTTATGTCTTCTAAATGGAAGAGTTTGTGGTACATCCATTAAACAAACAAAAGATTTAAGTTCTTTTATTCTTTGAGGTAACCTTTTTGCCACATCAATTCCATATTCTTTAACTAATTCTTTATTATATTTAGGATTTTCACAGAGATTTTTAAGCTTATCATTTTTATATGTTAATTCCATGTCGCCTTCCTTAATTTGATTTACTTAACAGGTTAATCATATTATAATAGCAT
Organism: uncultured Mycoplasmatota bacterium; assembly: GCA_900546245.1. Taxonomy (GTDB): domain Bacteria; phylum Bacillota_I; class Bacilli_A; order RF39; family UBA660; genus CAG-433. Next base: position 27,208 of record URBY01000012.1, on the reverse strand, counting down.
TATTTTAAATTGTAAATAGTTTTAATTTACTTTTTAGGTAAATTAAAAGAAAAGAATATTTTCTTTTCTTTTATATTAAAATGGCATCTTAAATGAACCATTACTGAACATTTTCATCATTTTTTTACTTTGTTCGAACTGAGTTAATAATTTATTTACTTCTTGAACACTTGTTCCAGAACCTTTTGCTATTCTTATTTTTCTATTTGCTTTTATTATTTCTGGTTTTCTTCTTTCTTCAGGAGTCATAGAAAGAATTATTGCTTCTACTCTTGCCATGTCTTTTGGATCAATATTAATATTGTTTAATCCCATTTTTTTAGCACCTGGTATTAATTTTAATAATCCTTCTATTGAACCTAATTTTTTTATTTGTTTAAATTGTGCTAAAAAGTCTTCTAAATCAAATTTTCCTTTTTGCATTTTTTTAAATGTTTTTTCTGCATTTTTTTCATCTTCTTCAGTGTAAACAGATTCAACCTTTTCAACAAGAGACATAATATCTCCCATACCTAAAATTCTATTTACCATCCTTTCTGGATCAAATACTTCAAGTCCATCAAGTTTTTCAGAAGTACCTATAAATTTGATTGGAACATTTGTTAAGTGTCTAGCTGACAAGGCAACACCACCTTTAGTATCACCATCTAACTTAGTTAAAATAGTACCTGTAAGTGGTAGTTTATCATTAAATCCATTAATTACATTAATAGCATCTTGACCAATCATACTATCTAATACAAGTAATATTTCATCAGGATTAAATTCTTCATTTAATGATTTTAATTCATTCATTAATTCTTCATCGACATGAAGTCTACCAGCTGTATCTATTAATATATAATCAAGTTTATTTTCTTTAGCGTATTCTAATGCATTTCTAACTATTTCATTAGGATTTTTTATGCCTTCTTCATAAACTGGAATATTAAGTTCTTTACCAATAGTTTTTAATTGTTCTATTGCAGCTGGTCTATATATATCACATGCGACAAATAAAGGCTTTTTATTATATTTTTTTCTAAGTAAATTACCAAGTTTACCAATAGTTGTTGTTTTACCTGAACCTTGAAGACCTACAAGCATTAATATTGTAGGGTTCTTTTTAGTTTCTATTTCACTAGTTCCCTCACCAAGTAAATTAAGTAATTCATCTTTTAATATTTTTAAAAATACTTCACTTGGTTTTAAACTTTTTCTTACCTCTTCACCAAGTGCTTTTTCTTTAACATTATTTGTAAATTCTTTAACTACTTGATAGTTAACGTCTGCTTCTAAAAGTGCAAGTCTAACTTCTCTTAAAACATCACTTATATTATCTTCAGTTATAACTCCATATCCTTTTATTTTCTTCATTGCACTTTCTAATCTATCACTTAAATTTTCAAACATTATTTCACCTTCTAGCTTTCTAATATATCTATTATTTCTTCTTTTAATCTTTCATCATTAATACTTTCTAATTTTTCTTTTATTAAATTACTTTTTTTAATTATCTTTAATTTTTCCTCATACTCTTTTAACTTTGCTTCAGCACTTTTTATTTGTTTATGAACTGCATTTCTACTTATTTCTAGGTTATCTGCAATTTCTCCTAAACTTAAATTATTAAAATAGTAATCCATAAAATATTCTTTTTGTGAATCACTTAATAATTCTCCATAATAATCATATAACATTATTAATTCATTTATTTCATCCATACTATCCACCTATAATAATTCTTTAAAAAGTCCATATATATATTTTTCAATATCAAATGTTTTTAAATCTTCCATGCCTTCACCAAGACCAATAAATTTAACAGGAATATTAACTTCTTCTTTAATAGCAAGAACTATACCACCTTTTGCTGTACCATCTAATTTAGTAAGTACAATGCCTGTTATATTTGTTATTTCTTTAAATTGTTTTGCCTGTGAAATACCATTTTGACCTGTTGTTGCATCTATTACTAAAAGTGTTTCTTGTGGTGAACCTTCTATTAAATTACCTATTACTCTATTAATTTTATCTAACTCTTTCATTAGATTTACTTTGTTTTGAAGTCTACCAGCAGTATCTATTAAAACAACATCATAATTATCTTCTTTCGCTTCTTCAAGACCTTTATATATTACACTTGATGGATCTGCATTTAAAGTAGATGATACTACTTTTACACCAATTTTTTCTCCCCAAGTTTCTAGTTGTTCAACTGCACCCGCTCTAAATGTATCTCCTGCGACCATCATTACCTTCTTACCTTTATCCTTTTCTCTTTTAGCAAGTTTTGCAATTGTAGTAGTTTTACCAACTCCATTTACTCCAACAAATAAAATAACAGTTGGACCATTATCATTATATTTTATCTTGTCTACTAAAATTTCATCATTAACATATATTATAAATAATTCATCAACAATTAATTCTTTTAACTCTTTTGGATCAGTTATTTTTTCATTTTTAGCTCTTGTAACTAATCTATCCATAAAACTCATAACTGTATTAACTCCAATATCAGCCATAATAAGTATTTCTTCTAACTCTTCAAAATATTCACTATTTACTTTACTATATTTTTTATTTAACTTATTTAACTTATCTGTAAATTCTTTTCTTGTTTTTTCAAATCCTTTATCATATAAGTCTTTTTCTTTTTTATCTTCAAATGTATCTTTACTTACAATTTTTTTTAATTTATCAAAAAATCCCATTCATATCACCATAATAATTATACCATTTAAAGGCGTAAAAAAAAAGAAAAATAAATTTCTTTTTTATGCAGACATTACATAACCATATAATATTAAAACGAACATTAATACTACAAAAATTAAAATTAAAGCATCAACCCATACATTAAACATAGCATCATTTGTCAATTTGAAACTTTGTTCAGCATTAGATAAGTTATTATTAACTTTCTTTGCTGGAGCTTTTTTAGTTGTTGTTTTCTTTGTTGTTGTAGTCTTTTTAACTGGTGCTTTAGTTGCTACCTTTTTTGCTGGTGCCTTTTTTGCAGCTGAAGCTGAAGTTGTTTTAGTTGTTGTTTTCTTTGTTGTTGTGGTCTTCTTTGGAGCTGCTTTTGTAGTTGTTTTTTTCTTTGTTTCTGCCATTATATTCACTCCCTCTTTATTATATTCATTCTTATTATATATTATTTTTATACATTTTACTAGTCTTTTTTTATTACTTTACAAAAAAAGATACACATTTGTGTACCTTTACATTGTTCTTGTATAAACCATTGAATTTTCTGCAACTATTTCTTCTCTTTTTTGTTTTAATAAACTTAGTTTAATATTAATTATATCTAATTCATTTTTTAGTGTTGCTCTTCTTTTTAATAGTTCTTCACTAACTTTTTCTCCCATATGACCATACCAAGCTTCATTAAATTCTGAATTAATTTGTTTTTGTTTTTTTATGGTTTCAATAATATCTGCTTGAACAGCATCTAATCTATCAAATCTATCTCTTTCTTCCATAGAGATTTCTCTTCCTGCTTCATTTGTATATTTATTATTATCAACTATTTCTTTAATTTGATTTTTTAATTTTTTTGTTTCATCATCATAATGTTTAGCTGTTTCTTCTTTTGCAAATTTTGAAGCGTTTTCTATATTTTTTAATTCTTCTTTATTTCTTTGAAGTCTTTCAATTTCACTTCTTATTTTTGAAATACGTTTTAAATTTTCTCCTGCTGTTAATTTTACTTCATCAGTATTATCATTAACATCATCATTATTATTTTCTTCTGTTTCAATTTCTTTAGTATCATCATTGTGATTTTCTTCTTTTTCAATTCGTTTAATATCATCATTGTGATTTTCTTCTGTTTCAATTTTTTTAGTATCATCATTATTATTAGTATTTTCTTCACTATTTTCTATATTTTTTTCATTATTTTTATTATTATCATTTTCATCTTCATCTATATCTATATCAATAGGATCAAAAGTATTATTATCTTTAGTGATATTTATATTTACTTCTTCTTCTAAATAATCTTTTATGCTAACAAATTTATTTCTTATAAGTACTGGAATTTTAGAAATATTAAACCATCTAAATTTTGGTTTTCTTTCCTTTTTATTCTTTCTTGATTCCTTTTTTTGTTTTTTTATTTCTTTCTTTTCTTGTTTTTTTGTTTCTTTTTTGCTCTTTCTTATTTCTTTCTTTTCTTGTTTTATTTTCTTTTTATCTTTCTTATCCTTATTATTCATATCGTTACCCCCTTTATTATTTGCTTTCACATTAACTTTTATAGAAATATAATTTTGACTTTTTGTTAAATTTTTATTATTTATACCAAGACTTTCATCGTATTCATATCCTTCTGGTAAAACTAATTTATCACCAGAAACTAATGATTCTATATTATAACCATCATAATCGATTTCAGCTTCTTCATTTAATTCTTTTAGATCTTTAATTAATTTTTCTGTATCTTTTTTAATAAATCCATATTCCATTGCATCATATAATTCATTAAGATAAATAGTTATATTTCTTTCTTCATCATTTTCAATAGCGTCATTAATCCAACTGATAAAAACATCCGTACTTTCATCAATTTTTGCAACTAATTTTTTTAAAGCCTCTATATATCCTTTTGTTTTTTCATTTTTAATAGCCATTTCTAATTCTTCACTATTTTCAAAATATTTAGAAGTCATATCATTAATTTTGTCCATATTTGATAAATATTTTATGTTTCCTTTTTCTGCATATTCATCATTATTATCCATTCTAATTTTAGCAAGTTTAAATAAATTTTGCAAATAACTTTCTTTTTTTTCTTCAGATGTATTTTCATCAAATTCATCTATATATGACTTAATAATTTGAATAACATCATTAGTTGCTTGTGTACTTTTTGATATTTCTTCTATATAATTTAATTCTTCTTCATTTACAGTATCATTACCATAATACTTTTCCATCATATCATATATACGTTCTTTGTTTGTTTCTTTTTTCATATCACTAGTTAATACCATTTGAAATTCCCCCTTTTCAAAAGACGGCCATTATATTAACATACAAGTGCTTTTTTGTCAAATTTTTTGAAAAGATTGCAAATTCATAAAAATAATAGTATAATTGTAGTCGTTAATCTTATTAACTTTGATTCTATAAAGAAAGGAGAAAAAATGAAATTATTTGAAAATAATTTAGATACTAAGATTTTTGCTTTAGGTGGTCTTGGGGAAGTTGGAAAAAACATGTATTGTGTAATGCATGGAAATGAAATAATAATTATTGATAGCGGTGTATTATTTCCTGAAGACTCACTTCTTGGTATAGATTATGTTATTCCTGATTTTGGTTTCTTAAAAAGAAATGAAGACAAAATTAAAGGATTATTTATAACACATGGGCATGAAGATCATATTGGTAGTATTAATTTTTTATTACAATCTGTTAATATTCCAGTAATATATGCCCCTAATCAAGCAGCAAAACTTATTAAAAAGAAATTAATTGATAGAAATATTAAATATGATAATATTGTTATTTTTGATGAAAACACTAAAGTTAAATTCAAAAATTTAGAAATTGAATTTATTTCAACAACACATTCAATTCCAGATAGCTTTGCAATCGTTGTTAATACACCAAACGGTACAATAGTTGAAACTGGAGACTTTAAATTTGATTTTACACCAATAGGTCCAATGGCTGATTTACATAAGATGGCTAGAATTGGTGAAAAAGGTGTAACACTTTTAATGAGTGAAAGTACTAATGCATTAAATCCAGGTATGTCACTTAGTGAATCAAGAGTAGATGCAACTTTAAGTGATTTATTTCAAAGACAACTTGGTAGAATAATAATTGCTACATTCGCATCAAATGTTTATAGATTAAAACATATAATTGAAACTTGTAAAAAAAATAATAGAAAAGTAGCAATATTTGGTAGAAGTATGGAAACTCAAATAGAAATTGCTTTAGAAGCAGGTTATATAAAGGATAAAAATATATTTGTAACACCTGAAGAAGCAAATGCATTAAAACCTGAGGAAGTATGTTTATTATGTACTGGATCACAAGGTGAACCACTTGCAGCTCTATCTAGAATTGCAAATGGTACTGATAAAAAAATTAAATTACTTCCTAGTGATACAGTAATATTTTCGTCATCACCTATTCCAGGTAATGCACAAGCTATATCTGTAACTTTAAATAAACTTGCTTTAAAAGGAGTTAAAACTTATACAAATACATCATTAAATGAAATACATTCATCTGGTCATGGTAACCAAGAAGAATTAAAATTAATGCTTAGATTAATGAAGCCTAAGTATTTAATGCCTATACATGGTGAATATAGAATGTTAAAAGCTCATGCTGATTTAGCTGTAAGCTGTGATGTTCCAAGAGAAAATACATTTATAATGCAAAATGGTGAAGTTTTATCCATGTTAAATGGAAAGGTAAGAAAAGACAGAAGTTTCCCATGTTATGACATTTATGTAGATGGTAACAGAATTGGTGATATTGGTAATGTTGTTATCAAAGATAGAAAAATAATGGCTAATGATGGAATACTTGTTGTTATTTGCAATATAAATGCACAAAAGAAATTATTACTTGGAAAAGTAAATATTACAACTAGAGGATTTGTTCTAGTTAATGAAAATGAAGAATTATTAAAAGAAATAGAAAATAAAGCGTTCGAAGTTATAGTTAAAGAACTAAAAAATAAGAAATTTAATTATACAGAACTTAAGAATCAAATAGTTAATGAGATAAGTCCATTTATAATGGATAGAACAGGTAGAAAACCAATTGTTCTTCCTGTAATTATGGATATAAAAAATAGCGATTAATTAGTCGCTATTTTTTTACTTTAATTCTAATTTTTTTTGCATATTATCCATTATAGTATTTGCAAGCATTATTGAAGTACCCATCGCATTTGTATTAGTTGTATCAATTATATCTACTTTTTCATAATCGCTAATATTTGGTAATAAATGTTCTAATCCCTTTTCTAAATTACTTACTCTTTCCAATGTTGTTTTATTTCTTTTTTCAAGATATAGTGAATTAATATAATCTCTATATATAATTATTTCAGGATCTGCTTTCATAATGAACAAATTATTAACTAATTTAAAATCATCATTTAATGATTTCAATCTATCTAAATATATCTCCTCTGATATTTTTCCTTCTTCATATAACATTTGATACCAAAAGTAATTATCAATTATACCTCTATCCATTAAAATAATATCAGAATTTTTCTTTTTTGCTTTTTCTAAACTTTTTCTTGATACTTCAAGTGTTTTATCGTTAAATTCTAAATTAGACATATTTTTGATTTCATCAAGTGTTAATGAATTTTTTATTATGAATGCTGGCTCTTCTGCTTTTTCTATATTAATACCACCATTTTTGAAGAATTCATATAATTTACCTAAGCTAACTGTTTTACCAGTTCTTGGTAAACCACATAATTCAACAACAAATGGATTTATTTCTTTTTTATTATCTAATAACTCTTTCAATTTTTGTTTTTTTCTATGAAGTTGTTCTAACTTAAATAATAATTCTTCTTCTCCAGTAAAATATTTTCTGTAATTTTCCATATATACTCCTTTAATCTACTAAACTTGAATCTTGAAAAACAATTAAATCTTCATTATTTTTTCTTATATATTTTATAACACTATTATCATCATCAATAACAATATTAACATCATTTTTAGCATGTTCCTTTAAATAATTACTTTTTATTTCTTTAGATGAAATGTCTTGATATTTATTATCTTCTTTTGATAAAAGTATAATGTTTTCTTGTTTTAAAAATGGCATATTTTTTTTAAACCAAGTTATTTTATCGGAAACTATATTATCATTTTTACATATTGAAAGAATATATATACTAATATTATCTTCTTTATATAAATCTTCTATTTTTTTAATTGTACTTTTAAGTGGTCTTATACTTTCATAGTCGAAATTACCAATATCATATTCAGCAAGTACTCCATCCATATCACAATATATACTAATATTTTTATCTTTATTTTTTTCTATACAATCATAAAATTTCATTTCAATTACCTCGTTTGAATATAAAACCTCGCTAAAAAAGCGGGGTCCTTTGTTATTCTTTTGTTTCTTTCTTTTCTTCTTTTACTTCTTTTTTTGGAAGTGCTTCTTTTCTAGATAAATTAAGCTTACCTTTTTTATCGTATCCGGTTGCTTTTACCAATATTTCATCACCAACAGATACAACATCACTTGGTTTTTCAACTCTTTCATTTGCAAGTTGTGATACATGTACAAGACCTTCACAACCTTCCCATAGTCTAACAAAGCATCCAAAGTCATGAATATCTACTACTTTTCCTGTGTAAATCTTTCCTATTTCTACTTCTCTAGCTACATTTTCTATCATTTCTCTTGTTTTAGCAATAATATCTTTATCCATATGATAAATAGTAACTGTACCATCATCTGCTAAATCAACTTTAACAGCATTAACATCATTTACACTATTAACATGGCTTGCTTCTAATATGATTTTAGTAATCATATCTCCACCTTTACCAATAACATCCTTAATTTTATCAGGATTAATTTTAAAGATTTCTGTTTTAGGTGCATATTTAGATACTTCTTTTCTAGGTTCAGCAATTATTCCTTCCATCATATCAAGTATTTTCATTCTTGCTTCTTTTGCTTGCGCTAAAGCTTCTTTTAATATTTGTTTTGTAATACCTTTAATCTTGATATCCATTTGAAGTGAACAAATACCTTTTCTTGTTCCACCTACTTTAAAGTCCATATCACCTAAATGATCTTCCATACCTTGTATATCAGTTAGTATTGTATAATCTTTTTCATCTTTTGATGTTATAAGTCCCATAGCAATACCCGCAACTGGAGCTTTTATTGGTACACCTGCGGCCATTAAACTCATACATCCAGCACATATTGTAGCTTGTGAACTTGATCCATTTGATTCTAGTATTTCAGAAACTACTCTAACTGTATATGGGAACTCTTCTTCACTTGGCATTACTTGTTTTAAACATCTTTCACCAAGTGCACCATGACCTATTTCTCTTCTACCAGGAGCACCATATCTTCCTGTTTCACCTACTGAAAATTGTGGGAAGTTATAATGTAACATAAAATGTTTTTCTGCTTCTAAACTTATTCCATCAAGTGCTTGATATTCATTTAAAGCACCAAGTGTAGTAACTGCTAGAGCTTGTGTTTCTCCTCTTGTAAATACAGCAGATCCATGTGTTCTTGGAAGAATATCAATTTCACCACTAAGAGGTCTTATTTCATTCATTGCTCTTCCATCTGCTCTTGTTTTTTCATTAACAGTAATTGATCTAAATATATCGTATTCTATTGATTCTAATACTAGTTTTACTTTTGTTAATAGAATATTTAATTCATCTTTATCTAAATCACTATTTTCTTCTTCATATTTAGAAACAACTTCTTTTTTAACATTATCTATTGCTTCATATTTAGCTAGTTTTTCTTTTATTCTCATTGCAGAATCTAACTTATCTGCGGCAAGACTTTTTACTTCTTCTCTTAGCTTATCAGTTATGTCTAATTTTTCATATTCCATTTTAGGTAATCCTATTTCTTTAATAATAGTTTTTTGGAATTCACATAACTCTTTAACTGCTTCATGACCAAACATTAATGCTTCAAGCATATCTTCTTCTGATACTTCTTTTGATCCTGCTTCAACCATGTTTATTGCTTCTGTAGTTCCCGCAACTGTTAAATCAATATCTGATTTTTCAAGTTCATCAGGTGTTGGATTTATAATAAATTCTCCATTTACTCTACCAACTTTTACACCTGCGATTGGACCATCAAATGGTATTTGTGAAATACTTGTTGCTAGTGAAGAACCAAACATTGCAGCTAGTTCTGGTGAATTATCAGTATCAACTGATAAAACTGTATTAACAACTTGTACCTCATTTCTAAAATCTTCTGGAAACATTGGTCTCATTGGTCTATCAATCATTCTTGCTGCCAAAGTTGCAGCATCTGTTGGTCTACCTTCTCTTTTAATAAATCCTCCAGGAATTTTACCAACAGAATATAATTTTTCTTGGTATAAAACCATAAGTGGGAAGAAATCAGATAAAATATTTGCATTATCAGATACAACTGCTGTAGATAAAATAACTGTATCACCATATCTTACTAAAACTGCTCCATCTGCTTGTTTTGCATATTCACCTTGTTCTATAACTAGTTTTCTTCCCCTAAAATCTAATTCAAATACTTTTTTACTCATAAAATTCTCCTCTAATTATATTTTACCACAATAATCTAATTTTAAATATTATATTTTGCTTTTTTCTATTATTTTTACAAAAGAAAAAGCACATAAGTGCTTATTTTCTTAATCCTAATCTTTCGATTAATTTACGGTATCTATTAATATCTGTCTTTTTAAGATATTCAAGTAAATTACGACGTTTACCAACTTTCATAAGTAAACCTTTTTTTGAATGATAATCATGAATGTTTACTTTTAAGTGTTCTGTTAAAGTCTTAATTTCTTTAGTTAGAATAGCTATTTGTACTTCTGGAGAACCAGTGTCACCTTCGTGAGTAGCATATTCTTTAATTATGTTTTCTTTTTCAGATTTCTTTAATGCCATTTTAATTTCCTCCTACTGTTAATATTTGCCTTAAACCTAGTATATGGTTCGGAGAATCCGATAACCAAGCAAAAGGTATGTATCTAATATACATTAAATCGTAAATAAAATCAATACTTTTTATAAATTATTTGAGTACTTTACTTATTGTTATTATTTTCTTGAAATTTTAATGTCTTACTTTTACCTTCTTTTAAAAGCTTAATACTCGTATCTGTTAGAATATCTACTGAATCGTCTAAAGTAACTTCAAAATCTTCATCAGTTAATCTATTATAAAATACTATTTTCTTTTTAAGTTTAGATAATTCATTAATATCTTCTACTATACTTGCCATATCTAAAACTACATTATATTTATAATCATCTAACTCATATATTTCCTTTGAAAAAATTATATCTAAGAATGCTTTTATTCTATCCATTAAAGTTTTATTATAATCTTCATTTTTTGGTACATTTGTATTATTTAAATCTTCTAATAAATCAAAAAACTTTTTGAAGATTGCTTTCAATTCATGATCATAAATTTTATTTATATCATAACCTTTATTTTTTGATAATCCTTTTGAAAGTTCAATAATTATCTCAGAAATATAGTATTTTTCTTCTTCTTCATCATATACATCAAATACTTTTGAAAACATAGTTCCCATTATATATTCAATATTTTCTAAAATTATATTAAAATCCATATTAGAAACTAAATAATCATTATCTAATATATTATAAATGCTATTTAATAATTTTTTTCTTTCTAGATTATCATCAAGTGACGATGAAAATGTACTTATACTTATAAAATGATCTAGTATATCACCATTTAATATATCATTATACTTAATACATAAATCATAAAATATATCTTCAGCATCACCTTTTACATTTATCATTCTTGGTAAACCTTTTTTTAGTATTTCCTTATTATCAAGTTCATTATATAATTTTACTACTGTACTTTTTTTCACAAAACCACCTTCATTTAAGATGATATATTATTTTATAAAAATAATCAAGAAAAAAAGCTATAAAACTATAGCTATCATATTATTAGATCCTTTATTTACTACTTTACATAATGTTGATTGAAGTTTATATCTTAAATTATCTGGCATAAGAGATAATTTTGCCTGTATTCCTTCTTGTACAATTTCATCTAAACTTCTACCAAATATTTCACTTTTCCAAATACTATCAGCACTTTCTTCTTGGTTTTTAGTTAAATAATTTATTAATTCTTTTGATTGAAGTTCTGATCCTATAATTGGTTCAAATGTACTTTCAACATCTACTCTAATCATATGAATTGATGGTGCGACTGCTTTTAACTTAACACCATATCTTCCACCTTGTTTAACTACTTCTGGTGTATCTAATTTCATATCTTTTAAAGTTGGTATTGCAATTCCATATCCAACCTCTTTAACCATTTTAAGTGCGCTCTTATATTGTTCAAATTCTTCTTTTGTTTCATTATATTCTTGGAATATATTAAGAAGTGATGCTCTACTATTTATACTTGTTCCTATGATTTCTTTTAGTACTTCATCATATAAATTATTAGGAGCAGTAAGTGTTATTGTTACCTCTCCTTTTGCTGGATCTACATTTGACATATATGCTTTTTCTATTTGATCACACTGTTTAAAATGTTTATTAATAGAATCTATATCACGAAGTTTATCAACTTCTACAACACATTCCCTTATTTGATCTATATATACTTTCTTTATCGGATGATTTGGATTTAATGTTCCTATCCAATCCGGAATATCTACTTTAACATTAAGTACAGGAAACTCATATAAAGCCTCTTTTAATATGTTATATACATCTTTTTCATTCATAGTTTCTGCACTTATTGGTATTACAGGCACATTATGTTCTTCTTTTAATTTTTCTGCTAATCTTTCAGTTTCTGGAAGTGTTGGATGTGCTGAATTTAATAAAACTATAAATGGTTTACCTATTTCTTTTAGTTCACTTATTACTTCATTTTCTGCTTCTATATAATTATTTCTAGTAATATCGCCTATACTACCATCTGTTGTTACTACAATACCTATTGTAGAATGATCTCTAATTACTTTTTCTGTGCCTATTTCAGCTGCCTCTACAAAAGGAATATCTTCATCATACCAGTATGACCTGTTTTTGTGATACCTAATTTTATTTTTAAAAATTGCTTGGAAGCAACTCGTATTTTTACCTATATTAATACTTCACTTTTTTTAATTCTATAATGAATTTCTAGTTTTTTATCTTTCGTTACATATATTTTATCTATTAATCTATTCATGATTTCTCTTGTTGGATTTTTCATATCTAGAAAACTTTTAATAATATCTAAATATTCTACATAACAAGAAGAATCATCATTAATACTAGATATTTCATTTTGTAATTGTTCTAGTTTATCTTTTGCAGTTTTAATATCTTCTTCAGTAGCATTAAATAATCTTTGATAAGTTTCTACACTTATAACATTATTAAATTTATCATCATATAAAGAGTCTTGTTTTCTTTTTAAATCATTTATTGTATGATTTAATTCTTCTATCTTTTTTAGTTTATCTGCTTTTGGATCAACATATTGGCTTTTAATAATATTTTCAAATTCTTCTTTATCATTAATATATTGATTAGCCATAGTACTTAACTTGTCATAGACTGTGTTTTCTAGTTTTGTATAGTTAATATAGTGAGAAAAGCATATATCATACTTACTAAACTTACGATAGTTATTACAATTCATTGTGACTCTATCTCTTTTCTTATCATAACTAATACTCATTCTAGCACCACAATCTTTACAAAATACTAAATCAGATAAAACATAATCAACATTTCTTCGTTCAGGATTATAATTATTTGATGAATCTTTAATAGATTGTGCGATTTCAAATGTTTTCCTATCTACAAGTGGTTCGTGTGCATTTTCTTTAATACACCATTCACTTTCAGGAACACTTTTTCTTTTCTTAATCTTATAATTCACTTTTTGAAATCTGTGTTGAATTAAATCTCCAATATAAACTCTATTTTTGATGATATTACTGACAGATGTGTGTTTCCATATTTCAGGATGGTCAAATCTATTTAATTTTGAATCAGAGTATTTATACATAACTGGTGTAGGTAATTCTTCTCTTGTTAGTATTTCAGCAATTTGTGAGCTACCATAACCTGCAACATATAAATCAAAAATTCTTTTTACTACAGGAGCAGTTTCTGGATCAGGTACTAGTTTGTGTTTGTCTAAAGGATCTCTCATATAACCATAAGGTGCAGAACTTCCACAAAACTTTCCATCTTTTTTCATTTGAAGTAAGTTTGAACGAACTTTTTTAGAAATATCTTTTGCATACATATCATTCATACTTAATCTAAATGGCATCATATCAGAGCCACTTGTTTCAAAAAAAGTATCTATATCATCGTTTACGGCAACATATCTAACATCGTTTTCTGGGAAAAATGTTTCAACATAATAACCAGTCATTATATGGTCACGACCTAATCTTGATAAATCTTTAGTAATAACCATGTTTATTTTTCCATTTTCAATGTCATTTAACATTCTCTTAAACTCTGGGCGTTCAAAATTTGTTCCTGTATAACCATCATCTACATAAATATCAACTGCAACTAATCCTTGTGCTTTTAAATAACCAATTAATAAACTTCTTTGATTAGTGACACTTTCTGATTCCATATCATCACCATCTTCACGAGATAGTCTTATATAAATGGCTATTTTAAAAATCGTATTGTCTATTGCATATCTACTATACATTTTTTATCTCCTTTCAGTAGACAACACATTCACTTTATTAGTTGAATTAATTATACTATTTTTTGCGTCCGATTTAAATACTTTTGATGAATTTTTATAAGCCATATAATATTTATATATACAACTTTTTAAGACTTCTTTTAAATCACAACCATTACTATCATAAAATTCTAGTGTTTCATACATGATTATTCCTCCACAATGAATTTTATGTGTAATAGTTTATAAAAATTACTATTCTTCATAAATTATCACACCTTTCTATTGATATTCTTTTAGCATATCTTCCATTTCTTTAAGTTCTTCTTCAGTGGGTGGAATTGCTTCACATCTTTTTCCATCCCAAACTTCAACACCGTCTGAATCAAGTCTTATATGAGGACCTTTTCTTCCGTTCATCATTTCATCTTTATTGTCTGATATATCAGTCACAGTAATAAAACTTTGTATTCTTTCATTTGTAATATAAGAATTAAGATAACCTTTAACAAAAACTCTTGTTCCTTTAACAAAAAAATCTTTATATATTTCATAAAGATTTCGGTTAATATTAAAACTAGCATAAACTTTCCTTTTATCATATTTAAGAGTGGTTAAACCAAACTTAATATAATCTTTATTATTATCTGTCACATTATTAATAGTTCCAGATATTATAATTTCGTTTAAATCAATTTCCATTTTTATAACTTCCTTTCTTTTTAATCTTTTTAAAGATTTAAATTATTAAAATAATTTTAAATTTATATTATCTATTAATATTATTTATTATATTATTTATTCTGTTAGAAGATACTTGCTATACTCACTAGCAGTATCTTGCTATTACATCTAGCAGAAATCTGCTAAATAGATTCTTCTTATATTAGGTTCATTTTCAACTCTAATATATTTTTTTGTTCTTAATGATGTTATGCAACTAGTAATCGTTCTTTTAGATACTTTTAAAAGATTACTTAAATACTTATTACTTGCATAACAAAATCCCTCTTGCATAGATAGGGTATTAATTAAACCCATTAATAGTTTAGTAGTAGAAGATAGTTCTTCATCTAATAAAACTATTGTAGGCACCTCTATATGCTTTAATTTAGTAATATCGCTATTATTCATATTATCAATCTCCTTTCCTTTAAATTTAGGCAATAAAAAAACTTGTAAACACTACTTACAAGTCATACTAATAATGACAATAAAATCCCTGTGTGAGATAAATCTCACTAAATAGGTTGCTTGAAGTAAAACATACATAACATATTTCAATCCCTTTTATTCTTTTATTTCGTTCTTTGAAATATGTTTTACTTCAAACTAGTTCATCTTATATTTCTATAAGATAGGTTCTAATATAAATCTACGAACATTTACTGAACCTTTATTTGTTAGTGATTTAATCTTTTCTAACAAATCTCGTATGTGTATAATCCTCGGTCGTATTCATTGAACCTTATATATTTGTTATCTTCTAATATTTTTAGGTTCTTCTTGAATCCAACATTTGTTATACTCAATTTCTTTTGAACTCTCCCGATACTTATACTTGTGAATTCACATCTTTGGGATTGTTCCGCACAGAGTATTTTGTATATCAGCTTCGTTTCAAACTTGATATTTTTATCTCTCCATACTCTTGGATCAATTAATTCTAGTTGTTTTTTTAATCTCATACATTTGATTTCCTCCTTTCTTTTTCTATGTTACCCATTTAATTTAAAAGTGGGTTCATTTGGAAACATATTTAATATATCATGCTAATTACTATATTGTCAACACTTTTTTACCCATTTATTGAAATTATGTTGACTTTTTTACCCACTGGGTGTATTATTATGGTGTGAGGTGAATTTCTATGCTAGAAAAAAATATCGGCGAAGTTATTGCTGAAGCTAGAGAAAAGAAAGGTTTATCGCAAAGACAACTTGCGAAACTTGCAAAGATTAATAACTCTGAACTTTCTAAAATAGAATCAGGTATAAGAAAAGATCCTAGTCCTAAAATATTAAGAAAGATAAGTAATATAATAGATGTTAATTATAGTGACTTAATGTATATGATAGGTTTAGGATTAGAAGTGACACAACTTAATTATTTTGTTAAGAGTCATTATGCTAGTTTAAATCTAGAACAATTAGATACTGCTGAAATAAATGTTTTAGGAAGTATAGAAAATTCTGAAAGTATAGTTTCTACATGTAAAAAAGAATTAGAAAAAGATGATTTACCAGAAGAACAAAAAGAGTTATTAATACATACTATCGAAGATCATACATATCAAATTAATTCATCAAAAGAAATAATCAAACTTATTCAAAGTTTAAAAGTAAAGGAGAGAAATAAAAATGCTAAAAAGTAATATAATTAAAAAATTATTAGTAGTAGTGAATTTTATTGTAGGATTATTTTTAATACTAACTATCATATTTAATAATAAACTTACTTATTCTTTATATTGGATTTTAATTCCTATTTTAATATTTTTAATTGTAATGTTTATATATGAGGTAGATAAAGGGTTAATTGAAATAAATCAAAACGAGGGCAAGTCAATTAGAAGATCATATAATGATATAACAGTTGTATCTACTGTATTCTATGGATTAATATATTTAGGAATAGAGTTTATTGATATGATAAATAGTGATGTTAGAAATAATATTTATTTAGTATGTGGTTTCTTTGCAATTACACTTTTATATGAATTATTTGTATTCATGGCAATTAAGAGTGCTAAAAAAGAAACATCGGAATTACTAAATAAGAAAAAATAAATTTATGAAGTAAATTTATAATCCTTACTTTTGCATAGCAAAAGAAAAAAATAACCTTTTACCCTTTCGTTAAATTAGGTATTAGGTTATTTTTATTTAAAGAATACGTGGCACGTTTTGTTGCTTTAGCAATGAAAGTGGCGATAGTATTCTTTCTTTTTTATGTAGTCGCAAGACAAAATAAAAAAGAGCAACATTCACTTACGATAGTTTGTGAAATGTTGCTTATTGGGTTTCAAAAGGGTGTCCCTTTGCACACTATTCCTAGTTGGCAAAATGCCGACTTGGTAGTGTGTTACTATCTTGTCTTAAAGATAGTCTTTCACGAAAATCCATTAGTTATGTAATTTCTTTTGGATTTTCGTTTTCAATAGGTTTTGATTTTTATATTTAATTTATTCAGAATATCTTAATATTACGATTTAATCGATAAATTGTAATTTGTATTAATGATGATGGTGATGACGAGTATAACCTGAATTATTTGTTTTTATATCACACACTTTTTCATTACACTTATCCTCATTATTCTCTAGTTCTATTGTACTATGAATAACACCATGTTCTAACATTTCTTCTCTTATTTGTTCTTTTAATGTCTTTAGGTCTTTCCTATCAGTTACTATATGCATTGTTGCATAATTTGTATTTCCATCAATACTCCAAATATGAATATGATGAACATCTATTACCCCTTTTATTTCACTAATATGATGATTTATTTCTTCTATCGATATGTTCTTAGGTGTTTTTTCTAAAAATAAATCTAATATTTCTTTTAAATTTTTAAATGAATTTACCAGTATAAAAAGCGCTACACCTATAGACATAATTGAATCAATTATTCTTATATCAGTAAATTTCATTAGAATAGCTCCTACTAAAACAACAATCCAACCAAGTACATCTTCTAGCATATGTAGATTTACTGCTCTTTGATTTATAGAATCTCCATCTTTAGTAAAATAAGCTGCAAAAAGATTTATAATTACTCCGAATACTGCAAAGATTATCATTCCATTATAGTTTATTTCTTCTGGATTTATTATTCTATTAACTCCACCTATTATAACAAAAATAGAACCTATTGTTAAAATAATTGTTGTTATTAAAGCACCTAAAATCGAATATCTAACATATCCATAAGTATATTTTTCATTAGGTTTTTTCTTACTTATTTTCTCTAATGCTAAAGATATTCCAATACTTAATGCATCTCCAAAATCGTGTATAGCATCTGACAATATTGATATACTATTTGTGAAAAATCCTCCTAATAATTCATATATTGAAAAACCAATATTTAAAATAAACGCAATTAAAATATTTTTTTCTGACTTCATATAAATTCTCTCCTTTAATTATTAAATCTCTTAAATAAACTTATCAGTTCATCAATCACTTCAAAATTTCCCTTTTCCAAATCATAAGCCACACATTTATATAAATGATTTTCTAATATAAAATTAGCTAAACTTTTTGCTGATTTTTCAACTGCAACAGTTTGAATTAACACATCATTACATTCACAATTATTGTATATCATTTTTTCAATACCTGAAATTTGTCCTTTAATACGATTTAATCTATTTAAAATCAACTTTTTTTCCTCATCGCTTCTTATGATTTTATTATCTTTCATCATTCCACCTCCATACTTATTATATACCCTTGTAGGTATATTTGTGAATAGGGGGGTATATTAAAAGAGCAAAGAAATCTTTGCTCTACAAATTACTATTTATCTGTCTGTTTAATTATATCATACTTTTTACATATTTTTTTATTAATATACTAATCATAAGATTACTATTTTACTAACATTTTATTTTATATAATATATCATTATATATCAGAATATAATTTCTCAATTAAATCATATTCTTCTCCTAATTGAGCATATAATTCAGATATTTTATTTTCATATTCTTCTTTCTTATTGTTATATTCAATAAGTTTCTTTTTTTGAAAGAAGAAAGGTTTATTATCTTCTAAGTGGTCAATTAATGTTTGATAAGACTTTATTCTATTATCTATCATTCTTATATTTATATTTGAATCTTCAATAGCATATCTAATATTTAGTTTTAATAATGATTTAAATAACTCATTATCATCATTTTTTTTAGTCATAATGCACCTCCAATACTTAAATATTTATTACAATTTAATTATATCACTTTTCTAACGAATAATCTTCGGTTTTGTAGTTAAAACTAATTTTAATGGGACAATAGTATCGGTGATAGTTATGTTTGATAATAATTTACGATATGCTAGAGAAGAATTAGAAATGACACAATCTGAACTGGGTTATATATTTGGTGTATCTGATTCAGCAGTTAGATCATGGGAAACTGCTCACGATTCAATACCTTTACCTAAACTAATTAAATTTTGTGATATGTATGATTTCTCATTAGATTTTATATGTGGTTTAATTAGAAAGAATATTACTTATGGTCATTTTAAAACTGACAAAGTTAAAATTAGTAAAAAATTAAAAGAGTTAAGAAAAAGTTTAAATCTATCTCAACAAAAATTATCTGATGATTGCAAAATATCTCAAACAACATATAGTGGTTATGAAACAGGTCATTATCTAATTAATACAACTAATCTTTATTATATTTGTAAAACTTATAATGTTTCTATGGATTGGATTGTTGGAAGAACTAATAATCAAAAAATAGGCAAATAAAAAAAGCGAGAGTATGCTAAAAAAAATAACATATTCTCGCTTTTATAATACATTTAGTGAATAACAATAATCATATACATTTAATTGTTCATTGATTTTGGTATTTATTTCTTCATTATTAAAGTCATATTGAAAGATATTAAACAGCATTTCTAATGAAAACTTTCGCTTTTCTAATAATGATAGCTCCATATACTTTGCTGAAATAAATAATAGGTTCTTATATTTAGCAAAGTTAGTTATTACATTTTTAGATTCAGGATCTAGTATTAATAATACATTTTTTAGAAGTTTAATGAAGTTATTAATATCATAAATAGGTGTAAACCCTATATCTTCAAGTAGGTGTATTGCTAATCTAACCTTATCAATTCCTTTTAAATCATCAAACATATTAACTAAATCAATAACTTTCTCGGTATTATCATCTAATAACATAAATATTCTCCTTTCAAATACGCCATTTAAGGTACTTTATTTAAAGAACAGATAAGAGATTAAACCTTAACTTAAAACTCAACTATAAGCATTTAAATAGGGTATAATTTCAAATTTCTGTTTTTCTATTTATCACTCTAACAATCAAAAAAATCAAGAGTATTTTTTAAATTTATCTACTTAAATCAAAATCATCTTTATCGTATTCTTCTTCATCATAATCTCTAACTCTTTCTTTATAATAATCTGGTGCTTCAACATAATCAAATAATTCATCTTGTTTAGTTGTTCCTTTAGATATTCTTACAACATCTCCCATATCAAACTCACTATTATCATAACAATCTTTAACAACATCAGCAGTTTCATCTTTAGTATAATCATTACCTCGTTGTAATAATTTTCTTAAAAATTTCTTTAATAGTTGAAATAGTTCACTTAATCTATAAATTAAACTTCTATTTTCTTGTTCTAGGTTTTGATTTTCATATTCTAGTTTACTTATTTCTTTCCTATATTTTTGATTTTCTTTTTCTAGTGATTTATAACTATTAGCATAACTATCAACTTTATTAAATATTGTTTGTAGTTTAGGTTGCAATTCCATTACTTTTTTAGATTCATTAATAACATTATTCATACTATCAAAAGTTTCTTTTTCTAAAATAACATGTTTATTATCAAAAGGAATCTTTTTATTTGTTTTCATTTGTTCTTCAAACTCACTCATCGCTTTATCTAATCTATCACTTTTAGCATTTAATTCGTGATTTAATTTTTTAGTAAGTTGTTTATATTCTTTTATTTTAATGTGTTTATTATCACTACCTTTAATACCTCGTTCTAGATCATAACCTTTTTCAGTTAGACTTTTATGATACATATCTTATAATTGTGATAGGTGTATTTTATCTCTAATATATTGTTTTTTAGATATGGTATATCTTTCAGTATTAGTTCTCTTATCCAATTTCTTAACAAGTGGAACAACAACACAATGAACATGAGGTGTTAATTCATCTAAATGGACAGTTGCATGTAAAATTTGTTCTTTTTTATAACCTAAATCTTTATAAACAAATTCCATACAAGTATCTGCCCATTCTTTTATTTGCTCTCTAGACATACCATCAAAGAAAGTATGAGTAGCAGTAAAAATTAATTCATCAGCAACACAATTTTTGGAACTATTTAACATTTCATGGTATCTTTTCTTTCTATCAGCTCGTTCAGTTTTCATTCTTTCTTCGTGTTCTTTTTTATATTCTTTTGTTAGTTTATCAAAACCTTTAGTATATTTCATATCTAGTGGAACAAGTTCTATATTATTTTTACTTAATTCTATTTTAATATCTTTATTTGATTGATAAGCTTTCTTTTCTCGCTTATTATGTGATCCTATTTGGGCTAAATCAGGTATAGTCATAATAGGTTCACTTCTAAATATTGCATAATTTAATTCCATATATCATTTCTCCTTTCTTTTTAAACAACAAAAAAGATATGTCGTTAAACATACCTTTAATTACATTAATCATCATATCTCTTGTTATAATGACAATAATTTCTTATCTTACATTTCTCGCAGTTAGGGTGTTCTCCACAAATGTTAGCAGATCTTAATAAACAAAATTGTTGGATTATTGATTCTACGATTATCTCATCACAGTTATTTAATTCAGCAATCTTTTTTATAATATTTAATACTTGTTGTTCAGTAGCATTAGCATTTTCAACAATTCCTAGTCTATGACTACCAAATAATCTTTCTAATTGAGAACTCTTTTTGCAAGTATTAACTCCAACTCTTTTTAAATAATCATAAGCAAAAGCTCGTCCAACTTGTATTAATTTATATTTACCACTGTTAAACATATTTGCTATGTCATTAGGTTTTTCTTTACTCACAAACTTATCTAAACTTCCATAATCTTTTTCTATTTGTTCTAATACCATTATATTTTTAGATAATGCTTTCATTTGATAACTAATCATTGGGTTAGTGCAATGAATCTTCCTTAACTTATTAACTAAAACACTTGGTTCAACAACTTTTAAATAATTCTTATTATAATTATGAAATATTTCATCAATAGCATCCATATTTTCCCTAATATTATTATCTCCCCATCTATGATTAGAAAGTAGAGCAATTATTAATGCCTTTAAATGTTCTTCAAAAGAATATTTTTTACCTTTCTTTCTTGATTTAACATTATTAACTAAATCTTTAATATCTCTCATATAATCGTAATTGATTTTTTCCATACTTTCTTTTATAAGAGGGTATATATCTTTTAAATCATTATCATCTAATAAAGTAATATTTTTAACCATTTCATAGTTAGGATTATATATTTCTTCCTTATCAATACAATTCTTTAATACATCTATAACTTCTGCATTAGATAAATACTTTACTTTCTCAATAGGAAATACAACTTTATTTACCTTAACATATTTTATCAGCAAAGGAATTAATTCACTATTTTTAAAAATTTCCTTATTTTCCATAAAAAAATATCTCACTTTCTAAATTTTAGCCTTTAACTAATAAAGTGAAATATTGCCTTTTATCCTTATTTTATAAGGTATTTCTTTATTTTTATATTTGGGTATCACTTATTCAACAACACCCAAGGCGTTTTAACCATTCTTGGTTCTCCCATTTCATCTTCATAACCTTTAGCAGCAGGAATAACATAACCAACACAATCAACTAATTTTATATTTGTTTCAAATTCTTCAACCTTTATTTTAGCGGCTGTTGATGGAACAAATTTAGGTTCTATTGTCATAATTGTTTTTCCTTGTGCCGTTTGAGGAATTTCATCTAAACATCTTTTTCTTTCATATTCATCTTCAATATTAGGCACAACTAAATTTTCAATAAATTTCTTTATAAAAGTGGATTTACCTGTTCTTACGGCTCCAACTACACCAAGGTATATATCTCCACCTGTTCTTTCTGATATACTTTTTATAATATCTATCTTTTCCATTTAATCCCTACTTTCTTTATTAAACTATATGAATTAAATTATGTTTTATTACATTTTTTTGACTTTTTTATTTTTTAATGATAGAATACTAACCCGAAAAGAGGGGTTATTTATGGATTATGATGTTGAAATGTTAAGATTATACTTTAAAGAAAAGAATTATTCTAAAGAAAAAATTAATAAATTATTAGATTCAAACCCATTTGATAAAAAATATATGGAATGGATAAAAAGCAGAAATTTAACAGGAAAAAATTTAGCAAGAGTAATTATTAAAAACCATTTAATAAATAAAGATACAAATTTACAAGAGATTACATCACACGAAAATGACAGAGTAAGTAAATATTTATTTAATAAATCTATAACTTTTATAATTACACAATCAATTAGATTTATGCCAGGATATACTATATTTATGCGTGGTAAATCAAATGTTCTAAAATCATGTATTAACCATAATATTCCATTCATTGCTGGAGAATGTACATATGATAAAACTTATTATGAAAAAATTAAAGAATATTATTTAAATTTAAGTGAACAATTAAAAAATTGTGAATTCATAGAAGATGAATCTAATTATAAAAATACCTGTATTATCAGATCAAGATAAAAAGAGTCCTTTGAACTGTCTATCTTTATTGACAAGTTCATTTAGACTCTTTTTTTAAAACATTTTATCTACATTCTTAGGTACATTATCTGTAACTATAGTATTTATAATTTTATCTTCTTGTTCTTTACTTACTTCCTTACCTGTCATTTTACTAAGTTCACGAATAACATCTCTTATATTATCCTCATTTTTCATATTATCACCTTGAAGTTTTTTAGCAAGATCAAGTATTGTAGACTTTTTAACATTAGTCTTTTTTTCTACTTTATTAAAAAAATTATCACTAAAATTCATTAGATTACCACCTTCTAATCTAATATATGTCTTTTGCCTAAAATTGTGACAAAAGAAAAAAGTAACTTATATTACTTTTCTTCACCTTTACTTTTAAATTGTATTATTATTGGTGTTCCTTCTAAATCAAAATTTTCCCTTATTTTATTTTCTAGATATCTTAAATATGAGAAATGTACTAATCCTTTGTTATTAACATTTAATGTAAATTTTGGTGGCATAGTACCTGTTTGAACAGAAAAATAAATTTTAAGTCTCTTACCTTTATATGAAGGTGCTGGATTTAATGCATATGCATCATTTATTACATCATTAAGTACACTTGTTTTAATTTCTCTTCTAGAATTTTCATACACTTTAATTATTTCAGGCATAAGTGTATGAAGTCTTTTTTTAGTAAGCGCACTTAAAAATACAATTGGAACATAACTTAAAAATTGAAATTCCGCTCTCATTTTTTGAGTATATGATTTTATATCGTTTTTATCATCAACAGTATCCCATTTATTTACTACAAGAACCATTGGTTTACCTGCTTCAAGTGCATAAGCCGCAATATGCTTGTCGTGTTCAATAATTCCTTCTTCTGCATTTATAACAATTACGCACACATCGCTACGTTCTATTGCTTTCATTGCTCTCATAAGGCTATACATTTCAACATTTTCATATATTTTACCTTTTTTTCTCATTCCAGCAGTATCAATTACTACATAATCTTTCTTTTCATACTTAAATTTAGTATCAATTGAATCTCTTGTTGTTCCTGCTTCATTACTAACTATTACTCTATCTTCATTTAAAAGTGCATTAGTAAGTGAACTCTTACCAACATTTGGTCTACCTATTAAACAGAACTTTAAAACATCACTAGAATACTCTTCTTCATATTTTGGAAAACCTTTTGTTACTTCATCCATAAGATCATCGAATCCAATTGCATGTTCACCACTTATTGGAATATAATGTTCAAATCCTAATTCATAAAAATCATATAAATTATCTAAATGTTTTCTATTATCAATTTTATTAATAGCAACTATTACCTTTTTCTTTGATTTAAATAATATATCACGAACTACAAAATCATTAGCATTTAATCCCATTTTACCATCTACAACAAATATAACTACATCTGCTTCATCAATTGCAATTTCTGCCTGCATCTTTATATCAATATTAAATGTTTCATTACTAGTATCTATTCCGCCTGTATCTATTAAATTGAATTTATAGTCATCATATGATCCAATACCATAAATTCTATCTCTAGTAATTCCTGGAACATCTTCTATAATTGCAACTTTTCTTCCTACTAGTCTATTAAATATTGTTGACTTACCTACATTAGGACTTCCTACTAACGCTACTGTTGGCATTTTCATAAGTAATCACCTCACATAGGAAGATTATATCATATTTTATAAAATTTTGTAAATTATATTTTTATACCCCTTCCTATTATCTTATAAACTATATCACCATATACTAAATTTGAGTTTTCTATTAAATTTATATCTTCTCTTTTAGCATTAACATAAAATTTATCATTATAGTAATATATTTCATAGTTAATGTATTCAAGAGGATCATCTACTTCATATAAAAATAGTGTATCTCTTAGAACATTTAATTTTAAATTTACAATATCATCATATATAAAATCTTCGTTTTCTTTTATTTCTAAAATCATTCCATAATATCTATTAATATAAAGTTCTAAATTATAATCACTAGTAAAAGTAATATTATAATATTTTTCTAAATTATCAAATACATTTATAAGTATTTTCTTAATATCCGAGTCTTCATTATATTTTTTGTTATCAAGTAAATATACTATTATCGTATTTGATAACATTTCTACTTTCATTATCAACACCTAATTAAATATATGAAAAAAATGAAGAATTAATCTTCATTTGGGTAAACTATTTTATCAATAATACTAGTTACATCATTTTTACCAAGTTTTGTTGTACTTGAAAATAATATATATTTATCTTCTTCTTTTATATTTAGTGTATCCTTTATTAACTGAAGTTGTTTTTCTCTTAATGTTCTACCTATTTTATCTACTTTAGTTAAAATTATTGTTACACTTAAATCATAATATTTTAAAAAATTATACATAAGTAAATCATCATTTGTTGGTTTATGTCTAAAATCTATAAGTAAGAATACTTCTTTTAAATTTTCTCTATTAGTTAAGTATTCTTCTATCATCATACCAAATTTTTGTTGTCTTTCTTTACTTACACTAGCGTATCCATAACCTGGTACATCTACTAAGTAAAAATCATTATTAACATTATAAAAATTTAATGTTTGAGTTTTACCTGGTTTACTTGATGTTCTAGCATAATTTCTTCTTTCTATTATTGAATTAATAAAACTACTTTTACCTACATTACTTCTTCCTACTAATAAAAACTCTGGTTTATTGTCTGTAGGATACTGGCTTTGTCTTACAGCACTTATAGAAAGTTCAACACTATTAATTTTCATAAACAAATCACCTATCAATAATTATATCAAATTAATAAAATTAAAGCAAATCGGGGAGTATTTTCCTATCTTTTTACTTAATTATTTAAATTTTTTATTTCATCAATTGTTAAACCAGTTGCTTTTGATATGTCTTCTAATGTCATATTCATTGATAATAAATTTTTAGCAATATTTATTTTTTCATTTGATATACCATCAGATTTACCAGAATCATATCCAGAATCATATCCAGAATCATATCCAGAATCATATCCAGAATTATATCCGGAACTATAACCATTTTCTTTAGCATCTTCTATGGCGTCCTCTAATATACACTTATTTTCATAAGCTTTCTTTTCTTCTTCATCATATAACAAAGCATAATATTTATCTTTTGATAAATCATCTAATTTTTTATATACCTCACTCATACTCTTATCTC
>URBY01000011.1 GCA_900546245.1 uncultured Mycoplasmatota bacterium | reverse complement strand
ACTTGAGACATTTTCAAAAGTTAACACTTAAGACATTATCATAAATTAATCATATATCAAATTAAAATATACTATTAAAATTGACTAAATAAATTAAATATAGTAAACTTAAAAACGGTGGGGAAAATATGAGAATAAATAATAATGAGATTCATTTTAATAATATTCAAAAAGAATTTCTAAAAAATTTTTTTAATATTAATAGTGATTTTATTGAAACAAAAGATATGCTAGATCCTGATAATATTTCTTTATTTGCAGAAACATATTTAGAATATTTAAAAAAATGGGATTTAATAAGTGATCAAGTTTTATATTACTTTTATTTTGAATTAAAATTAAGCCAATTACAAAAAAAAGCAATTTCTAAGAACTTAAGCTCTAAAGAACGAATAATGAGAATGACTGTACCTGCTTCATCTATTGCTACAAGATGTAAAAACGATATAATAAATAAATGGCGTCATGAATTAAAAGTAGTAAAAGTAATATCACAATTAGATATAACTTCTCTTGATAAACAAATCGAACATAAGGCTAAACAAAATAAATTGGAACGTATATCAAGTTGGGAAGATGCTAGAAATAAAATTGTTAGGTGATTTAAAAAAATCACCTTTTTATTTTTTGGTAACCTCCCCTACTTGTTATATAAAGTGAAATTTTTATTATTTGAATAATTTTATATATCAAGTTTAAACTAAATAATTCAAATAAATTCATCAATGTAGACTTAAAGAAAAATATTATGCACTTTTTTAATAATTATAAGTTTTTTTAGTTGCCGAATAATTTTCTAAAACCTTATACAAGTTTGTATGCATTTCTCGACTAGTTGATTATCATCTTGCATTATATGATTATTGATTAATCTTTCTTCTCTATTTCAACTTTCTTTTTCCTTCAACATTTTCAAATTCATAAACAGGGCTATTATAATTTCTTTCAAATAATCTTTCTGCGATTTCCATATTACTAAAGCGACTATTTGATAGTATATAATTTTTATAGTTTTTAGGAGAATATTCATCAATTCTAAAATAATCCTTTTTATAAGAATAAATCAGTTAAATCTAAATCTACAAGAGTAGGAAATCCACTTTGATAACAATATTCAGCAACTCTTTTAACACAATCACCAAAATGAAATCCACCAATTACTATTTCATCAAAGTCTCCTAATTGTTCTATTAAATATTTTTCACTTGGATATTTAATATCTTTATCTTGCTTTTCGCTACCATCATGATTATAACCACTAGCTTGTTCAAAAGTTACATCAGTATAAATTATTTTATCAGTAGTTAAAGTTTTAACTCCATAAATTTTTTTACCTGGATAAATTGCATAAACAATTTCATATCCTTTTTTCCTATATCTTTTTTGTATACATTCATTTAATACTTTATATGGATTATCTCTTCCTATTTCATATAAATATTCTTCTGAGAACTCAAAAGAACGATTATATTCTTGAATAGGATATAAATACAAAAAGATTTTTTCATAAGTAATCACCTAAATATATTTTACAATAATTTAACCATTTATTAGTAATAAAGTTTATTTACTCATATTTAATATTTTATAAAAATAAAACTCACACAAAGTGTGAGTAATTCTCTCAATGGAGCCTTAACTTTTCTTATATTCGAAAAATTATACTCCCAAGATTGATTAAATCTCTCTGATAAATTCATTATATCATTTCTCTAAATATTTTCAAGGAAATATGGAAAATAATTGTAATATAATGTATAATTTTATAGATTAAAACTTTATTTTATATTGGAGGTTGTTATATGAGAATTGGAATAGATATTGATAATGTAATAGCAGATTTAGATAAAACATTTTTAGAAGAATTTAAAAAAGAAGATAAAAATAAAAGAAATAAAGGAATAATAAATAAAAATGCTAAACATATTACTGAAGGAATGTTTGATTGGAGTTCAGAAGAAATAGATAATTTTATTTGCAATAATATGGATAGAATGGCTGAAAAATTCGATTTAATAGAAGATGCTAAGGAATATATTAATAAATTATATGAAGAAAACGAAATATTTTTAATAACACATAGGTCAAATCATTTTTTTAAAAATCCTGAATTAATAACTACAAATTGGTTAAATGAAAAAGGTATAAAATATGATAAATTAGTATTTACAAAAAGCAGAGATAAAAGTCCAGAGTGTATTGAAAATAGTATTGATATTATGTTTGATGATGAAGCAGATAAATGTAAATACATATTAAACGCAGGAATAGAATGTTTTTTAATGAAAACAAGATATAATGAGAATTATAGCTTAAATATTCCAATAGTAAATGGATGGAAAGAAATATATAGTTTAATCTGTGAAAAAAATAAATATAATGTAATTTTGGATACAGATACATATAATGAAGCAGATGACCAATTCGCATTATCTTACTTACTAAAAAGCAAAGAAATATTCAACATTGATGCTATAACAATAGCACCTTTTAGAACTGAGAAATGGCAAGAAACAGTTTCTGATTCTATAGATGAAAGTTATAATGAAGCATGCAAAATATTTGATTTATTAGGATTAAAAGATAAATCAATTATATACAAAGGTTCTCGTGATTATTTAAAAAATGGATATAATGAAACAAATCCCGCAATTAATAAAATTATAGAAATTGCTAATAAAAATAAAAAAACATATATACTAGCAATAGGATGTTTAACAAATATTGCACTAGCATTAAAGACTAATCCTGAAATAAAAGATAAAATAGAAATTATATGGTTAGGAAGTAACTTTTTATTTGGTTCTAATAAAGATTTTAACTTTGATCAAGATGTAGAAGCAGTAAAAACAGTATTTGAATCAAAAGTTAAACTTACTGTAATGCCTTGCTCACCTATTACATCCAATTTAATGACATCAATATATGAATTAGAAAGTGAACTAAAAGGTAAAAATGAATTATGTGATTACTTATGTTATAAATTTTATAATAGAACATATGGTCCTACAAAAAGATGGCCATTATGGGATATTAGTGTAATCGCGTATATGATAAATAAAAACTGGTTTAATACAATGGATGTTAGTTGCCCAATTATAAATGATGATAATTCTTTTAAACTAACTGAAAATAGACACAATATTAAATTTGTTAATTATTTAAATGCTAATGAAATATTTAAAGATTTGTTTAATAAATTAACAGATAATAAATGAGAATGATTATAAATAATAAAATAAAATTAGGAGTAATAAATATGATTGAGAAATTAATGAAAAAAGAGTATTTAAATTTAGCACTTCCATCCGGATTTGAATGTGTTGTTGGTGTTTTAATTACTATGACGGATACATTTATGATTTCACAGTTTGGTTCTGGAATAATAGCATCGGTTGGAGCAATGGGAACAGTTATAGATTTTATGTATTTAGTATTACAATCAATAAATGTTTCAAATAATGTTTTGGTAGCTAGATTATTAGGAAAAAATGATAAAGAGCAAGCAAAAATTACTGTAGGAACTGCATTAATAATTGCTATAGTATGCAGTTTAATTTGTATAATTTTAACATTAAGTATAAGTAAATTTATTCCTAAATTGTTTCTAGTTGATAAAATTGGATTAGTATATTTATATATAAGATTAATTGGAGTTATACCTAATACAATTTTAACTATATTAAGTGGTTATCAGCGAACACTAGGAAACAGTAAAAGAATGCTTAATATCAGAATATTTTGCTTTTTTATTAATGCTATTCTTGACTTTATTTTTATTAAAGTTGGATTTAAAATTATGGGTGTAGCAATATCAACCGTATTAGTAGAAATAATAAATATGATAGTACTAATTTATTATTCTAAAAAATTCGTAAAATTCAGGTTTGTAAAAAGTATAGCAAAAGAAGAATTTAGTTTAATACGTTATAACGTCTATGAAAGAATTTTTAAAAGAGGAAGTAATTTTATTTTAAATATTATTATGTCAAGAATTGGCACATTTCAGTATGCTGCTCACATAATTGTAATGCAATTTTTAGATTTAATAAATAACTTTTTGCATGGAACAGGTATAGGTACACAAACTATGATTGCAACTTCAATTGGAAGTAATGATAATGAAAAAATTAACAAAACAACTAAAATTATAAATAATATAAACAAAAAAATAGTATATGTAACTACTTCAATTATTGGAATTGCAATGCTAATTTCTTTACCATTTTTTTTGATTGAAATAGAAAGTTTAATAATAGGTTATAAATTATTACTATTTGTTATAGTAGATTGTGTTTTAAGCGGATTCTATCATTATTATTCTAGTATATTACGAGCAATGAAAGAATTTAAATATATATCAAAATTAAGTTTGTTTATAAGTGGCGGATTAAAATTAGTTTTGGCATATTTACTAAGTAAAATATGCGGTATATATGGTGTATGGATATGTTTTATCATTTCAGATTTAACAATGAACATGTTATTAAATAAAAAAATAGATAAACTTCAATTGAATTCATAATAAACACTTAATCTACTAATACAAGAATTTGAAGATAACTGTATGAAAAATATTAAAATCAATAGCAAATAAAAATACAATAGTGTATCAAATTTAATAAAATAAGTCCTTTATTAAATTTTATATTTTATTTATTTGGTATTGAATTAATTTGGATAATGTTTTTAGTTCATCTTTTTTTATTTGAAATTCAGAATCATCTATAATTGATGCTTTAATTCTATCCTTATTTAGTTCATAAAACTCTTTAATTAAATTTTGATAATTCTTATACGGATCAGTAAATACATCGCTCATAATATTATCATCATATATAACATTAGAACGTTTTGATTTGAAAATATTATATATTTCTAAAGATGTTATATCATTTATAATTTCCGTAACGTATTTTTTTTCGTCATTTGAATAGTTTAATCCACATTTAATTATACTTTCACCATTTTTCATAACAAATTCAGAACATATAGCATGATTTATTTCATGAAATAAATCTTCATCATCAACAGAAAAAATAGGCAAAGCAATAATTCTTTTAATATCTCCATCAATTGGTATATTAACCTCATATGGACTTTCATTATCTTCTCTTAATGCGATAGCAATAGAATATTTTAGTAACTCTTTATCGTTTAATAATTCATCATCAGAAGAACCTACTATTTTATTTATACCTAGTTCATAAAAATTATTTTGGATAATATCTTTTTTATATAAGCCATTTTTTATTAAATATACTATATATGGAATGGAAAAAAAGATATTTTTAAATTTATCATTATTTTCATTTTTTAAGTTATCTACAAGATAAAATATAGTAAAATCATTTATATAATATAAAAAACTAATATCATTTAATCTATCAGTTATAATTGATCTATACTCTTCCCCATAAAATTCTATAAAAGAATCCAAAATAATATTTTTATTTTTTTTAAATCTACCATTAATCTTTTTTGTATACTCTTTTTTTATATCATTTATTTCCATACTATACCTTCAATAAATTGATTATGTCAATTTAAATGTATTGTTCTAATTTGCATTTGTATAACCGAATTAATTTTATACGTTTATTCTATCATAATTTTTTGAATATTAGAACTAAAAAAATAAATATTAGAGTTAGTATCAATCTATAGTCTTATATTATATAAGGCTTTTTTATATTATTTGAAGTTCTAACTCCCCTTATGGTAAAAAATCATACCCATTATTTTCAATCTTTGTTATAAATTCATCAATAATATTTTAACATTGAAAATTGAAAATTAAATATTTTATTATTTTTCCTTTATCATTTTTTTATCTGTACCTACCAAAAAAAATCTGGTAAAGGAGGCATTAAATCTAGATTTTTTGTATACCATATATCTAAACCAACATGCTTATCAGATGTTGATGACATAAATTGAAATGCAGCATCCTTTTCACCAAAAACCAAAGATTTTGCCTTACACATTACATCCCAAGTTGGACTACTTTTAATTGGTGTACCATCTTTAGTAAAACAATATACTCTTGCTACTTGCCATCCATCAAATTCACCTGTCTTAATTCTTACAATGATGCCGTCATGTTCAAAATATGCACCTTCAGTTAATTCATCACTATTTACAGAATTTAATGGTGGAACAATCATATTACAATCATTTGGCTTCCATAAATGAAGACAATAAGGATGTGTATTAATATAATCTTCTTCTCTTGGATGAAGTTGAAATACAACCTCTTCTTCTGAAAATAATTTTTCTTTTATCATCTTCATTTCTTCAAAGGTTGGATATTTTTTTATACTTTTACCATTTTTTCTATGCATAAAAACACTAACATGATCCCATCCTTGTCCATTAGATGCAATTACAAGATAAAACTCACCATTTTTATACTTATCAATAATAAAAGCACCATTATAGTCATCATCAACAAAATCATCGCCATATAAATCTGTTCTTCTAAAATTATTTATATTATTTAAATTTTTCATTAACCCCCTCACTTACTAGGCTATTAATATATACTACAGGATTTACTATTTATGTTGTTTAAAAAAGTTAAATACAATTTTTTAAACATCAATAATAAATTTTAAATATTTACAAGAAATGTAAAATAATGTATAATATAAATTATTAAAATAAATGATTTAGGAGATTAAAATTATGAAAATTATAAATAAAACAACTCAAAACAAATCTAAAGAAAATATAGAAAAATTATATAATTTATATTTAGACTATTATAAAAAAACAGGATATCACCCACACCCTGCTAATCTTTTAGCATTAAAATTATTATTAAAACGTGATGAATTTGAGGGTTTGAAAGTTGCAGAAGGCGAATTTTATAATAAATATAAAAAATCTATTGATAAATCAATCCAAGAAGTTGAAATAGATTTTAATATAAATGAAGAAGAAATTAAATCATACATAGAAGAAAAATGTATAATTGTTAGTGACGATAATTATTTTCATGATAAAATTTGGTTTGTATATGCCAATGGATTCGGAGTGCTTCATGTAAATCTTATGTACACACCAGAAAAAAATTCTTTAAATATTTATTCAGATTTAGATAATAAAAGTATAGTTTTTGCACCTTATGGAAAAAATGAAGAAAAACCAGATATTAGTATTTATGACGATGAATATAAGAAAACTAGATTAAAAACTAATAGAGTAAATTATAAAAAATTAATAAAATCAATGCAACCATAATAATATAAGAAGGCACTCACAATTCAAGAGTGTATTTTTCTTTGCTAAGTACATATAATTCAATGGTACATCTTCAAATGAAAACTCATCCATTACTTTATAATGTTTCCTAGGATGTACATGAAAAAAATACAAAAAATTAATCTTTCGATTAATTTTATATATCATCATCCTATTTAATTATTTTTTATAACAAGTTACAAGTTTTTAATATGTATCAAAGACTATAATTATTTAAAAATATTGTAGTCTTTTTAAAATTAATCATTATTTATATAATTATTAATTAATCTTTCTTCTCTATTTTAACTTTCTTTTTTCTTCAACATTTTCAAATCCATAAACAGGGCTATTATAATTTCTTTCAAATAATCTTTCTGCAATTTCCATATTACTAAAGCGACTATTTGATAGTATATAATTTTTATAGTTTTTAGGAGAATATTCATCAATTCTAAAATAATCCTTTTTATAAGAATAAATCAGTTAAATCTAAATCTACAAGAGTAGGAAATCCACTTTGATAACAATATTCAGCAACTCTTTTAACACAATCACCAAAATGAAATCCACCAATTACTATTTCATCAAAGTCTCCTAATTGTTCTATTAAATATTTTTCACTTGGATATTTAATATCTTTATCTTGCTTTTCGCTACCATCATGATTATAACCACTAGCTTGTTCAAAAGTTACATCAGTATAAATTATTTTATCAGTAGTTAAAGTTTTAACTCCATAAATTTTTTTACCTGGATAAATTGCATAAACAATTTCATATCCTTTTTTCCTATATCTTTTTTGTATACATTCATTTAATACTTTATATGGATTATCTCTTCCTATTTCATATAAATATTCTTCTGAGAACTCAAAAGAACGATTATATTCTTGAATAGGATATAAATACAAAAAGATTTTTTTCATAAGTAATCACCTAGATGTATTTTACCATAATTTAACCATTTATTAATAACAAAGTTTATTTACTCATATTAACATATTCTATAAAAATAACAATCACTCATAAAAAACGTAACCTTCTCTAAACTATAGGGTCCTAGTATTTTTAAGTACTCATATGAAGTTTTACTTTCTCTTTATTCAAGTATTATGCATTATCACTTTAACATACCCATAAAAAGGTTTATGAATTCTTTATTAATCATTTTATTTTTCACCATATCTTCATTTTTTTGTTCTCTTATATATTTTACTTCAGAATTCCTATTTTAATTTACATCTTAAAGTATGTATGGTACAATAATATTCAATTAGGAGGTTTTGTTATGGAAGATTTTAGAAAAATAGAGAATAAACTATATTATTCAAAATATTGTGATAAAAAAGGTGGTAATCCAGAAGAAATTTGGAGTTCAATTAAAAACAATAAGGAGTTATTAGAATGGGCTATTAAACCAACTAAAGATAAATTTGGCGAAAGAGATTTAGTAAATGGTTTAACAATATGTGAAGATATACTTATAAATTATGATAGTATTGATAAAGAAATATATCAAAAACTTGTAAACTTGATTTATTCTAATAAACAAATAGCTAGAATCCTTTTAGATGGTTATAGTAACGGTGCAGATTCATATTTACTAATGACTTTGTGGAATCCTGATTTAAAACTAACAGATGAACAAAAAGCATTTGCAGTTGATGAAGCCATGAATAAAGTTGGTACCGTTAGATATAAAAATGCTATGAATCAATATTCTAATCAACTTGATGAAAAAGGAATTACTGATGAGCAAACTATATATACTGAATTTGGTGGTTCTATTAATCCAGTAGGTGCTAAAACTGGTAGTATGTACATGGCTCATTTATTTAGTTCATTGAGCGATACTCAAGTACATGGATCAGGAGACTTTGACATAAGATATTGGATAATTAGAAATCCAAATTGGTCACTAGAAGAAAAGCAAAAATTAATTAATGATTTTTGGCCTGATAATGAAGATTATGATGAAACTCTAGAACAATGGGAATGGAGTATTGTTAATGATGGTGCTAACTATAAAGGAAACCCACTACCTTTATTTGATAAAGATGAATTATATGAGTATTCTTATGATGTATTACTAAAATTCTATGGTGATAAAGAAACTACAAATAGAATTTGGGAAGAAATCCAATTTTGTAAACAAATGCATCAATTAAGACCTCAACAATGGGAATTAGAATTCGTTAAACCAAGTATTTTAGAAAAAAAGATATAAAGTAAAGAATCGATGTTCAATTCATCGATTTTTTATATGAGTAATTTTTACTTATTATTTACTTTATTTTCAATGTATTCAAGATTATTAAGCATAATCAAATGAAGTAAATCTGTATAATCTATAATATTTTTTTATCAACTATTTCAATATTACTCTCTCTAATCTTTAACAGTTATACCAAAAAATGCTACATTTAAAACTTCAGATTTTTTAATATAAACAAATTTCTTTTTTTTCGGTTAAGATAAAAACAACTATATTTTTAATAACATCAGTATGAACTACATAACTAACTTTTGCTAAAACTCTATTGGCATGCCAATCAATTTTATTTTGGTATGCTTCATTTTTCTTTAATCTTTCAAATTCTTGAATTACATATAGTTTAAATTCAGGGCTTAACCAACTAGCAAATTCTAAAGCAATATCACTTCTAGCATATGTTCCACCATTATTACCAGACTTAGAAATAATACCAACAGCATTAGTTTCTTTAATCCATTTTTGAGGAGACATATAAAAACTATTTTTACCAGTTTGATTCTCAAAGGTCTCGAATTCGTGACCTTTGAAGTTTTCATTATTAAGTTGTTCCCATAATCCTAAATATGCGACAACATCTTTGTTTCTCATCCAAGTTGACAAGTGGGAGTTCAAAACACAAAAAAACTAATCCAAATTGGATTAGTTGTATATTTAAGCTCGAAAAGTTCGAGCAGATTTCACTATGGAGCGGGTGTCGTAGTTATCTACAACTCTTTTCCAATAACGAAAGAGTACATATAATCTTCCATTGCTAGTAATAATATACCACGTTTTAAGTGTTTATGGAATAGATTTTTGTTAATTTTACAATCCTTCGCACAAATTGTAATTTTTAAAACTCCTTCTTTAAATATACTTTCTCTGATATTTTATAAGAAACATATAAAATAACTAAAGTAACTATTGGCAATATAAACATCCAATAATTATTTAATATATCTAAATGTTGAAGAATTGGTTTAAAATCAACAAATTTTGAAATTAAACTTGCCAAAAATCCAAGACCAAACACCCCAACAAAAATTCCTATACGAGCCTTTTCTAAACCAAATTTATAAATAACTGGATACATAATAGACTGTATTATAATCGTAGCTGATATTGTTGCTAACAACATTTCTAAAATTGTACCCAAATCTATTGAATTATCTTTGATATAAGTAATGGTTGCAGTGATTATTGATACTCCTATAGTAATCATAAAAAGCAAAATAATTGTTGCTATATATTTTGACTTAATACTATTTTTTCTTCCATCTGGAAGTGCAATAACATAAGCATCCCATTTATTATAAACATCATAACTAAAAGTTGAGATCATAATAACAACACTCATAAATGGTAATACAAATGATAGATCCATTTCACCATTAAAAGTCATAAATCCAAACACAATAAATAAAATCATTAAAACTTTAATGTTACTTTTTACAAGTAAAAAATCTTTTTTTATTAATCCTTTCATTATCTCACTCCTTTAATCATCATTACCATAAGATCTTCAAGTGTTATCTTATCTATAGTATTAATATTATATTTCTTATTAAATTCTTTCTTATTTTCAACTAATACTTCATATTCATATTTAGATTTTCTATACCTAATAAAATCATTACCATTTATTTTTTTAAATTCCTTTTCAGTACATTTAACAATTCCATATCTTTCTAATAATTCATCTCTTGTTTTAGATAGTAATATCTCACCATCATTAATAAATACTATATAATCGGCAATGTGTTCTAAATCAGTTGTAATATGACTTGATAACAATATAGAGCATTCTTCATTTTGAATGAAATCTTGAAAAATATCTATAACTTCATTTCTAGCAACAGGATCTAAACCACTAGTTGGTTCATCAAGTATTAAAAGTTTAGGATGATGCGAAAGAGCGGTTGCAATTTCTAATTTCTTTCTCATCCCCTTTGAAAAAGTTTTAATTTGATTATTTTGGGGTAACGAAAATTCTTTTAAATATTTAAAATATAATTTAGAATCCCAATTTACATAAATATCTTTCATAATTGAATTTATATCTTTAGGGTTTAGTATTTCAGGAAAAAACATATCATCTAACACTATACCTATATCTTCCTTGATAGCCTTGTCATTTTTCCTATTATTCATACCAAATACATTTATCTCACCAGTATAATCATTTACTATATTTAATATAGACTTAATTGTTGTAGTTTTTCCAGCACCATTTTCTCCAATAAATCCTAAGATCATTCCTTTAGGTAACTCGAAACTAACATTCTTTAACTCAAAATCGTTATATTTTTTTGATAGATTTTTAACTTCTAAAATATTATTCATCATTTTTCCTCCTCGTATAAAATATTTATCATTTCTAATATTGTTTTCTTGTCAATGCTATTTAATTTTGCAATATTAACTGCTTCATCTAATAACAATTCTATTTTATTTAACAATTCTTCACGAACAACTTCATTATTTATTTCAGCCACATAGAAACCCTTTGATGGAACACTAATAACATATCCTTCATGCACTAATTCTTCATAGGCGTTTTTAGTTGTTATGACACTACATCTTAAATCTTTAGCAAGAGATCTAATAGATGGCAATAATTCATTTGCTTTCAATTCATTTGAAATAATTTTAGCTTTAATTTGCTCTTTTATCTGTTCATAAATTGGAACACCACTTGAATTACTAATTATAATTTCCATAATTCACCTCGCTTGTTTATATACATTATATACAGTATACACACATTTGTCAATATAAAAAAACAGATCAATTTAATTGATCTGCTCGATAAATTGTAATTTATGATTTACTTATTACTTTTTTCTGTCAACTTTTTTGTTTACACTATTGCTAATAATATAGAAATTTGAAATATAGCTACTGATAAAATTCTTATTTTCCATTTTCAAATTTTAATTTTTTTTGGCGCTTAGCTTCAAATTTCCAATAACCATGATTACGATTTCGGTGTGCTTTTTGCAACTTGTTTTGTTGGTTTTTTAGGGATTGTTCAGATCCTTTGATGATTTCTTTCTTTTCGTCCGAAACAAACCTTACGAATACATCATATAAAGCAATCCACCCTTCATAGGAAATTTCAGAAATAGATGAATTTATCAAAATTTTTATTTGTTTACAAATGCGTTTCTGCTGCTCGTAAGTAAATAGTTTCTTGGTTTTTTCCTTAAAAGTGTTGCCTGGAGCTGCAAAAACATATGATAGAAAATTTTTATAATCTTTGCTGTCTGCTACCTTTGGATTATCTCGCTTGTGAAAATGAACAAAACATATTCTCGCATTGGGTGCAGGACGAAAGTCCGTTGGCTTAAATTCATGGATTAATTCTGAAAAATACCAAGGTTTATATAAAAGAGAACGCATGCTTTCACTATAATAAGGTTGACCTGCATACTTTAAAAACGCTTCATATTGCATTATAAAATATATGTCCGTTGGAGAATTTTCAAATTCAAGTACTTTTTTCATTATATCAGCTGTAAGATTGAAGGGGATGTTTGCACAAATTTTATATTCTCCGCTATTTGGCAACTTATATTTAAGAAAATCTTGTTCGATAATTTGTATCTTTGAATCTTCTGAAAAAGTTTCC
This sequence comes from uncultured Mycoplasmatota bacterium, assembly GCA_900546245.1. GTDB lineage: Bacteria > Bacillota_I > Bacilli_A > RF39 > UBA660 > CAG-433. The sequence goes on along the minus strand of URBY01000011.1, from coordinate 23,680 downwards.
TTCAACGAAGCAGATAATTTATTATCATATTCAATCGCTATAATTCGTTTGCATTTTTTAGATAATTCCTCTGTTATAATTCCTTTACCGGGACCTATTTCGATAACTGTATCATCATCATTAAGATTAGTCTTATCAAGCAACTCCGAAACAAGTTTTTTGCTATGCAAAAAGTTTTGTGAATGTTCTATTCTCATAAATACCTCCTTTACAAATTACTATTTGTGTATCACTTTTATAATCTAATTATACTACTTTTTAAGGCATTTTAATAGTGTTTAAGAGCAAAAAAAGAGAACTACTTATAAAGTAATTCATCACTTATAAAACATCCTCTTAAAAACTATAATTCAAAGTCATCTCGACCTTTATCTTTATGTTTATCATTTTCTTTATTCCAAACATAATCATCTTTAATTGATTCAATAGTTTCATCACTAAATATTCCGTGTTCGTACATATCTTTAGATACTTTCCAATAATCCTCTCGTTCCTTTTCTTTACCAAACATCTTATTTTTAATGAATTTTACTAATCTTCTAAATAGATTTTTGAAATAATCGACCATTTCTTGTAGGTGTTTATTATCATTTTTTAACTCTTTAATCTCTTTGTTTTTATTATCAATATTTTTAGATAAAGTATCAACTTTAAGAGTTAATGCTTTATTATTTTCAGTCAGTATTTTAATCTTTTCTCTATTTTCTTGTAATTCAGTATCAACATTATTTAAGGTTACTGATAACATTTCAGTCTTTTTAAAATCTTTGTTAGTATCCTGAACTTTATCAACATAGTCTATAATCTTATTTCTATCACTCTCTGAAATAGTGTAGGTATTTTTAACTATTGGTGCTTTTTTTAGATTATTGATAGTATCTTTAATATCATTTGTAGTTTTATCAAGTTCACTAGATTTTTTACTCGCAATTTCTAATGCTTCTTTGTTCTTATTAAGTTCTTCTTTCATTGCTTGGTAGTTAGTCATATCTTTAACATTTATGTCTTTATTTCTGCCTTTTTCTTTCTTCTTTAAGATATTATTAAGACCATATTCTTTATTAAAACTTGCAATACACAATGTTCTCATTTTATCTTGAATAGTACGTAAACTATCTCTAGTGAAAACATCGCCTTTACCAACTTGTTTAGACATACCATTTTTGCTTTTATATTTTATTGGTACACCTACAACATGAAGATGTGGACTTGTTTCATCATAATGAATAATTGCACTTGCTATTTTAAAATCAGGAACTAACTCTTGTAAATCATTAAGTTGTTCTTTAAAGACATTAGTCATTTTATGTTTAAATTTATCATCTTTAGTGTCCCAGTATTTTTTATCTCCAAGTTCTATAATAATCTCACAAGCAAGATCGTTTTTAGTATTATCACTTATCTTTTTAAAGTAATCAGTAATCTTTCTATCATTTCTACCTTTATTTTCTTGCTCTTTGTTATATTCAAGTCTTGCTTCTTCAAATTCTTCTAAATAGAGATTTTTAACATCTTCATAAAGAGAAGTAGTACCTTTGATTATTTCTATCAATTCGCTATTGTTATCATACTTACGATAGTTATGTTTATCTACTCTTGATAATTGCTTTGCATTTTGGATAGCATTATTAGATAGAGAGGTAGAACCAGAAGTATTGTTCTTTGCCATATTTTTTGATGATGGCTTTCTATTTTTATCACTACTTAAATGTAGTGAGTAAGACAATTCGCTCATAAACTATCAACCCCCTTATTTATCATTAAAATATTTTCTTGCATCTTCTAAAGTAGGGAAGAACTCTTGATTCATCATTGCATTAGAATTTGGTTCAATATAGGTACAAACGATATAGTGATTAAAACAATTATCAGCATAGATTAAATACAAGTTTTCTTTCTCATCAATTAGATGGCATTTACCATATTTTAAATTATAAAATTCTCGTTTATATTCAAAGTCCATATATAAAATCACACTCCTTATTTTAAACTTATTTTGGCTTTGTCAAAATGTTTAACCCCCTAGGTATTTTGACGTACCATCAAAATTACCTCGTGGGCTAGGGCTTCCCTAGAACCCTTTTGACTTATTCCATAATGTTTTAAAGCTAACGCAATAAAACAAAATTACATAAGTCTTGGTAACAAACTATCGCCACTTTCATTGAACTTCGTTCAACAAAACGTGCCACGTTTGTTATAACTTTTTTCATTAAAAAGTTAGCAAAAAATCTTTTATGATAGATAAGTCTAAAACAAGAAAAGTAAACTTTTTTGTTTTAAACTTGCTCCATTATTTATTTAATTATTTCTAGTCAAGGGTTTCACGAGTAAATAAATTTACCCTTGACTAGAAGTATCATTTTTCATTGTTTCCATATTTACTGGTTTAACACCTATTTCTATTGGTATTGGTTCTTTCATATAGATAACACTATCATTGGTTTCATCAGGTATATAGTTAAATGCAGAATTTATATCTTGCATTTGAAATTCATCTTTACCACGAATATAGATAATTCCATACTTATACTCTTTCATTTTTATATCAGGGTCTATCTTGCAATAATCTTCAAGTGGGAATACTCTTATTATTGCTCGGTCATCTCTTATAAAGTTAAAATAGAAAACTCTATCTTCTACAAAATACGTTGCTTCTTCATAACCGACATCATAGTATTGCCTTAATCTCATTATGTGTTTACCAACTTCTTCTTCAGGTAGATAATTACTGAATCGGAGTTCACCAACTAAATTACCAAATAAAGCAGGGGTTTTAACATCAATATAACCTTTATCAAATAACTCATTACAAGGTTTGCAAATACTTTCTCTAAATAGTATTTCATCAACGTATATTAGACTATTCCTTTGTTTTAATTTTATCTCATCTACATATCTCATAATTAAATCAGATTTTTCTTCTCTAGTATAGTCTTTCCAAGTTTTAGTTCTTTTCTTATATTCATCTTTTAACTTAACTCGGTTAATATAATCAATATCTCGTTTTAAAAGTATATCTTGTGGAGTAAAGTTAAGTTCTTCACAACTATTGGTATCAGTTAGTTCATCATTTAATTTTGTGATAGCATCTTCAACAATTTTTTTTTCTTCATTATAAACTTTTAAATCAAATGCACCCTCAATATATGCTTTTCTAATACGTTCTAGTTTATCATTTTGTTTTGAAAGTTCCTTTTCTAATTGTTCTCTAGGTTCATCAAATTTTTGTTTAATCATTGGTAGGAAGAATTGATTAACAACACTATCATATTCTACTAACTCCTGTACGAAATTATCAAAATATTCATTTATAACATTTTCTTTTAAATTAACTTTGCAGTCAGTACAATAGTAGTAATAGTAAACATTACCATTTTTCTTTTTTGTGGCTTTTCCACCCATTAAGCGACCACATTTAGGACAAGTTAGTTTCTGTAAATATAGATAAGTTAAAGTTCTTTGATAACTACGTGAGTTCTTTTTCTTTTGCACTTGGCATTCTTCCCATAATTCTTTAGATACAATAGGTTCTACAACATCAAAGTAATAAGTAGGGTGCTTTGTTCTTTTACCATGAACGAAATCACCTTTATATATTTCGTTTTCAAGTATTGCAGTGATAGAAGAATCTCGCCAGTTGTTCTTACCTAATACCTTTTCTTCATTTAGTAAATTAGATATAGTTTGATAAGAATTACCCTCATAATATAGATTAAATATTCTTTTTACAATATCTTTAGTAGAGTAGTCAATTACTAACTTCTTATCTTCGTGTTTATAACCTAGTGGTGCTTGACTTGGAATATGTCCTTGCTTAATCGCACCTGCTAAACCTATCTTTGTTCTCTCACTTGTTCTTTCTATTTCATTTTGACTAACACTCATTAAAAGTCTTGAAATCATCTTACCATTAGCATTAGTAGTATTTATTTCATCATTAGCACAGTCTAGGTAAGCATCATTTTCTTCTAAAAATGTCATTAACTTTTCCCAGTCAAAGATACTTCTAGTTATTCTATCTAGTTTTAAAGCAACTATGGTGTTGATTTTCTTACTTTTAATATCTTCTTTAAGTCTTTCAAATTCAGGTCTTAAATTGCCTGTTTTAGCACTTATACCAGCATCTTCGTAATAATCTACTATCTCATAATCTTTAAACTTACAAAATTGTTCTAGTCGTTCTTTTTGCTCTGGTAAACTAAAACCCTCACGTGCTTGATCTTCCGTGCTTACTCTCAAATATAGTCCACATAATTTCTTTTCTTCGTTCATAATTATTCCACATCCTTTCTAAAAAAATAAGAGATAAAAGCCCATAGATACATCTACTACCTTTATCTCTTTAACTTATGTTTTTAAATTGTGTACTTCCAAATCATAACCCCATTAAAAAGATTTGGTATGTAAATTCCCCTTGTTTTCGCTTTATATGATAAGGTTTTAAAGAGAAAAAGTCAATATCATTTGCAAAACTCATTAGTGTTTAAGCCATATTCTTTATGTAATCTTCAAGTTCTACTAATTTAATCTTTTTACTTAAATTACCTACATAAATATCAGTAGAATAGTTAAATGCTAGAAAAGTAGTATTGTTTATAATGATTTTATGTGGTTCTAGGTAGTTCAAGTTAGTATTGTTTATTCGTTTGATACTACCATTGATAATCTTTGGTGTAGTATGGCAAAACTCACAAATAAACTCAATACGTTGTTTAAGATTACTTTCCATTTCTAACTCTTGTGTAGTAAACTTTATCATAAAAATCACATCCTTTCCTTATTAATTCTTTTGTAAACACAAAAAAATCAACCCGAACGGATTGATATGTATCTCAAGTTCAAACTATAAAAGTTCGAACAGAAACGTCACTGGAGCAAGTGAGCGGAATCGAACCGCCCTCTCAGCCTTGGCAAGGCCGCGTACTAGCCGATGTACTACACCTGCATAATTTGGAGGGCCTAGTCGGATTTGAACCAACGATCAGGGAGTTGCAGTCCCATGCCTTACCACTTGGCTATAGACCCAAATGCTTTTTCGCATAATCATTATAACAAAAAAAACTTTCTTTTACAATATTATATTAAAAAAAACGAGATTTAATTACTCGTTTTTTCATCTTTATTAACAAATTTTGGCTTCATAGTTAATAAATACTCTGATAAGTTTGTTTCAATTTCAACTAAACTTCTTGGATCTAAATTAGATAATTGAACCATTTCTTTTACAGTATCAATATCTACTTTTCCAAATATTAATCCTTTATATACTTGAAAATCATTAAATAAGTCAGGTGTTATTGAATTTATTCTATAACCTGGAATTACTCTTTTTTGTGCAATTAATATTCTTTTATTTGTAAATGCAATTACACATGTTGAAAATATATCAAATGGACTTGGATTTTTTTGAGCTGGAAAAATATATATAACTTCTTCATCCGCATTCAAATGTTTTTCAAGAACCTTTAAATGTTTACTTAATCTAAAAGCAATTGTTAGTGGATACTTCTTTAAAAATTCACTTACCCTATTATATAAATCATTATTCATAAAAAATTCACCTAAATCTTTCTTTCCTATATTATATAACAAATTAAAATTATTTACAATAAAAAGAAAAAGAGATTTATTCAATCTCTAGATTTTCATATTCATCTAATACTTTTATGGTTTCTACTGCTAAATATGCTGCTTTTGGATTATCTTTATTATATTCTTTTAATAATTCTTTAGCATCTTCCATACTAACAAAGAAAGCTCTTAAATCATCTCTTTTTTCTGCTCTTGTTAAATTAAAATACTCTATATCATCTTTTGATGTAAAACCAGTAAAATAATATGTATTAACAAGTCTATTAACAATAGTACCATCACTTGATTCATAATCTCTTAAATAATTTTTTACTAAAACAAATGGAGAAATATCATCAAGCATAATATGTATATTAGTTTCTTCTAATAATTCTCTTTTTACAGTATCAACAGGAGTTTCAGTAACTTCTACTTTACCACCTGGTAAAAAGTATACTCTTTCAAAGTGACTTAAAATAAATTCACCATCATCATTTCTAAGAACTATTCTAGCTTTATCTAATACTTCTGTTATTTCATCATCTTTTAATTTACCTTTGTTTATTACTATTTCTTTCATTATTTTCATCACCCTCCTAAAACATCTAATTTACTAGTTTTATTATATCATTTTATATTATTTCATATACATATTTGATATTTATTTTACGCATTATTTACAAAAAAAGACTTAGTTTAATTTACTAAATCTTTCCTTAATCCTATCCTTACCCATTAATCTTAATAATTCATATAAATCAGGCGTCATAGAACTTGATGTTAATGCTACTCTAATTACAGTAGAAACATCTGCAACATTTCCTTTAAATGCATCTGGATTTTCTTTATATTCTTTCATATTACCAGCATATCCTAACTTTTCACTTAATTCCTTAATCTTATTAAACCAAGTATCTTTATCATCATTTTCATCATAATATTCATCTATATATATATTAATTATATTTTTGATTTCTTCTTTATCAGTAATTTTTCCAAAATCATAATTTTCAAAATACTTATCAAATAATTCATCATACATATACCAAATTTGTTTTTTAGCATCTGCATATGTTGCGTAATCTTTTCTTGGTTTCTTTTGTTCTCTTTCAATATTAAATATGGATTTTGAATAATCTTCATATTTAACAAGTAAATCATAGAATTCAGTATCAAATTCTTTTGAATAATTAAGAACTCTATCATATATTTCATCTTTTGTTAACTTGCTTAAATAATTTTTTGAAATATTAAATAATTTTGGTAAATCGTATGATGTTCCTCCACTTGAACCTATTTTCTTAAATTCAAATTTAAAATCATCTATACTTGCATCTTTGTTGCAATCAAACCAAGCCTCAAAGTTTGAATTTGTTATTGTTGCAAGATAAAGCATTACTGCTTCAATTGGAATTCCCTCTTCATGATAGTAAACAAGTCCGAATTCTGGGTCTTTCCTTTTACTTATTTTTCTTTTATTACCTGTTTCTTCATCAACTTTCATAAGTGGTGCGATATGCGCATATTTTGGTGTCTTAAATCCAAGTACATTAAAGAATTGAATATGTTTATTTGTAGATGAAACCCATTCATCACCTCTTATAACATGTGTTGTATGCATTAAATGATCATCTATTGCATGAGCAAAATGGTATGTTGGAAGTCCATCATTTTTAATAATTACTTCATCAATATCATTTTCTGGCATTTCAATTTTCCCTTTTATTAAATCATTTAATACTACTGTCTTATAAAAATCACCTGGAGATTTTAATCTTATTACAAATTTTTCTCCATTCTTAATTCTTTCTACAGCCTCTTCTTTTGGAATAAATCTATCTTTTGCCCATCTTCCGTAATAACCTATTCTTTGTTTTGATTTTTCTTGTGTTTCTCTTATAGTATCTAATTCTTCTTTAGTCGCAAATGATGGATATGCTAAGTCTTCTTCTATTAATTTTTTTGCATATGCCCAGTATATATCTTTTCTTTCACTTTGTTTATATGGACCATATTTTCCTTTTTCAGTTGTATCACTAGTCATACCTTCATCAAAAGTAATATTAAAATCTTTTAGCACATTTAAAATTTTTGATACACCATTTTCTACAGTTCTAGCAGTATCAGTATCTTCAATTCTTAAAAAAAATACACCATCTGTTTGTTTTGCAAATTGTTTAGCAATAAAACATTGAAATAAATTTCCCATATGTGGAAGTCCTGTTGGACTAGGTGCATATCTTGTTACTATTGCGCCTTCCTTTAAATCTCTTTCTGGATACATTTCTTCATATTCCTGCCAAGTATGTTTTACTCCTGGTAATAAAAATTCAGCAAATTCTTTATTTGTCATAATAATCAACCCTTTCATTAAATAAAAAAAGCCTATGATTATAAGGACGATTTTTTTCGCGGTACCACCTTACTTCATAGACTTACTATGCTCTCTTTTGCTTTTAACGCTTGCTATGCGGTTTAAACTCCAAAGCTTCTTTCAAATACTCATTATATCTATTTACACCATACATAGACTCTCTTTAATAACTTATATTTTACTCTTCTTCTTCCTTGTTTCTAAATGTATTTTAACATATTTTATTTTCATTAACAACTAATTTTTTCAATTTTTTCACCAAGTATTGAATATAAGTATGTATTAACATGTCTTTTTGTTTTATTTTCAATATATTTCTTATAACCATTTAATTGATTTATATAATTTTCATCAATTATATTTTTTAGTTTGTAATCAATAATATCTATATGATCAGGATATATAAGCATTAAATCTATTATTCCATGATATTTTTCATTTTCTTCTTCATAAACAAATTCATATTCTTTATATATTTGTGCATTTTTTATATTTTTTAGTAAATCATTATCTAAAAACTTAATAATCTTATTCTTTATAAAATTATCCATATTATCAAAATTTGGATTTATAAAATCAGTTACTTCAAGAGCATAATGCATATCAAGTCCAAATTTTATTGAATCATTTTCTTCTTTTGTAATTAATTTAGTCATCTTTTTAGAAAATGATTTTTCATCTAATTCTTCATTCTCAATTAAGATTTCTTTTATATCAAGTTTCTCATCTGTTTTAGTTATATAATCTAAATAATTTGTCTGTTTTATTTTTTTATAGTCTTTAGTTATATCTAGTTTTTCTATATCTATATTAGTTATATAGTCATTAAAGTTATCAATTACAGATAACATTATATCCTTAAATGACCTATATTTAATTCTATCTTTACTTTTTTTACCTTGATTTAAATCAGTTACTAAAATCATTTTTTCTTTTGCCCTCGTAAGTGCTACATAAAATAATCTAATTTTTTCACTTATTTCTTCTTTAATATAATCTTCTTTTAATAAATATTTATATATTGTATTACTTATTCCTTCATCAAAATATGGTGAAATTATTCCATATTTATTATCAAAAATAAATTTATCATTTAAATCACTAATATTAAATTTTGAATATAATCCAGAATAATAACAAATATGATATTCAAGTCCCTTGGATTTATGAATAGTCATTATCTTAACGCTACTTTTTTCACCACTATTTCTATTTATTTTGATATCATATCCTTTGGTAGTTAAATCTTTTAAATAATTTATAAAATCATAAATATCCATATTATTATCTATAAAACTAGTAGATGAATTAAGTAAATAATCCAGTATTGTTATATTTGAATTAACATTACCTATTTTTGATATATTTTCATATATTTCAAATGTATCAATTATTTCTACTATTAAAGAATTAATATTTACATAATCTAATTTTTCACTTATACTCTTTGCTTTTATATATAAATCATTATCTTTAAACGAGTTATTATTAAATATATCAAATATTTCTTCATCACTCATTTCAAACAAGAAACTTCTCGCAACTGATATAAACATATATTTAAACTCAACATCTAAATTTTTTTCATAAATTTTACTTATTAATATTAGTAAATTTTTAAGTACTTTTAATATAACTTCTTCTATTATAGATTCATCTTTTTCTATAGTAAGTGGAACATTTAAATACTCAAATATTCTTTTATATAAATCAAAGTTACTAGATTTATCCATAAGAATAACAAAATCATTATATTCTGCATTTCTAATAATAAGTTCATCTTTATCAAATATTTTATAATTATTATTTATTTTTTCTTTTATATCATTCGCAATTATAAATGCTTCAATTTCTTCCTTTTTAAATAATCCTTTTGAATCATATTCATAATTATATATTTCAAAATCATTATTTTGATTTAGTTTTCCTTCATTATTATAAGTTAAGTTCCCAAATACCATTTCATGTGATTCTTTATAATTTGCGCCACCTATTTCATCATCCATAATAATTCTAAACACATCATTTATATTGTTTAAAACTTCTTCTCTAGATCTAAAATTTTTATTTAAATCTATCTTTATCCCACCATTATTATTTTTATAATTATCATACTTATTTTTAAATATATATGGATTTGCATTCCTAAATCTATATATTGATTGTTTTATATCACCAACCATATATACATTATTGTTTGAAATAAGGGAAATAAATTCTTCTTGAACATTATTAGTATCTTGGTATTCATCTATCATTATTTCATTTAAACTATTTTTTATTTCTTCTCTAGCAAATGGAAATTCTTTTAATATTCTTATTGAAAGAGCTGCTACATCATTAAATTCATACATATTATTTTCAAGTTTATATTTTGTTATTCTATCATTTAAAAATGTTAATATATCTATTATGCATTCTACATATTTTTTAGTAGATAAAATACTTTTATATATTTCATCTGTTGATTCATATATACATATATTTTTAAGTTCTTTTATTCCATCATTTATTTCTTCTTTTAGTTCTTTTTCTTCATCTGATAATTTTTGCATTCTTGGCATACTTACTGATAGGTTTATTTTAACATTTCTATAGTTTTCACTATTTAATAGTGGACTTAACGAATCAAGTAATTTAGTATAATTTTTTCCATCCATTAAAAATGATAATTCTTTTACATTTTCTTCTATTTTTTCTTTCTTTTTAAGAATACTTTTTTCAAATAAATCTATATCATTTCTTATTTTTTCTTCATTAAAGTATTCATTTATATATTTTTCTAAATATTCTTTCTTATCTGTTTTAAGTTCTAGTTTTGAATATATATTTAATAAATAATTTCTTATTTCTTTATCATCTTTTGTACAAAAAGTACTAATAAATTCTTCAAATTTTTCATTTTTTTCTTCATATAATTCTTCAAATATATTATCTAGTATTTCCTCTTTTTTAATTTGAACAAGTGTTGAATCAGTAATACCAATATTCTTTGGTAAATTAAGTAAGTAATGATATTTTTTAAGTACTGATAAGGAATAACTATCAAATGTAGTTATATATGCTGAATCAATTAATTCTAATTGTGCTGAAAGCGATGGTTCTTTCTTTATTTTTTTTCTTATTCTTTCTTTCATTTCTTTTGCGGCAGCCTTAGTAAACGTTAAAATAAGAAGTTCATTTACATTTACTCCTTCTTTTAATTTTCTAAGTACTCTTTCAGATAAAACCGCTGTTTTACCAGATCCAGCCCCAGCAGATACAATTATATTTGTACCATCTTTATTTATCGCATCACTTTGTTCTTTTGTCCAATTTGGCATACTTTTCACCTATCTTTTCGTATATAAAAATAGTACCATAAATGTACTATTTTATCAATTGATTATTAATTAATTTTTTGTTAACTTTTTATAATTTTTCCCTTGTATTATAAGCATTATTACTATATAATTTTATTAGGAACATTTAATGTGAGTGTCGTCCTCCAATCTTTAAAAAGAAAGGAGGTTGATATTGATGAAAATTAAGACTTTTATAATAAAAGTTTTAAAACTCATTGCTATCATTTTATTACTTTCTACATTACTAGTATTAGCAATAAAAAAATAGACACTCATCATCTTTGATTGAGTGTCAACTCATTAATTTAGAGGCGACATTCACTCGACAAATTAAATGCTCCTCTTTTTTATTTTATGAAGTTTCCTTCATCTGTATACATAATATCACATATTTTATTTTTTTTCAATACTATTGGATTTTCTTTGCTAAGCTTTTTATATTTTTTTCTAATCCATCTACATCAGTTTTATCATCAGAATTTATTTTTTTATCTATACTTTTAAGTACATCTGGAAGATCTTCTCTATGACGACTAAGATTAAAAACATAAAAGTCATTAAAATATTGAGCAAATTTTGTTTTATATTCACCAATAGCATAATAACATATTAAAAATACATATTCTTTATTATTTTTATTATCTACCATTTCTTTAACTATTTTTCTATAATTTTTTCTTTTTACTACTCTTGAATCAGTCATTACAGCATATAAAAAGTTACCAATTTCTTGATTTTCTGCAAGTATTTTCATATCTTCTAAATGATATTTACTTTTTAATGAAACAGGATTAGTAGCTAAAATATTTATTCCCGATTCTGGATAAGAATGAGTTAATTGAAGTGCTTTTGAACCATATTTCATAACTGTATTTAAATCAACTTTGTGATATCCGCTTTTTATTGAATCGTCACATTCTGCGATTGTTGCGATTGCCTCTTGAACAATAGAGTCATTTTTTTTATCACTATTATCTTTTGCTGTAACAAGTAGTTCAAAATCTTCATCATGATATGGACTATTTATAAAATCAGGTTCACCAATTATCCATAATGGTTTTTGAGCACAATCTGCTTTTTTTAATGTTTCTATATCTTTATAAAACTTCTCACTTTTTAAAAATTCTGGTGTAACTAAATATTTAAATAAATGTTCCCATCCTTTTGCATTATCAATACTTACAATTGCATTTACTCTATTTAAATAATCTTCTGTATTTAATAAATTTCCATCAATCAATAATTTAGTATCAAATTTTAATTTTTTCTTATCAATATTTAAACTTAAAATATTCTTAATTTGTAATTTATTTAACTTGGATATCCATTTTAACATTTCTTTTGTTGATGAAAATTCTCCTAATAAATCATATATAATTATCTTATCAACAATATCCTGTGTATTTAGTTTCCTTTTTCTCATAATCAAAACCTCCCAACAATCAAATTATATCATATTTTTTTAAATTAATCTTCCTTTATAACATAATGAAATATACCTGTATCGTTTAATATATTTTCTTTTATACTATTTGGAAGTAAATTACATTCATTTAATTTTGATATTTCAATCCACTTAAAATGATGATGTATTAGGAACCCATTATCATTTTCTATTCTATTTAAATCAAAATTTTGTAAGTCTTCTACTTTATTTAATTCAACTTTATAATAAAAATCTATTTCATGAGTTTTATCTTTATCAAAATTAGTAAAAAAATTTTCGATAATACCCATAAATTTAACTATATTAAAATCAAGATTTGTCTCTTCTTTTATTTCTCTAATCATACCTTCACTAGATGTTTCACCTAAATTTACATATCCGCCTGGTAAACAATATGATTCTTCTGTTCTATATTTATCTACAAGTAATTTACCATCATGAATAAATACAGCTGAAACTCTAAATTTAAATTTTAAATCATCTGTTTCTATTTTAATATCCATTTATTATGCTCCTTATAAAAAATCCAAATTATTATGTTCATCTAAAAGAACAACATCTTCTTCTTTCATAAAACAAATATCACTGTATTTACAAAAACTACATCCAATATTATCTTTTCCTACCCTCTTAGGATTTATATCAAATTTAGCATTTAATATATTATCAAATGCATTATCTATATTATCTTTTACAATTTCTATTAACTTATTAATTTTTTCTTCTGATAATACCTTTGAATATGCATAAAATCCATTTTGTCCAAATTTTAAAGATTTTACTACTTCACTATCTGTATATGAAAAATCAAATTTTGATGCTAATTCTGGTTCATCAATTGTATAACCTAATAATTTTAAATTTTCTTCTTTTTGCTGTTCATATGTCTTTTTTGGATCTCTAATTATTTCATTATTAAGAATTTTTTGTAAATAGAATCCTATTACTTCAGCATTTTTAAATAAACCTTCTTTTGCTAAATAAAGATAAACTGGAAGCTGCATATCAATTCCATATATTGTATTATTAAGGTTTGTATGTGGAAAACCTGTTTTATAATCTATTATTACAAGATATGTTTTATTATTTTCTTCTTTATAAAGTAATTTATCAATAATACCCATAAATGTTAATTTAATATTACCTTCTTTATTTATGTATACTTTATTTTCATAAAGTGATTTATCTAATGAATTAAAACTATTTTGTTTATTAATTGTATCTATAATAAATCTTAACTCTTCTTTTAATTTTTTCATAAAGAATTCTTCTTTATTACTAAAATCATATTCTTTTATAACATTTTCAAATTCTAAATCAAAATCAAAATTTTCTTTAAATGCTTTTGATAATACATCATGAAATATTGTACCTATACTTTGCGCAAATGTTTCTTCAAACTCAGTTATTTTAAGTATATTATTTAAATAATATCTAAATGCGCATCTATTATAATTATCAATACTTGAATAAGATAATAATAATTTACCATTTAAACTATCATTAAATTTTTCTTTATTTATACCCTTAAACTTATTATCATATTTTAAATAATTATCATTTAATCTATTTGAATACAAAATACCTAAATCTTTATCGTTTTCTCCAAATTTTATTAAATTATCTAACTTTTCTGAAAGTAATAATTCATTATATTTTTTAGAATAATTATATTTTTTTTCTATATCTTTTATAACATTTAAATTCATATCACTTATTAATAATGATGGCATATAACTATCAAAATTAGTCTTTAATTTATATGTTATAAATAGATTTTTTATTGATTTAATACTATTTATTATTGCATTTTTTTCTAAACTATTTTTTTCATATGATTTTTCTATATTTAATTTTTCTTTTTCAATATCACTTAAATAATCCTCATCTTTATATATTTTTGGAATATTACCCATATTAAATCCAATTAAAAATACATAATCATTTTCACTTATTATATTATCTTTTAAATCTATTATATTAACTGCGCTCTTCTTTTTTATTTCTTTTAAATGATTTTTTGAAAGCTCATTTTTAAGTATATAAATTAGTATATTTTTTTCTTTAATAAAAGTATATTTATTTAATATTTTTATTATTTCATCTAAAATATATTTATTACTTGAAAGAGTCATATCATATTTATTTGTTATAAAATCTAATGTTTCATCTATACTATTATTTTCTAAAATATCAATAAAATCTTTTGCGATTAAACTTGATTTTATACTCTTATTATCTTTTATATTTAAGTTAATATTAAACATTTTAAACATTCTTTTTATATCATTTTCATATTCACTTGTTACATTACAAAGTTTTATATTATTAATATCAACTCCATTATTTAATAAATCAATTATCTTACTTAATATAAAATATATTTCATCCTTTATATCTTCAAACTCATAAACATCATGATTAAAATCTAATACATTTTTATTTATAATTTGTGCGTTTATTCCTTTTTTCTTTAAAATATCTAAATCAAACTTACTTATATAATCATAACCATATATTTTTATTTTTTTATTATCCATTAACTTATCAATATTTTTATCATAAATTAAAAGATTATTTTCTATTAATTCATTTTTTATTTTAGTTAATTTATTTGTTTTATCTGATACATTATTAACCGCATATTTTAAATTATTTAAATATATATTTGCTACATCATAATTCATATCATATTTTTTTATTAAATAATATATACTTCTTTCATCATAAGTAAATGTTAAAGAATCAATTAATTCTTTTAAAGACATAAATTTAATATTATAAATTTTATCTAAATTTGATACTTCTTTTACAACATTTTCTTTCATGTTATTTGGAAGCACTAAAATCATATTATTTTCTATTAATTCTTTTAACATATCATTCACCTTTTTAATTATAACATAACAAAAAAAATACGCCTATATTAGTGCATTTCTTTTTTATATTTTTTTGTATGATTTAGTTTTATTATTTCATGAAAATAAGGTATATCAATATTTTCTTCTGATGATTCTACTAATTCAAATATACCAAGTAATTTTTTTAAATATTTTAATCTTTCAAATCTACTATTAAAATCTAATTTTTTATTTTCATCAAACATATTTTGACATAAAAGCGTATATATCATTAACATAAATGATAACTTGTCCATTTCTTTAGTTACCTTTTGAATCTGAATACCTTTTTCTTTAAAATAATCATATAATAAACAAGAAATCATATCATTTTCTTTATCTCCAATACAGCAAGATAAAGCATCTAAATAATATGGATTACCTTTTTCATCAATTCTGATGTTTCCAGCATGTACATCTGCGACAACAATTTCTTCTTTATGAATTTCTTCTAATGCAATAGAAGACTTTATAAATATACCCATGATATCATTTATATTATTATATTTTTTAAATATATCACTAAGATCTACTCCATTAATATATTCTTCAACACTACCAATAAAATTACCACAATCTATTATTTTTGTATCAGGAACAATCATTCTTTTTATATGTTTTTTTTGAACTAACATATCTAATTTTTCTGATTTAATAAGCAATTCCCCTATATCATTTGTTTTAAATATTTTATATAATCTTTTTCTTTTTTTATCAACATATATAATACTTTCAGAGCTTTCTATATTTAACTTTATTAGTTCATTAAAATCAATATCTTGGTAATTTATTTTATTCATATCTTTTCCTTCTTTTGACTAAGTATTTTAACAGAAAAATAACCTACAGTCAAACTATTCTAATACTTTTTTTGAATCAATATCTTTTCTTCTATCAAATATGACAAGTTTATCATTTATATCAACAGTTGCAAGTAATATATCACTTACATTTTTTCCTTTAACATCTAACTCATGTAAAAGCCATTTTTCATTTTTTCCTATATTAATTAAATTATCATTCATTATATTACCATCAATTATTACATTAGCACATAATCCTTGTTTTTCTATCTTTAAATTCATATCTTTAATATTTATATTCTTATATTCACCTTTTGGTAAAAAACTAATTTTACCATTTGCTTCTAAAATAGCAAATTCTACTTCACTAATATCAAAATATCCCATTTCTCTAGCTTGACTTAAAATATCATTAACATCAATCATACTTTTTTTCATATTTTTATAAATTAAATTACCATGTTCTAGTAATATCGTAGGTGAACCTATAAAGAATTTTCTAAGTTTTAAACTTTTTAATGTAAGTATAGATATTATATAGGCAAGAATACCAAATACAACAATCGCAAGCATTGCATTAAAAAATTTCGCTTCTAAATTAATAGCCATTTCAGATGCAAAATTACCAATAGATATTCCAACCACATAATCAAATAAACTAAGTTCCGAAACTTGTTTCTTACCTAGTAATTTTGTCATAAAAAATAAAGTTGTCATTGCAATAACGCATCTTACTACAACCTCAAAAGTATCAATTTTAAATAAATCCATATTAATCACCTGAAATTAGTATGGATTTATTTTCTAATTTAATACAAATACACCAAAATTTAAATATGATACGAATAATAACCATAATAAATATGGTATCTGAATATATGCTGATTTTTTACTTATTTTATAAAAAATTGATATCATTGTAATAACTAAAACAATAAGCATAAGTATCCAAAGAAATGAAAAAAAGTATTCTTTAAATCCAAAGAAAATTGGTACCCAAAGCACATTTGTAATAAGTTGTATATAATATATTATTCTTGCATTTTTTTTGAGTTTTCTTTTAGACTGCATAATAATATAAATAGATATTCCCATAAGTAAATAAAATATTGGCCACAAAATAGAAAATAAAATTGATGGTGGCGATAGTGGTGGTTTATTTAAAGTGTTATATGTACTCATACTTTCAAATACAAATATACTTGGAAGCACACCAATTAAGTATGTTATTAATATATAAAATATTAATTTTTTTATATCTATTTTTTTCATATTTTCCTCCTACTTTAATAATATTTTAAACATCTTTTTTTATGTCATATACACTTGGGCCTTTAATAACATTGCCATCAATATCAAATTTTGAACCATGACAAGGACAATCCCAAGTTTTATCCATAAAATTAAATAAAAGGCTACATTTCATATGTGGACATAAATTTCTAATAACATGTTTTTGGTTATTTTCATCTATATATACTCCATAATTTTTTCCATTAATATTTATAAATTTAACCCTATCAGTATAAAAACTTTTATTTTTATTTATTTTTGTCGCAACAAATATTTTTGTTATATTTAAAGTATCTTTTATAAAATTTATACTTCTCTCTAATGTAATTTTTCTGTTTGGCATAAATAACTTAGAAAAATCATTATCTTTTTTTAAGATTAAATCAGATAATATTTTGCCTGATAATACACTATTTGTCATTCCCCATTTATTAAATGCAGTACTTATAAAAAAACTATCTTCTACTTCACCAATAATTGGTAAATAATCGTTTGATATTAAATCATGAGTACTCCATTTGTAATTAACATCTAAATTAAATAATTTTTTAAATTTATTATCTAGTTCATTTTGTCTTTCTTCATAATTTATATGATTAGACATTTTATAGCTTTCCGATGAAAAAATTATATATGAGTCACCATCTTTATAATACCTAATTGAGTAAACTTCATCATCTACATTTATAGCATTAAAATTTTCTATTTTATCTATTTTAGATGAAACTACATGTGATTTTTCTACATGTGTTTTAAATGGTATTAAGCCTGGACAAATAAAAAATGGATATTGTGTTGTTACTACTACATATTTTGCTTTAACACTTCCCTTAGTAGTATTTATGGTGTATTTATCATTATCTTTTTGTATATTAAGCGCTCTAACATTTTCACAAATATTTATCTTTTCTTTTATTATTTCACATAAAGAATACATGTATTTAACAGGATTAAATACGTATGTATCACTTACTTTTAACGAATATTTACAAGGAATATCAATTGGTAATTTATTTTTTAATTCTGATTTTATATCTGACTTTTTAAGAAAATTATATATTTTATCAATTATATATTTATTAGAGTCACATGTTGTAAATACATATGAATCATTTTTTGTTAAGTCACAATCTATATTATTTTCATTTATGATATTACAAATTAAATTTATTGCGTATATTTGAGAATCTAAATATTTTTTTGCGGTTTCATAATCATATATATTTTGAATTTTGGTTAATATATCACTTTGAAGATATGTTAATTTTCCTGTTGTATAAGCGCTCGCACCATTACCTATTTTTCCGTCATCTATCAAGCATACTTTTAAATTAGAATCTTTTAAGAAATATGCAGTATTTATACCAGATAAACCTGCGCCTATTATTAAAACATCAACATCTTTTTTAAAATCATGATATTCGTTATTTTTTTTAATTTTTTTCCATAAAGACTGATTCATTATTTATCACCTATTATATTTTTTTCAAAAAAAAATAGATTATACATATATAACCTATTTAATCTTTAACTTAGGGAATGCTTTAACAAGTCTCTTTTTTGCATATTTAGCATTATTCATTATAAAGTCTTTTACTTTTGCAGTTATTTCCTCTGTTGCATCCTTTTTTATATTTCTTACAGTTGATTTTAAATTAAATATTACTTTTGTAGACATACATAAATCAAATACAAATACTAATGCTAGTACTATTGAAATAATAGTTAATGCTGTACTTGGAATATGAGACAATAATTTTAGAAAAAATGGATTTACAACATACATAATAAACATTCCACCACATCCGAATGGAATCATTGTTTCAAGACATATTCTTCCATTAATATTAAATTTTCTTCTAGTATAATCCCACCATCTAATTTTAAATATTTTTTCCATAAAATAACTTGTTGAATATTCAAGAACTGAAAATAGTAAAATACTCATAATAAATAAAGTTGGTGGATCATTTATATATCTATTTAATAATATAATCATTAGGATACTTCCAACTCCATATATTGGGCAATATGGACCTACTAAAAATCCCCTATTTACAAATTTTCCTTTTTCAATTAATTTACCTATTACTTCAATTGCCCATCCTGTAAATGAATACATTAAAAAGAGCAAAAATAATATTCTAATATCATAATTCATATACTACTCCTGTACAAATAACTTATCTATATTTTTCTTTGGCATTAATACATTTATTTCTTTTGATATTCCAAATTTAAATGTCTTTGTATTATGCTTCATTTCTTCACCATCTAAACACCATGAATCACTTGGAACTTTATCAAATTCAATCTTAATATTATTTGTTTCATAATATTCAATACCTGGTATATTTCTTATATCCATCCTTTTTAACATAGATATTTTTCTTATTAATTCAAATTTCGATTTTATATCACATAAAAGCACTTCGAATTTATTATCATCAAGTTTAACATCAGGATAAATATTATTTATTCCCGCAACTGATGAACTATTTGTAATGAATATAAATGAATACTTGCCTTCATATTTCTTATCATTAATTTCATATTTTATATTATAGATTTTAAGTTTACCAGCGAATTGTTTCAAAGCATATATTATATATGCACTTCTTCCATACTTTTCTTTTAACTTTCTTGGTGTATCATATGTTACATTAACAAAACTACCAATACCACCAAAATATACAAATGCTCTATTATTTATTTTACATACATCAATATTCTTTATATCACCATCTAGAAGTGATCTTAAATATTCTTCTAAATTGCCATTATATCCATACATGGTACCAACATCATTTGTAGTACCAAGTGGTAAATTTGCGATTAAAAGTTTGTTTTCTCTTTTTAAATCACCAGAAACAACTTCATTATATGTTCCATCTCCACCGGCAGATATAACAAGATCTACATTATCAGGTAATTCTTTTATAATCTTTGATGCATGTCCTTTTTTCTTAGTATATTTTACTTCTAAATCATAATCATACTCTTTTAAGATTTTACTTACTATATCTAAAAATTGATCATCTTTTTTCTTTCCACTTTTGAAATTATAAATCATGATGCATTTCTTCATCTATCTCTCTCCTAATAAATATATTATATAAAATTTTTATATTAAATACACGTATTTTACATAAAATTATACAAAATATGACACTTTTTAAACTAAATTATTTAGAATTTTTACCAAATCTTCTATCTCTATGATTAAATGATTCAATTGCCTTATCAAATTCATTTTCATCAAAATCTGGAAATAATGTATTAGTAAAATAAAATTCACTATATGACATTTGATAAAGCATAAAATTACTTACTCTATATTCACCACTAGTTCTTATAAGTAAATCAATTGGTGGTAAATCTTGATATAAATATTCATAAAATTTTTCTTTAGTTATATCATCTTTACTTATTTTGCCATTATTAATATCATCTATTATTTTTTTTGTACCATCTATTATTTCTTCTTGTCCACCATAATTTAAACATATATTTAGTATACCTTTGGTATTATTTTCTGTTTTCTTTACAATTGAGTCCATCGCATCTAATACGTTTTTACTAAGTGGTTCTCTTCTTCCAGAAAATATTACTTTTATATTTTCCTTATCTATTACTTTAAACTTAGTTTTAAACATCAAAATAAATAAATTCATTAAGTAATCTACTTCTTCTTTAGTTCTTTTAAAATTATCTGTCGAAAAAGCGTATACACTTAAAACTTTAACACCTTTATTTATTGCGTGAATTGCAACCTTTTCTAAAGTTTTACTACCTTCCTTATGTCCATCACTTCTTTTAAGACCTCTATTTGTTGCCCATCTACCATTGCCATCCATTATAATCGCAACATGATTAGGAATTTTAAGTTCATCCATTTTATACACCTCTATAATAATTATAAATAATTTTTAAATATTTGTATATAAGATTTATAATTATTAACTATTTCTTTTACAAATATTGATTCATTCTTTTTATTTACAAATAAATATACATTGTTTTTTGTCCTAGTTAAAGCAACATAAAATAGTCTTCTTTCTTCTTCATATGGATAATTATCATTTTCATTTAATACATATTTTAATATTTCATTATTTTCTATCTTACTTGGAAAACCATTAATCTTATTTTCAAGATTAATAATTATTACATTTTCTTCTTCTAATCCTTTTGATTTATGAACTGTTAAATACCTTATTTTTATATTTTCATTTTTTAAATAAATTATATTTTGATTTTCTAATCTAAAATTACTATTTAAATATTTATAAATATCATTATTATTTCTTCCAAGAACCATTATTCCATTATTATTTTCTGAATATATATCAAGTATTAATTTTTCAAAGGAATCTTTTATACTTTTATAATAAACTATTTTTATTGGCCTTTTAAGTTTTTTACTTGATTTTAACTTTTTTCTCATTTGATGATTATTTTTCATAATAAAATTACCTGATACTTTTATTAAATCTTTACAATTTCTATAAGTATTTTCTATTTTCATTATTCTAGAATTTTTATAATACTTATTAAAATTTAAAAATATATTTAAATTACAACCTGTAAACCTATAAATAGACTGAAAATCATCTCCTACACAAAATAATTTTGCTTGAGTTTTATTTTTTATAGTTTTTATCAAATTATATTTTGTTAAAGATGTATCTTGACATTCATCAATAATTATGTATTTATATGATTTAATTTTTCCTTCCTTATTTAGAAGCTTAATCGCATCATTTATCATATCATTAAAATCAACTTCATTTTTACTTTTTAATTCACTCATATATTCAAGGTATATTTCCCTTACTATTTTTATAAAAATATAATCATTTCCATATTTTAATTTTTTTAATATTTCATCAAACTTTATGTAATCATAATTATTTGATTTAAATAAATTAATAAAAGTTCCTATTAATTTTTTTAGTTCATAAAATTCTTCCTTTTTTCCTAATATATTAAGTCCTGAAAAATTTGAATAAAAATATTCAGTTATAATATAATCAAGTTCATCACTAGAAGCAATATTAACAATATTTTTATTATCTTTCAAAATATTTAGTGCAAGTTTATGAAATGTAAATACATCTATATCATAGTTATAATTTTTAAGTAATGCATTTTTAAGACTATTAACAGAATCATTAGTAAATGATATACATAATATATCTTCTTTTTTTATTTTTAATATTTCTATTAAGTATCTTATTTTACCAACTATAGTAAGAGTTTTACCTGAACCCGCTCCTGCGAGTAATAATGCGCTGTCAGAAGAATCAATAACCGCAAGTCTTTGCTTTTTATCAAGTGAATAACCATTTACATTATCAAGTAATTCTTTACTTTTAAATAAATTTTCTTTTGTTATTTTTCTTCTATTTATTAAATTTTTAATATATCTCATATACTTTATATTCGCTAAAAAAAAAGAAATTCCCCTAAATTTATAGAAATTTCCTAATTAATCCTTTTATACATATATGTTACTATGTATGGTTCAATATTATTATGTGATTCTGAACCACCATTTTGTCTTATAAGACCAGTGTCGACGACAGCCGTAGGTCCTCTATCTGTAAACACCCCATTTCTAGAATCGTTTGATGATAGAGCATGAACAAAAGATGCAATATGTGATCCTGCTGGAACATATCCATAATCACCATCTACAATATGTTCACTATGTGGATGTGTATGACTAGGCATTTCAGATATTGTTAACTTGTGTGTATATTCTCCTCCAGTAGAATTATTTGTAAATGTTTGAACTAGTCCATTACTATCAGTACCTGTTCCTTCTCCTATTAATGTCCTACCTTGTGCATACTTTTCCCATATTCCTCCAAATTTACTTTGTACTTTTTCTACTGTATCATCTTCTGTACTCATGTATATACTTCCTACTGGATATATTT
>URBY01000010.1 GCA_900546245.1 uncultured Mycoplasmatota bacterium | reverse complement strand
CATTTTCACTAATTATTTATTTTTAAATTACTGACATTTTCACTAATTTTTCACAAAAACTAAGATAAATAATATAAAAAGGATTGACTAATCCTTTTTTTTATGGTAATATCGGTATAGATGCACGAAAGTGTTTTTTATTTTGATTTGAGGAAGGTATATATGAGTAAAATTAAGAAATTTATATCTGATATGAAAAAAGAATTAGATAAAATAAGATGGTGTAAAGGAAAGAATTTATTAAAGAATGTAATAGTTACTATATTATTTATTATATTTTTTGCAATATTCTTTGTATTAATTGAATATATTGTATCATTAATTAAAATGATAGATTTTAGTAGCTTAATTGAAAAAATAAATGATTTAATATAGAGGTGTGAAGATGGAAGAAAAGCAATGGTATGTAGTAAATACTTATTCTGGACATGAAACTAAAGTTAAAGAAAAACTAGAAATGAGAATTCAATCTATGGGAATGCAAAATTACATTTTTAGAGTAATTGTTCCAGAAACTACAGAAATAGAAATAAAAGATGGAAAACAAAAAGAAAAAACAAAAAAGATGTTCCCAGGTTATGTTTTAGTAGAAATGATTATGACTGATGAAGCTTGGTATGTTGTTCGTAATACACCAGGTGTTACAGGTTTCTTAGGATCATCTGGTAAAGGTGCTAAACCATTCCCTTTATTTCCACATGAAATAGAGAAAATACTAAATAGTATGGGAATGAGTACTAAAGAAGTAATTGTTGACTTAAAAGTTGGAGATAGAGTTAAAATTACAGATGGACCATTCAAATTAATGGTTGGTAAAGTATTTGAAATAGATAAAGAAAATAGTAAAGCAAAAGTTAATATAGATCTATTTGGTCAAGAAACTGCTGTTGAAGTAGACTTAACTCAAATAGAACATGATAATTAATCACTTGATTTTTATAAAGAAAAGTGATAATATAATAACCGGCTATGTATTTTTATATATATAGATTTAAGTTGGGAGGCAAATAGTCCGTTTGACCACTCACGAAAAAAAATAATAGGAGGTGTTTTTCGTGGCAAAAGAAATAGTAAAAAAGATCAAACTTCAAATTCCTGCTGGTAAAGCAACAGCAGCACCACCAGTTGGTACAGCGTTAGGACCTGCAGGTATCGCATTACCAGATTTTTGTAACAGATTTAATGACGCTACAAAAGATAAAATGGGAGATGTATTACCAGTTGAGGTATTCGTTTATGACGATAGATCATTTGATTTCAAAGTAAAAACTCCACCAGCAGCATTCTTAATTAAGAAAGCAGCAGGAGTAAAATCAGCATCAAGTAAAGGTGCTAACGAAATCGTTGGTTCTATTACTAAAGCTCAATTACGTGAAATAGCTGAAACTAAATTACCAGATTTAAATGCTTATACAGTTGAACAAGCAGAAAAAATAATTGCTGGTACAGCACGTAATATGGGAATCGAAATAACTGAGTAGGAATTTTATCATATAGGTTAAACCTATGTGGGAGGAATATCCGCTAAAACCACAAAGGAGGAAAGTAAAATGGCAAAGAAAAGTAAAAAATATATTGAAGCTTTAAACCAAATAGAAAAAGGTAAAGCATATACAAAAGAAGAAGCTGTAGAACTAGTTAAAAAAGTTAGCACAAGTAAATTTGATGGTTCAGTTGAAGTAGCTATGAAATTAAATCTAGATACTAGAAAATCTGATCAACAATTAAGAGGTGCAATCGTATTACCAAATGGAACAGGTAAAACAAAAAGAATTTTAGTTTTATCTAAAACAAATCAAGCACAAATCGCTAAGGAAGCAGGAGCTGACTTTGTTGGAGATGCTGATTTAGTTGAAAAAATCGAAAAAGAAAACTGGTTAGATTTTGATGTAATCATTGCTACACCAGAAATGATGCCAATGCTTGGTAAATTAGGTAAGGTTTTAGGGCCAAGAGGTCTTATGCCAAACCCAAAAACTGGAACAGTTACTACAGATGTTAAAAAAGCTATAGATGATATTAAAAAAGGACGTGTTGAATACAGAACAGATTCATATGGTAACGTTCATGCTATTATTGGTAAAGTATCATTCGATGCTGATAAGTTAGTTGAAAACTTAGATGCTTTTGTAAATGTTATAATTAAATCAAAACCATCTACAGTTAAAGGTCAATACTTAAATAATATTTCAGTAGCACCTACAATGGGTCCTGGAATTAAAATCGATTTAAGCTCATTTGACAAATAATAAAAATAATTATATAATTAGTTTATCAAAAAGTTTTTCTGTACCTAAGACAGTAAGAGCGAAAGCTTAATATTTCTTACCGAGGACAATTACTTAATACTTATTTTAAGTCTTTGTCTTTAGTACAAAGACTTTTTTGATATAAATTTGATAGGAGGAAGAATATGGCTAGTCAAAAAATAGTAGAAGCAAAAGCAACAGTTGTTGATGAAATAACAGAAGTAGCTAAAAATAATGCTTCATTCATATTATTTGATTATCGTGGTCTTACAGCTGAAGAAACTTCTGAACTTAGAAAAATACTTCGTGAAAGCGATTCAAAGTACAAAGTTTGGAAAAATACTTTAACTAAAAGAGCACTTGATAGTCTAAACTATAATCTTGACGATTGCCTAGCAGGTCCAAGTGCAATTGCTTATTCAAGCGATGCTATTGCTCCAATCAAAGCATTAAGTACATTTGCTAAAGATCATCCAGCTTTAGAAATTAAAGGTGGTATAGTTGATGGCAATGTAACATCTCTAGATGAAATCAAAGCATTATCTACAATTCCATCAAGAGAAGGACTACTTACTATGCTTGCTGGTGGCCTAATAGGAACTGTCAAAGATTTATCAATCGCTTTAAATTTACTTAGCGAACAAAAAAGTGAATAATAAAAAATAAGAAATTAGGAGGAATTTAAAATGGCTAAATTAACAAGAGAAGATTTTATCGCTTCATTAAAAGAAATGACAATTTTAGAAATTAAAGACTTAGTAGACGCTATGAAAGAAGAATTTGGAGTAGATCCAAGTGCAGTTGCAGTTGCAGCAGCTCCTGCAGCAGCAGTAGATGAAGGACCAACAGAAGTTACTGTTACATTAACTAGTGCTGGTGCTACTAAAATCCCAGTTATCAAAGTTATAAGAGATATCACTGGTTTAGGATTAAAAGAAGCTAAAGATATCGCTGATAATGGTGGAGCTGTAAAAGAAAAAATTTCTAAAGAAGAAGCAGAAGAAATCAAAGCTAAATTAGAAGAAGCTGGAGCTTCAGTAGAAATAGCTTAAGTTTAAAACATAGAGAAATCTATGTTTTTTTATTTATTTATGATAGAATATATTTGGTGAAGAAAAATGGAACATTATTTTACTAATAATAAGAATTTAAAAGAAAACATTAATGAAATAAATGCAAGAGTAAAAGATACTGAATTTATTTTTTATACGGATAACGGTGTTTTTAATAAGAAAGGTCTTGATTATGGAACAAGAGTTTTACTAGAAAATATAGATTTAGGTAATAAATTATCTTTTCTAGATGTAGGATGTGGATGTGGACCTATTGGAATATATATTTCAAAGCAAAATAAAAATTATACTGTGGATATGATTGATGTTAATGAAAAAGCAGTAAACTTAGTAAAAAAAACATTATTAAAAAATAAAATAGATAATGCAAATGTATTTATTAGTGATGTATATGAAAATATAAAAAATAAATATGATATGATAATTACAAATCCTCCAATACATGCAGGTAAAACAAAGGTATATGAAATAATAATAGGTGCATCTAATTATTTAAATGAAAATGGAGAACTATGGATAGTAATAAGAAAAGATCAAGGTGCAAAATCACTTATAAAAGATATGAGTGATATATATAATTTTGAAATAGTAAAAAGAGATAATGGTTTTTATATATTGAAAGCAAAAAAGTAGACAAATAATATATTGTATGATAACATATTAGGACAACTGAAAAGAGGGTGATCTATATGATAAATGTACAAAAAAATAAAGATATATATGAAATTGTTATACATGCAAATATGAGTGATGTAAAATTAGAGGATAATTTAATTAATATAACAGTAGATACTAAAAGGCATATGTATTATATTGCTTTACCAAACGAAAAAAGAAAAAACGAAAATGTTAAAGTAATTAAAGATGTAATAAATAGAGATCTTTTTAGTAAATTCATATTAAATAAAATTTCAAAAGATCCATCAAAATTAGGAATGTCTGGCAAAACTAAAACATATGAAAAAGACATATTAAGAGAAATATTTAATGAATTGGGAATTGATATAATATGTCAAAAAGATAATGCTTTAGAAAAGGATGTAAAAATATATAATTTTAGGATGAATCCAGAACTTGATATAATTAACAAAAGATAATTATTGTTATCTTTTTTTATTTAAAAACATATACTTATTATGAATAAATTAACAATTACATAATAATTTGACAAAAAACAACTTATATGATAGTATACTAAGCCAATCAGGGGGTATATAATTTATGATAAAGGTATATGAAGAAAATGGTACATATGATATTGATGTGTACGCAAATGAAAAAGAAGAAGAAAGAAATAATTCAATAATGGGTCTTACAATTGATACTAAAAGGCATATGTATTATGTTGTATTACCAGAAGAATCATTTAGAAGTGAGCCAGAAAAAGTTATAGTAGATTCTATAAAACTGGATATTTTAAAGAAAAATTATATTTCTGAAATAGCTAAAGATCCAAAAAATGTTTCATTATCTGGTGAAACTAAAGCATATGAAAAAGAAATTTTGAAAAATATATTTAGATCTCAAGGAATAGTTCCTGTAACATATGCTGAAAGATATCAAATTGATAGCGATTTAGAAGATATTAAAGCATATAATTTAGGTATAAAATCGGAAAATGATATGCTTAGAATGAGATAATGAAAATTATCTTTTTTCTTTATTAAAAATTTCTAAAACTTTTTTAATATAAATTTTTCAATATTTATTGACAAAACAAACCTTTTCTGGTAACATTTTAAATTGGTACTATGTTTCTTTTTTTAGCCTGGAAACATGTTCTTTGAATATTATTGTTAGGGGTGAAAGCACGTGGCTTATAAAGTAAAAAAAGTATGTAAAGATCGTGAAAGAAGAGACTTTTCACGCAGTGAGAATTCACTAGAACTTAAGGATTTGCTTGAAATCCAAAAAAGTTCGTATAAGGACTTTATCGAAGTTGGAATACGTGAAGTATTAGATGAATTATTTCCTGTAGATAATTTTTCTGGTTCTTTATCACTAGAAATTGGTGATTATTCATTCGATGAACCTAGATTAAGTATAAAAGAATGTAAAGAGAGAAAATCAACGTATGCTGCTCCACTAAAAGTTCAAGCTCGTTTATTCAACAACGAAACTGGTGAAGTAAAAGAGCAAGAATTATTTTTTGGTGATATGCCAATAATGACTGACAGCGGTACATTTGTTATTAATGGTGCTGAAAGGGTTATTGTATCGCAATTAGTTCGTTCACCAAGTGTATACTATGGTATGGAAATGGATAAAAATGGTAGAAATATTTATACATCTCAAATTATACCAAATAGAGGAACTTGGCTTGAATACAAACTAAATAGTAAAGACTGTATTGATGTTAGAATTGATAGAAACAGAAAAGTAACTGTTGCTACTTTCTTACGTGCATTTGGTTTATCAAGTAATGAACAAATTATAAGTTTATTCGGTGAGGATGAATATCTTTTAAATACAATTGAAAAGGATTCTACATCTAATACAGATGAAGCTTTAATTGAAATTTATGAAAAGTTAAAACCAGGTGAACCAGCTACTATCGATAGTGCTAAGAATCACATTATTACAAGATTCTTTGATGCATTTAGATATGATTTATCTAAGGTTGGTAGATATAAATTTAATAAAAAGTTAGATGTTTGTGATAGATTATTTGGACAAACTTTAGCAGAAGATATTATAGTAGATGGACAAGTTAAATATCCAAAAGGTACTGTAATAAATAGAGAAGTATTAAATGAATTAAAACCATTATTTAAAGAAGGCTTAAATTTAAAAGAAGTAGATATTAATGAAGACCTTGATACTTATAATAAGGTTCAAGTTGTTAAAATATATGCACCAAATAATCAAGATAAAATATTAACTATAGTAGGTAATGACCCAACTATAACTGAAAAGAGATTAACAATTTCTGATATTTATGCATCAGTTTCATACTATATAAACCTTTTATCAGGTGTTGGTAGTATAGATGAAATTGACCATTTATCAAATAGACGTGTAAAACAAGTTGGAGAACTAGTTCAAAATCAATTTAGAATTGGTGTTACTAGAATGGAAAAAGTTATTCGTGAAAGAATGACAACATTAGATGAAGCAGAAGCTACTCCAAAAGCATTAATTAACATTAGACCAATAACTGCTGTTATTAAAGAATTCTTCGGAAGCAGTCAGTTATCACAATTCATGGACCAAGTAAACCCAATGTCTGAGTTAACTAATAAGAGACGTTTATCTGCTCTAGGACCAGGTGGATTATCTAGAGATAGAGCTGCTATGGAAGTTCGTGACGTTAATGAATCACACTATGGTAGAATTTGTCCTATTGAATCACCAGAAGGTGCTAACATAGGTCTTATTACATCTCTTGCAAGTTATGCAAAAGTTAATGAATATGGATTTATAATGACTCCATATAGAAGAGTTAAAGATGGTGTTTTACAAGATGAAATAGATTATTTAACTGCTGATGAAGAGTTAGATTATGTTATTTCACAAGCAAGAATAAATATTAAAGATAAAAAAATAGTAGATGATGAAATTACAGCAAGATTCCGTGGTGAAAATATAATTGTAAAAGCAAATGAAGTTAATTATATAGATGTATCTCCACAACAAATTATATCTGTAACAGCATCATGTATTCCATTCCTAGATCACGATATGGCACACCGTGCCCTAATGGGATCAAACATGCAACGTCAAGCATTACCACTTTTAAAAGCAGAAGCTCCATATGTTGGAACTGGTATAGAATATATTGCTGCTAGAGACAGTGGTGCAACAATAGTTGCTAAAGCAGATGGTATTGTAGAATACGCAGATGGTAAAAAGATAATTGTAAAAACTAAGGGTGGTAAAGATGTTTATACACTAATGAACTTTGAAGGATCAAACGGTGGAACTTGTTATCATCAACGTCCAATAGTTAAAGCTGGAGACAAAGTTGAAAGAAATATGATTATTGCTGATGGACCAAGTACAGATAAAGGTGAACTTGCTCTTGGTAAAAACCTAACAGTAGCATTTATGACATTTAATGGTTATAATTATGAAGATGCTGTTATATTAAATGAAAGATTAGTAAAAGATGATGCATTTACATCAATTCATATAGAAAGTTATTCAATCCAATGTCGTGATACAAAACTTGGACCAGAAGAAATAACTAGAGATATTCCTAATATATCTGAGGATGCAAGAAAGAATCTTGATGCTGAAGGTATTGTAAGAATAGGTACAGAAGTAAAAGAAAATGATATTTTAGTTGGTAAAGTTACTCCAAAAGGAATGGTAGAACTTACAGCTGAAGAAAAATTATTACATGCAATATTTGGAGAAAAAACAAGAGAAGTTCGTGACACATCACTTCGTGTTCCACATGGTGGAGATGGTATTGTTCATGATATTAAAGTATACACTAAGAAAGATAACGACGAACTTGCAAGTGGAGTATCTAAAGAAATAAGAGTATATATTGCTCAAAAGAGAAAAATCCAAGTAGGAGATAAAGTTGCTGGTCGTCATGGTAACAAGGGTGTTGTTTCACTAGTATTACCACAAGAAGATATGCCATTTATGCCAGATGGTAGACCAGTAGATATTATACTTAACCCACTAGGTGTTCCATCTCGTATGAACCTAGGACAAGTACTTGAACTTCACTTAGGTATGGCTGCTAAGAAACTTGGAGTATATTGCTCAACACCAGTATTTGATGGTGCAAGTATGCAAGATATTGCTGAAATGATGGAAGAAGCTGGACTTGATAAAGATGGTAAGACAGTACTTTATGATGGTAGAACAGGTTTACCATTTGATAGCAGAGTTAGTGTTGGTGTAATGTACATGATTAAACTAGATCACATGGTTGATGATAAGTTACATGCTCGTGCTACAGGACCTTATTCATTAGTTACACAACAACCTTTAGGTGGTAAAGCTCAAATGGGTGGTCAAAGATTCGGTGAAATGGAAGTTTGGGCACTAGAAGCTTATGGTGCAGCTAATATCTTACAAGAAATAATGACATTTAAATCAGATGATGTTGTAGGAAGAGTTAAAGCTTACGAATCTATCGTAAAAGGAAATAAAATAGAAGCTGCTGGAGTTCCAGAAAGTTTCAGAGTTCTAGTTAAAGAACTTCAAGCATTAGGTCTTGATGTATCAATGATAGATGAAGATGGTAAAGAAGTTGGAATTACAGAACTTGAAAAAGAAGAAAATAATGAAAATACAGCATTATCTATTGATGAAATAGAAATAAAAGATATAAAGAAAAACAACTTAGAAGATGTATTAAAAACTGAAGAAAATAATGAAGAAGAATATGAAGAATTACCTTCGGAAGAAGAATTCGAAAATGACGAAGAAGAGGAGGATGAAGAATAATGGATGTTAGTAGATTTGAAGGATTAAAAATATCTATTGCTTCTCCTGAAAAGATTCGTGAATGGTCTCATGGTGAAGTAAAAAAACCAGAAACAATAAATTATCGTACATTAAAACCAGAGAGAGATGGTCTTTTCTGTGAAAAGATTTTTGGACCTACTAAAGACTATGAATGTTCTTGTGGTAAGTACAAAAGATTAAGATATAAAGATATAGTATGTGATAGATGTGGTGTTGAAGTTACAAAGGCTAAAGTTCGTCGTGAACGTATGGGTCATATTGAACTTGCAACTCCAGTTTCACATATCTGGTTCTTTAAAGGTGTTCCATCAAGAATGGGACTTGTACTAGATATGTCACCAAGAGATTTGGAAGAAGTACTATATTTCGTAAGTTATGTAGTAATTAATCCAGGTAATGCACCTCTTGAAAAGAAACAAACATTATCAGATAAAGAATATAGAATATATTATGAAAAATATGGTAATGGTTTCGAAGTAGGTATGGGTGCAGAAGCTATTAAAAAACTTTTACAAGAAGTAAATATTGATGAAGAAATTGATAAAATAGAAAAAGAATTAGAAGGAGCTCAAGAACAAAAGAGAACTAGACTTTTAAAAAGACTAGAAATTCTTGACTCATTTAGAGAATCAGGAAATAAGCCTGAATGGATGATACTAGATTGTATTCCAGTTATTCCACCAGAACTTAGACCAATGATTCAATTAGATGGTGGAAGATTTGCAACTAGTGACTTAAATGATTTATATAGACGTGTTATTAACCGTAACAATCGTTTAAAGAAATTATTAGAGTTAGGTGCGCCTTCAATCATTGTTCAAAATGAAAAACGTATGCTACAAGAAGCAGTTGATGCTTTATTCGATAATGGTAGACGTGGTAGAAATGTTACTGGTCCATCTAATAGAGCATTAAAATCATTATCAAGTATGCTTAAAGGTAAGCAAGGTAGATTTAGACAAAACTTACTTGGTAAACGTGTTGACTATTCAGGACGTTCAGTTATCGTAGTTGGTCCATCTCTTAAGATGTATGAATGCGGTATACCAAAAGAAATGGCACTTGAATTATTTAAACCACATGTTATTCGTGGACTTGTAGAAAAAGAAATAGTTCATAATATTAAATCTGCTAAAAAGATGATTGAAAATCAAGATGATAGAGTATGGGATGTTGTTGAAGAAGTTATTAAAGAACATCCAGTATTATTAAACCGTGCTCCAACACTTCATAGATTAGGTATTCAAGCATTTGAACCTAAGTTAATAGATGGTAAAGCTATAAGACTTCATCCACTAGTTTGTGCTGCATTTAATGCTGACTTCGATGGAGACCAAATGGCTGTACACGTACCACTTTCTGAAGAAGCTCAAGCAGAAGCAAGAATCCTTATGTTAGGTGCTAATAACATACTAAAACCATCTGATGGAAAACCAATAGTAACACCATCACAAGATATGGTACTTGGTAACTACTACTTAACAATGGAACAAGAAAGTGAAGATGAAGGTAGAGTATTTAAAAGCCCAGATGCAGCATTAATGGCTTATGATAGAAGAGAAATTGATTTACATACAAGATTAGTTGTACCAGTTAAATCATTCAAGCATAAGATATTTGCTGATAGTCAAAAGGATAAATACTTAATTACAACAGTTGGTAAAATCAAATTAAATGAAATTTTACCAGATGCATATCAATATATTAATGATGGAAGTAAAGAAAATATTAACAATATTACTCCTAGCAAATATTTTGCACCAATGGGAACTGATTTAAAAGAATTTATTAAAAATCTTCCAATTAGTGAACCACTTGGTAAAAAGAGTTTACAAAGTATAATTGCTCAAGTATTCAAAAGATATAAAACAACAGAAACATCTACAATGCTTGATAAATTAAAAAATCTAGGATTTGAATATTCAACTTATTCAGGAATTACAATGTCAGCATTTGATATAATTGCTGATAGCAATAAGGAACAAATTATTTCTGATGGTAAAAAGAAAGTTGAACAAATTGGTAAACAATATAAGAGAGGTTTAATTACTGAACAAGAAAGATATGAAAGAGTAATTGAAGTTTGGAATAATGTAAATGAACAAATTAAAAATGACTTAAGTAAACTTGCAGAAGAAAATCCAAATAACCCAATATTTATCATGATGAAATCTGGTGCTCGTGGTAGTTTGGAACAGTTTAGACAGGTTGCAGGTATGATTGGTCTAGTTGCTAAGCCAAATGGTATGACAGTTGAAATTCCAATCACATCAAACTATACTGATGGTCTAACAGTGGCAGAATACTTCATGTCATCACATGGTTCAAGAAAAGGTAACGTTGATACTGCCTTAAAAACAGCAAACTCTGGTTACTTAACTAGACGTTTAGTAGATGTTGTACAAGATGTTATAGTTAAAGAACATGATTGTGGAACAATACAAGGTGTTGTTGTTGAAGCATTTATTAACGAAAAAGATGGAAGTGTAATTGAATCACTTGCAGAACGTATTACTGGTAGATATACAAATAAGAAAGTAATTAATCCTGAAACAAAAGAAGTTATCGTAGATAAAGGTGAATACATCACTGAACAACTTGCAGATAAGATAACTAAAGCAGGAGTAACAGCTGTTGAAATAAGAACAACACTTACATGTAAAACTGAAAATGGTGTTTGCCAAATGTGTTATGGACGTAACCTTGCAACAAGTAATCCAGTTGAAATTGGAGAAGCAGTTGGTATTATGGCTGCACAATCAATTGGTGAACCAGGTACTCAGCTTACAATGCGTACATTCCACACAGGTGGTGTTGCTAGTGGTGACGATATCACTCAAGGTCTTCCTCGTGTTGAAGAATTGTTTGAAGCTCGTAATCCAAAAGTTAAAGCTTCTGTTGCAGAAATCGCAGGAGAAATCACTAATATTGAAAATCAAAATGGTAAATATAAAATCAGTATTACAAATGATAAAGAAACAAGAGAACAAACTACTAACTATGGCGTTAAGTTACGCGTAGAAGTAGGAGATAAAGTAAAACCAGGAGATAGATTAAACGAAGGTGCTGTAAATCCAAAAGAATTACTTGCAGTTACTGATCCAATTACTGTACAAAATTATATTGTACAAGAAGTACAAAAAGTTTATCGTTCTCAAGGTGTTGATATATCTGATAAACATATTGAAATTATTGTTCGTAAGATGATTTCAAGAATGAGAATAGTAGATGCTGGAGATACTAACTTATTAGTTGGTAAAGTTGTATCAGTTAATAAATTTACTGATGAAAACAAGAAAGTTATCTTACAAGGTAAGAAACCAGCAACAGCAAGACCATTAATGCTTGGTATAACTAAGGCATCACTTGAAACAGATTCATTCTTATCAGCTGCATCATTCCAAGAAACAACTAGAATATTAACTGATGCTGCAATTAAAGGTAAAGTTGATAAACTAGAAGGATTAAAAGAAAATGTTATAATTGGTAAGTTAATTCCAGCCGGAACTGGCGTTAGAAAATATAGAAATACAGAATTTACATTAGAGAAAGAGTTCTATGATGAAGAACCTCTTGATATTTTAGAAGAAGAATTGTTATAATTCTTCTTTTTTATGTTATAATATAATCCAAGGTGATTTATGTGAAAGAATCTATTGAATTTATTAAAAATTATGTAAAAGATGATGATTATGTTGTTTGTGCTACTTCTGGTGGTGTTGATTCAATGACACTTTTATATTTATTAATGCTTGTAAGAAAGACTGTTAATATAAATATTGTATGTGCTCATATAAATCATAACTTAAGAGAAGAAAGCAAAGAAGAATATGAATTTGTTAAAGATTATTGCACTAAAAACAATATAATGTTTGAAGGTAAAATATTTGAAAAAAATATATCAGGTAATTTAGAGTCCGAATTTAGAAAAAGAAGATATAAATTTTTTGATGATGTTGTTAACAAATATGATGCAAAATATTTATTTACAGCACATCATGGTGATGATTTAATAGAAACAATATTAATGAGAATAGTAAGAGGTTCATCAATAGATGGATATTCTGGTTTTGAAAAAGTTACAAAAAGAAATAATTATTATATACTAAGACCACTTATTTTTTATACTAAACAGGATATATATAGTTTTGCACAGGAAAAGAGTATCGAATACAGAGAAGATAAAACAAATGAAAGTGATAATTACACAAGAAATAGATATAGAAAATATATTTTGCCTAAATTAAAGGATGAAAATAAAATTGTCCACAAGAAATTTATAAAATTTAGTGAAGAATTAGATGGTGCAAGTAATTTTATAAACAAATATGTGGATAACTTATTAAATAAATACTATAGTAATTATGTACTTGATATAACATATTTAATTAAAGAAGAAGATTATATATTAAAAAAAGTTATATATAGTGTACTTTATAAAGTTTATAAAGAAAATATTAATGAGATTAATGATCAAAATATAACTAGTATTATGAAAATAATTAGATCAAAAAAACCTAACTTAAGTATTGATTTAAAAAATAATATAATAGCAGTAAAAAAATATAATAGTTTAGAACTTAAAAATAAGACAGAAGAAAAAGATTATAAAATTAAATTAGATGGTACTATTAAAACTAAATTTGGTAATATAAGTATAATTTCTAGTTCAAATTTAACTAATAATTATATTTGTTACTTAAATAGTAATGAAATAAAACTACCTTTATATATTAGAAATAGAAAACAGGGAGATTTTATTGAAGTTTTAGGACTTAATGGTAAGAAAAAAGTTAAAGATATTTTTATAGATGAGAAAATAAATAAGGAAGATAGAGATAGTTATCCTATACTTGTTGACAGTAATGATACAATTTTATGGATTCCTGGAATAAAAAAATCCAAATATGATAGATTAAAGATAGGAAAGTATGATATAATAGTATGGTGTACAAAGGAGGAAAATAATGAATAAAAATATAAAAAGAAATGTTAGCCCATATATAGCACTAGTATTCATAATGTTAGTTATATATTTTGTTGCTGGCGGATTTGGAGTAAGTACAAAGAATTTAACTTATTCAGAATTTCAAAAATATTTAAAAGATAATAAGGTTGAAGAAATTACAATTTCACCTAATTCAGAAGGATCTACATATGATATTAAAGGTACTTTAAAAAGTTCAAAGAAAAACGAATATTTTTACGTAGTAGCACCTTTAAGTGATGATACATTAAATTATATTAATTCTATGAAAGATAAAAATAATTTTGATTTAGTTGTATCAGCAGATCCAGCATCTAGTTTACTAGTTAAATTTTTAAACATGCTACCATATTTATTAATAATTGGTGTAAGTGGTTTTTTCCTTATAAGACAATTAAATAGTATAAGTAGTAGCAATAGTAAGTCTATGGACTTTGGAAAAAGTAGAGCAAAACTTCAAGAAGATAAAGATAAAGTAACATTTAAAGATGTTGCAGGTTTATCAGAAGAAAAAGAAGAATTAGAAGAATTAATTGAATTCCTAAAAGAACCTAAAAAATTTACAAAAATGGGAGCAAGAATTCCAAAAGGTGTACTTTTAGTAGGTCCTCCAGGAACAGGTAAAACATTACTTGCTAAAGCCGTTGCTGGTGAAGCAAACGCACCATTTTATTTTATAAGTGGTTCAGATTTCGTTGAATTATTTGTAGGTATTGGTGCATCAAGAGTTCGTGATATGTTTAGACAAGCAAAACAAACAGCACCATGTTTAATATTCATAGATGAAATAGATGCTGTTGGTAGACAAAGAGGAGCAGGTGTTGGTGGAGGACATGATGAAAGAGAACAAACATTAAACCAATTACTAACTGAAATGGATGGTTTTGGAAGAAATGAAGGAATCATAATCATTGCTGCTACTAATAGACCTGATGTTCTTGATCCAGCATTATTAAGACCAGGAAGATTTGATAGACAAATTACTGTTTCACTTCCAGATGCAAAAGGAAGAGAAGAAATACTTGAAGTACATGCTAAAGATAAAATACTTGCAAGTGATGTTAATTTAGCAAACATTGCAAAAAGAACTGTAGGTTTCTCAGGTGCAGACTTAGAGAACTTACTTAATGAAGCTGCACTTCTTGCTGTAAGAAGAAATAAAGATTCAATTACTATGGCAGAAATTGATGAAGCACATGATAGAGTAATCGCAGGACCAGCTAAAAAATCTCATAAATATACTGAACATGAAAAGAAGGTAGTAGCATTCCATGAAGCAGGACACGCTGTTGTTGGTATTAAACTAGATGGAGCAAATGATGTTCAAAAAATAACAATCATACCTCGTGGTATGGCTGGTGGATATAACTTAATGCTTCCAAAAGAAGAAACATATATGTCTACTAAGAAAGAATTACTTGAAACAATTAGTGGATTCTTAGGTGGAAGAGTTGCAGAAGAAATTGTATTTAATGAAGTTACAACCGGTGCACATAACGATTTTGAAAAAGCAACAAAAATAGCTAGATCAATGGTAACAGAATATGGAATGAGTTCACTTGGACCTGTTCAATTAGAACATCAAGAATCAAGTGTATTCCTAGGTAGAGATTATAATAAGAGTAAGAACTTCTCAGATGCAGTAGCACTTGAAATAGACCAAGAAGTTAGAAAAATAATTTCTGAACAATATGAAGTTACTAAAAAGATTATTTCTGAAAATATGGATTTACTTAATCTAATTGCAAATGCCTTATTAGAACATGAAACAATTACTAAAGAACAAATTGATTATTTAGTAAAATATGGTAAAATGCCAGAAGAAGATTCTAAAGAAACAGATGTAACTTTAAAAGAATTAAAAGAAGAAGCAAAAGAACTTGGAATTAAAGGTTATAGTAAATTGAATAAAGAAGAATTAGAAAAAGAAATAAATGATAAAAAGGAAGAAATGTAATCTTCCTTTTCTCATATAATTAAAAGAGCAAATAATGCAATTGGTATTGACATTTTTATGTAAAAAGTGTTATATTATTAATGCTATTAATTAGAGTTTTGTATTATTTACAAAACTTTAATTTAAAACAAATTTGATACACCAGGTTGTGTGTAAAAGAAAGGAGTAGTAAAATGGCTACAATTAATCAATTAGTAAGAAAAAATCGTACTAAAAAGACTAGAAAGAGTAAATCACCAGTTTTAGGAGTAAGATTAAATAGTTTAACTAAAAAATCTACTGAAACTGCATCACCTCAAAAAAGAGGAGTTTGTACTCGTGTTGGAACTAAGACTCCAAAGAAACCAAACTCAGCTTTACGTAAGTATGCTCGTGTAAGATTATCAAATGGTAAAGAAATCGATGCATATATCCCAGGTGAAGGACATAATTTACAAGAACATAGTGTTGTTTTAGTTCGTGGAGGACGTGTTAAGGACCTTATCGGTGTTCGTTATCACATTATCCGTGGTACTTTAGATACAGCAGGTGTTACTGATAGAAAACAAGGTCGTTCAAAATACGGTGCTAAAAAACCAAAAGCAAAGAAATAATAAATAAATAGAAAGGAGAACACAATGAGAAAAAGACGTGCAGTAAAAAGAGATGTTTTAGCAGATCCAATTTATAACTCAAAAGTTATAACAAAACTTATCAATCAAATTATGCTTGATGGTAAGAGAGGAAAAGCTCAAACAATCGTATATAAAGCATTTGATATGATCCAAGAAAGAACAAATGAAAATCCTATGGACGTATTTAATAAAGCTTTAGAAAATATTACTCCAGTTCTAGAAGTTAAATCAAGAAGAGTTGGTGGTGCTAACTACTCTGTTCCAGTTGAAGTTAGAGCAGATAGAGCACAAGCTTTAGCACTTCGTTGGTTAGTTAATGCTTCAAGAAGTAGAAGTGGTAAATCAATGGCTGAAAAATTAGCTAGTGAAATAATTGATGCTTCAAATCAAACAGGAGCAGCATATAAGAAAAAAGATGATACTCATAGAATGGCAGAAGCTAATAAAGCATTTGCTCATTATAGATGGTAGGAAAGGAATAGAATATGGCTCGTGAATATTCGTTAGAAAAAACAAGAAACTTTGGAATAATGGCTCACATTGATGCTGG
The DNA here is from genome assembly GCA_900546245.1 of uncultured Mycoplasmatota bacterium. Classification (GTDB taxonomy): domain Bacteria; phylum Bacillota_I; class Bacilli_A; order RF39; family UBA660; genus CAG-433. The sequence continues at coordinate 23,980 of URBY01000010.1, read as the reverse complement.
TAAAACAACAACAACAGAACGTATATTATTCCATACTCACAAAATCCATAAAATTGGTGAAACTCATGATGGTGCTTCACAAATGGACTGGATGGAACAAGAACAAGAACGTGGTATAACTATTACTTCAGCTGCTACAACAGCATACTGGAAAGGATATAGATATAACATAATAGATACTCCAGGTCACGTTGACTTTACAGTTGAAGTATCTAGATCACTTCGTGTATTAGATGGTGCTGTTGCACTTATTGATGCACAAGCAGGTGTTGAACCACAAACAGAAACAGTATGGAGACAAGCAACTGAATTTAAAGTTCCTCGTATTATTTTTGCAAATAAGATGGATAAAACAGGTGCAGACTTCGAATATAGTTTAAAAACAATTAAGGATAGACTTGGTGTACTTGCTAAACCTATTGAATGGCCAATAGGAGCAGGTGATGAGCTAACTGGTATTATTGATTTAATCACTAGAACAGCTTATAAATATGATGAAAAACCTGAAGAAAATCCAGAAATAATCGAAATTCCAGCTGAATTAAAAGATTTAGTTGAAGAAAGACGTGCTGATTTAATTGATACAGTTGTTGAATTTGATGAAGCAATAATGGAAAAATATCTTGAAGGTGAAGAACCAACTGTTGAAGAAATTAAAGCTTGTATTAGAAAAGGTACACTTGCTGCTGAATTCTTCCCAGTTATGTGCGGATCTGCATATAAAAATACAGGTGTTAAATTATTACTTGATGCTGTTATTGATTACTTACCAGCACCAACTGATATAGCATCTATAAAAGGAACTGATATGGACGGAGAAGAAATCGTTAGACATCCATCTGATTCAGAACCATTCTCAGCATTAGCATTTAAAGTTATGACTGACCCATTCGTTGGTAAATTAACATTCTTCAGAGTATATTCTGGACACTTATCAAGTGGTTCATATGTACTTAACTCAACTAAGAATGTAAAAGAAAGAGTTGGACGTATATTACAAATGCATGCTAATAATAGACAAGAAATCACAGATGTATACACAGGTGATATAGCTGCAGCAGTAGGACTTAAGAATACTACTACAGGTAACACTTTATGTGATGAAAAACATGCTTGTATTCTTGAATCTATGGAATTTCCAGAACCAGTTATTGAATTAACTGTTGAACCAAAGTCAAAAGCTGACCAAGAAAAAATGGGAATTGCACTTCAAAAATTAGCAGAAGAAGACCCAACATTTAGAGCTTCTACAAACCCAGAAACAGGTCAAACTATAATTGCTGGTATGGGTGAACTTCATCTAGATATAATCGTTGATAGAATGAAGAGAGAATTTAATGTTGAAGCAGCTGTTGGTGCTCCACAAGTTGCTTATCGTGAAACAATAACTCAAGCTGCTGATTGTGAAGGTAAATTTATTAAACAATCTGGTGGTCGTGGACAATATGGTCACGTATGGGTTAAATTTGAACCAAATCCAGGTAAAGGATATGAATTCGTTGATGCAGTTGTTGGTGGTGTAGTTCCAAGAGAATATATTCCAGTAACTGATAAAGGATTACAAGAAGCTATGGAATCTGGTATTTTAGCAGGATTCCCAATGATAGATGTTAAAGCAACATTATTTGATGGATCTTACCATGATGTTGACTCAAACGAAATGGCATTTAAAGTTGCAGCTTCACTTGCTTTAAAAGAAGCTAGAAATAAATGTAAACCAGTTCTTCTAGAACCAATAATGAACGTTCAAATAATCGTTCCAGAAGAATATTTAGGTAACGTAATGGGTGACATTACAGCAAGAAGAGGACGTCCTATGGGACAAGAAGCTAGAGGAAATGCTCTTGCTATTGAAGCAATGGTTCCACTTGCTGAAATGTTTGGTTATGTTACAACATTAAGATCAAATACACAAGGTAGAGGAAACTTTACAATGACATTTGATCACTATGAAGAAGTTCCTAAGAATATTACTGAAGAAATTATTAAAAAAATGGGTAAAAATTAGGATTTAAATAAGAATAATACTTGATATTTTTTCAAGAATTAGATACAATAGTTTTGTACATTAAAAAAGGAGGAAATTTAAATGGCAAAAGAAAAATTTAATCGTGGAAAACCACATGTTAACATTGGTACAATTGGACACGTAGACCATGGTAAAACAACTTTAACTGCAGCTATTACTAAAAGACAAGCAGATAAAGGATTAGCTAAATTTGAAGCTTATGCTGATATAGATAAAGCTCCAGAAGAAAGAGAACGTGGTATTACAATCAATACAGCACACGTTGAATATGAAACAGATAAACGTCATTATGCACACGTTGACTGTCCAGGTCACGCTGATTATGTTAAAAACATGATCACTGGTGCTGCACAAATGGATGGTGCTATCCTAGTTATAGCTGCTACAGACGGAGCTATGGCTCAAACAAGAGAACATATCTTACTTGCTCGTCAAGTTGGTGTTCCAAGAATCGTTGTATTCATCAATAAATGTGATATGGTTGATGATCCAGAAATGCTTGAATTAGTAGAAATGGATGTTAGAGACTTATTAACTCAATATGGATTTGACGGAGACAATACTCCATTTATCTTCGGTTCAGCTTTAAAAGCTCTTGAAGGAGATCCAAAGTATGAAGAAAAGATTGATGAATTATTAAACGCTGTTGACGAATATATTCCAACTCCAGAAAGAGATACTGACAAACCATTCTTAATGAGTATTGAAGATGTATTCACTATTACTGGTCGTGGAACAGTTGTTACAGGACGTGTTGAAAGAGGTCAATTAAAACTTAACGACGAAGTTGAAATCGTTGGTTTACATGATACTAAAAAAACAGTTGTTACAGGAATCGAAATGTTCCGTAAACAATTAGACTATGCTGAAGCAGGAGATAACGCTGGTGTATTATTACGTGGTATCTCAAGAGAAGAAGTACAAAGAGGACAAGTACTTGCTAAACCAGGTTCAGTTACTCCACATACTACTTTCGAATGCGAAGTATATGTATTAAGTAAAGAAGAAGGCGGAAGACATACTCCATTCTTCACAAATTATCGTCCACAATTCTATTTCAGAACTACTGACGTAACAGGTGTTGTTACATTACCAGAAGGAACTGAAATGGTTATGCCAGGTGACAATGTTAAAATGCACATTGAATTAATTGCTCCTATCGCTCTTGAAGAAGGAACTAAGTTCTCTATTCGTGAAGGTGGTAGAACAGTTGGTGCTGGTATTGTTACTAAGATTGATAAATAATAAATAAAAAAAGGTTCTTGAAAAAGAACTTTTTTTGTTGTAAAAATATAGTTAATAGATTATTCATAACTAAAAAAAATCAAGAATTATAAAATTTCTTGATTTTTTATTATTTTTTTTGAAAAGCAGGAGTATTTAACCAATCTTTTGCATTTTTCATTTTAAGATAGTTTTTATATTTTCTTTTATTTATTACTAGTGTAAATTCACCGATATATTCTTCTATTTCTGATGCGAATCCAAGTTTAAATCTAGTAAGACCATAATATGTACTATTTTTATTAAAATCACCGGAAATGCCATTTAAATGCATTCTTGTATAACCTTCATTTCTAAATATTTCCATAATTTGATATTTTAGATAATGATTAGGACAATATCTTTTAAATTCTGGTTTATATCCATCAATTAGGAAAAATATTTCTTTGTTATATTTTATTATAGCGTTTGCACCAATTATTACTCCGGAAGGATATTCTTTATAAAGATTAGTTGCATTTATTACATTTTGTTTACAATTGTTTAATAAAATATCTGAAGCCATTTTTCTTTTTATAATATTAGTTGTATTATTGCTGTTAATATTTTCTTCTAATTCTTGATTTATTTCATTATTTCTTTTTTCTTGTTCTTCAAATAATTCCTTGCTTTTTTCTATATATTTAGCTGTATCTAATTTAGCAAAATATAAATCAATCATATCTTTTTTTCCTAATATTTCCATCATGTCTAGATAGTAATTTAGTTTTCTAGAATGTTTTTTATCGATAAGAGAATAAAATTGTTTAACTGTTGTTGCATTGCCTTGAAGAATTTCAATACCCATTTTATCTGCTTTTCTTATTTTATTTCTTATTTCTTTACTAAATCTAGAAAATAAATCTTCAGTACTATTTGTTGTTGTTACTGCATTCCATCTTGGTTTCAAATTTTCAAAGTTTAAATTAAATCCAGTATGTTCATATCCTAGTTTAATTAAATCATCTACTGTTTTACTATTGTCTATTCCTGGTATAACATTTCCTTTTTTATCCCTTGATTTATAAATAATATATGGATCTATTTTAACGAACATGAAATTTCTTTTATTTAAGAATTGAGTTAATAGTTTTGTAAATGTTTCAAGTAAATTGAAATCATTAAAGTCAATTAAATAACCTCTTGGACAATATCCCCATTTATAACCCCATAATTCTTTTTTTATTAAAATCAAAGTTGCAGCTTTAATATTTGAAGATTCATCTTTCATAGCTAAATAATAATCATCAAAAGAATGTCTATCCATAAGGGTACCATATGCACCTGTTTGGTAAAAGTTTTTATTTGGATAATTTTCAGCAAATTTATCAAATTCTTCTTTAGTTATTTGAATTATTTCCATAAGTTATACTCCTTTACCTATATATTATAACATAATTATTATTAATATTATACTGTTATTTTACAACAAAATATATAAAAAGTATGTCATAAATTAAAGTTTGAGTTATAATTAATTTGGAGGATGATATTATGAGTAAAATAATAGATGTAAAAGCAAGAGAAATTTTAGATTCAAGAGGTAATCCTACTGTAGAAGTAGATGTACTTACAGAAAATGGTGCGTTTGGACGTGCAAGTGTACCAAGTGGAGCATCAACTGGTAGTAATGAAGCATTAGAATTAAGAGATAATGATAGTAGATTTATGGGTAAAGGTGTTTTAAAAGCAGTTAATAATGTTAAAACAAAGATTACACCTGAAATACTAGGAATGGAAGTAAAAAATCAAAAAGAAATAGATAATAAGATGATAATATTAGATGGAACAAAATCAAAAAGTAATTTAGGTGCAAACGCTATGCTTGCAGTTTCATTAGCTTGTCTTAAAGCAGCTGCAAATGAAGAAAATGTTGAATTATATGAATATGTTGGAGATGGAAAAGATTTACCATATCCTATGATGAATATTTTAAACGGTGGAGCTCATGCAGATAACTTACTTGACTTCCAAGAATTTATGATATTACCACAAAATAAAGATTTTAGAGAAAGAATTAGATGTGGAGCAGAAGTATTTCATAACCTTAAAAAAGTATTAAAAGAAAAAGGATATAATACTTCAGTAGGTGATGAAGGTGGATTTGCACCAAACTTAAGTTCAAATGAAGAAGCATTAGAATATATAGTTGACGCTATTAAACAAGCAGGTTATACTCCTGGTATTGATGTTAAACTTGGACTTGATGTTGCTGCTTCAGAATTTTATGATGAAAACACTAATTTATATGTATTCTCTGGAACTGGTGAAAAGAAAACCAAAGAAGAAATGGTTAGCTATTATGAGGATTTAATAAGTAAATATCCTATTGTTTCAATAGAAGATCCATTAGATGAAGGTGATTTTGAAGGATTTAGATTATTAACTAAAAAAATAGGTGATAGAGTTCAAATAGTTGGAGATGATTTATTTGTTACTAATAAAGAATTACTTGCACGTGGTATAAAAGAAAAAGCTGCAAATGCAATACTTATTAAATTTAATCAAATAGGTACAGTAACAGAAGCCTTAGAAACCATTGATATGGCTAAAAAAGCAGGATACAAAACAATTATTTCACATAGAAGTGGTGAAACAGAAGATACATTCATTGCGGATTTAGCTGTTGGACTTTCTTTAGGTCAAATAAAAACAGGTTCTTTATCTAGAACAGATAGAGTATGCAAATATAACAGATTACTTAGAATTTATGAACAAATAAATGAATAATATAAATATTTTGTCCAATTTATTAATATACTTCATTAGAGGGTGATAATTTGGACGGAATATTTTTTTTATTACTAGCCTTTTGTACAATATACATGAGTATAAAACTATCATATTATGGAGATGTTTTATCTAGAGAGTCTAAAGTAGGAGCAGCTTTTATTGGTGGACTTTTAATCGCATCAATAACTAGTCTCCCAGAATTTGTTACAAGTGTATCTGCGGTTGTTTTAGATAATGCATCATTATCTTTTGGTGACATTGTCGGAAGTAATATGTTTAACATATTCGTTTTAGCAGTCTACAACATATATTTTTTTAAATCTAATCTATTTAGAAATACATCAAACAAATATATATTTGAATGTTTAATATTAATTTCAGATTACATATTTATCATATTAGGATGCCATAATATAATAGTAAATATTGTGTCTTTATTATTATTTTTTGCATATCTAGTTTATATGTATTCAGTATTTAAAAACGATAAAAAAGAAGAAGAAGAAAAAAAAGAAAAACAGAAATTTATTTTGTTAAAATTCATATTAACTGGAATTGTCATGGTAGTTTTAAGTGTACTTTTAACATATCAAGCTGATAAAATAGCCCATATGTATCCAAAATTTTCATCTAGTTCTATAGGTGCGATTCTTTTAGGAATTACAACAAGTCTTCCAGAAGTAGTCACAACATTTGCATTATTAAAATTAAATAATTATAACATGGCAATATCAAATATGCTTGGAAGTAATATATTTAATTTTTTAGTACTAGCGATATCTGACTTGTTTATTAAAGATAATTATATATATAGTTATGCGGATAAATATAGTATGTTTTACATATTTGGTGGAATATTTATAACAATTTTATTTGCAATTTCAATATTACTTAAATCAGAAAACAAATTTATATATATATTTATTTCAATAATTATGATTATTATATATTTTTCCGTATGGTATTTGCAATTTATATAAAATATGATAAAATAATATTAGTTTTAAATGAGGAGGAATCAAGATGGAAGTAGCATTATTAGTAATATCAGTCCTTTTAATAACAGTTGTTTTATTACAAAGTGGAAAAGCAGAAAGTGCTAGTAATATAATGATGGGTGCAAGCGCTGAACTTTTTGCCCAAAGAAAAGAAAGAGGATCAGAACTATTTTTAAGTAGAATGACACTAATATTAGGATTATTATTTTTTGTAATTTGTTTAGTAATGTCATTAATGTAAGAGACATATTCATGTCTTTTTGTTTTATATGGAGGAAATATGAGAGAAGAAATTATAGAACTATTAGAAAAAGAAAAAAGAGCGTTATCCGCAAGTGAAATATGTGATAAGTTAAATCTTAATACTGCAGGAGAATTAAAAAAATTATTAGATGACCTTAGAATATTAGAAGAAGGTTATACTGTTTATAGATCAAATAAAGATAAATATATGTTATTTGAAAATAGTCATTTACTAAAAGGAAGATTAAGTGTAAATAAAAAAGGATTTGGTTTTGTAATAGTAGATGGCAGAGATGAAGATATTTATATAGATGCTAAAAACATGAATGGTGCCTTAAATAATGATTTAGTTGTAGTTGAAGAACTAAAAGGACAAAACGGTAAAAAAACAGAAGGAAGAGTTGTAAAAGTATTAAAGAAAGAAAATAACTTAATTGTTGGTGAATATAAAATAATTGATGGTAATCCTCATTTCATTCCAGATGATAAAAAACTAAGAATGGAAATAATTTTAGATAATAAAGATTTGGATGATTTGGTAGACGGACACAAAATTCAAGTAAGTATAGTAAAAGAAATGGGTAAATATAAATACTTAGGAGAAGTAGTTAAAATAATTGGTCATAAAAATGATCCTGGTGTTGATATTTTATCTATTATATATGATCATGGAATAAATGATACATTTACTGATGAAGTTATGGAAGAAGTTAATGCACTTCCTAGTGAAGTTCTTGATAGTGATAGAAAAGGTAGAAAAGATTTAACTGACATGACAATATTCACAATTGATGGTGATGATACAAAAGATATAGATGATGCAATATCAATCAGTAAAAAAGGTGAAAATTATATTTTAGGAGTACATATTGCAGATGTATCTTATTATGTAAAAGAAGGTACAGCACTATATAAAGAAGCATATTCTAGAGGAACAAGTGTATATTTAGTTGATAGAGTTGTACCAATGCTTCCTCATAAATTATCTAATGGAATATGTTCACTTAATCCCAATGTTGATAGGCTTGCAATATCTTGTATAATGGAAATAACTCCTAATGGCAAAATAGTATCACATGATATATTTGAAAGTATTATAAGATCAAGAATCCAAATGACTTATAAAAAAGTTAATAAAATATTAAATGATGAAGAAACTCCTGAAGGATATGAACCATTTAAAGATGATTTAAAATTAATGTGGGAACTTGCTAAAATTCTTAGAAAAGAAAAATTAGCAAGAGGATACTTAGACTTTGATGTTGATGAACCTAAAATATTAGTTGATGAAAATTGTAAGCCTTATGATGTTGTTTTAAGAGAACGTGGTAAAGGCGAAAATATGATTGAAGACTTTATGATAGCTGCTAACGAAACAGTCGCAGAACATGTTTTCTATATGGGACTTCCTTTTGTATACAGAGTACACGAAGTACCAGATAATGAAAAAGTTGAAGAATTCTTAAATTCAATTAGTATGCTTGGTTACCATGTTGTTGGAGATAGAAACTTTGTTTATCCAAAATCAATGAAAAAAATACTTGATCAATTGAGAGACAAAGAAGGTTTTGAAATTTTATCTACATTATTATTAAGATGTATGAAAAAAGCAGTTTATAAGCCTGAAAATCTAGGTCACTATGGACTAGCTTCAAAATGTTATACACATTTTACATCACCTATCAGAAGATTCCCAGATACAACTGTACATAATTTACTAAGAAAATATATATTTAATGAGCCAAATGATAAAGAATTAAATAGACTTATAGAATATTGGGATGAAAATTTACCTGCACTTTGTGATCATGCATCAGAAAAAGAAAGAGATTCTATTGACTGTGAAAGGGATGTAGAATCAATGAAAATGGCAGAATATATGGAAAGTCATATTGGTGAAGAATATGATGGAACTATTTCTTCAATTATGAATTTTGGTTTATTTGTACAATTAGATAATATGATTGAAGGTCTTGTACATATATCTGAAATTAAAGGTGATTATTATACATTTGATGAAACTACTCATACATTAAGAGGAGAAAAGAAAGGTAAAATGTATAAACTAGGACAAAAAGTAAGAGTTGTTGTAACTAATGCTTCAAAAGAAAACAGTACTATTGATTTTAATTTAGTAGAAAGTAATAAAAATGGAAATAATAAACAGGAAAGCTAAGTTTGAATATGAAATATTAGATAAATTTGAAGCAGGAATAGTACTTACTGGAACTGAAATTAAATCGGTTAGAAATGGTAATGCTAATATAAAAGATAGTTATGCAATAATAAAAAATGGTGAAGTATTTTTACTAAATATGTTTATATCAGAATATAAAGAAGGAAATATATTTAATCATGAAGAAACTAGAACAAGAAAACTTTTACTTCATAAAAATGAAATAAGAAAAATTAATGATAAAATTAAAATAAAAGGATTAACTATTGTACCTTTAAAAGTATATTTTGTAAGAGGAAAAGCAAAAGTAGAAATAGCTATTGCAAGAGGTAAACATACTTATGATAAAAAAGAAACTATGAAACAAAGAGATATAGATAGAGAAATGAAAAAGTCATTAAAAGAAAGATTCTAATTTTGACTTTTTCTTTATTTTATACTATAATTTTGTTATGGGCCTGTATATGGTTTCGACAGAAATGTTTAAAATTAAGTGGCAAGTCGGAGGCACCCGTTAGTGTGCAAACAAAAAATAAACGGAAACAAAATTAAAGATGCATTTGCATCACTATTCAGAAGCAATAGTGTAGCCGTAGCTGCGTAAGTCAGAAATGCGTGTTTTCTATTATCTTTTCTTGCGTAGATTATAGAAAATTCGAACTTTAGCAAGATATATTATTATTTAGCCTAAAAGTAATAATGAATAATTATAGGCTTACTAATTTGTAGGTTGTTAGTTTCTTTTATAAATTAGGAAAAACAAAAAAACTAACTAAACTTGTAGAAGCTTTCTGGTATGCATTTTTGGACAGGAGTTCGACTCTCCTCAGGTCCACCAGATTGATAGGAAACTCGGACACTTTTGTTTGAGAGTAATAGATTACTAACTAGAAATAGTTAGTTTTTTTCTGTTTAAAACGAAATGATGAATGATGATTATGTTTGAGATAGAAACTAAAGATTTGAAAATAAGTGATGAACTTAATAGAAAGATAGATATAATATGCCGGTTTGCTTGTGTTAAATATGAATTTATGCCTGGTAATATTAAATCAGTTAAAAATACTAATATTGCCTATGTAAAACCTCATATTTTAAAAGTTAAAGGAAATGATTACTTAATACTAGAAGAAAGTGAGGAAGTCTTTATAAATGGCTATAATAAAAAAATAAGACTAAAAGATTCTTATAACAAGCAACATAAGAAAATAACTGAAATAAATAAAAATGTAGATAAGATAAATGATAAATCAAATGAGGTTAAAAAAATATTAGAAAACTTAAAACAACAACCTTTATCAAAAAATAATTTGATAATATCCTCTGATAAAAAAGATTTAGATGATAATTATAAGACTATTAGAAATTTAGTCAACGATAATGAAGATTTAAAAAATTAGCTGATTATTTAAGAAATAAAGTATGTGGATTATTTGGTAATAAAAATCAAGATATATATAAAGAAATAGTTGAAGATTTGCATGATAATGATTTTTTAAATAATGATGAATATAATAAGATACATATGAAACCTGTTGCTCAAGAGAAAGTTAGCACTAAAAAAGAAAGAAACAAAGATGATGATTTTGTATTATGATGTAAAGTTGTCGCTAATTGTGATTGATTTTACTGTAAATATGATATAATAAAAAAGATAGGAGTTGATAAAATGGCTTTAGATAAACCAAAATATGGATGGGAAGGAATTAGTAATGGTGGAGAGATATATGGTACTCAAACTAATTCACAAACATCTTATCAATCTGAATTAGAACAAGATTATATAAAAACAGTTGAAAGACTTGCATTACAAAAAATGAAAAATGATATTACATTTGAAGGATTTTTAAATTCGGCTATAAGAAGATTTACTTCTTTAGGTTTAGAAGTAAACAAAGATGATATGATGAAAGATATACAAAAAGAAATTTCTAAACAATCAATAGGATTTGGAATAGAAGATGATTTTATTATTGATGCACCTAATGAAAATATTAGTTCACAAATTGATATTTTAAAATCAAATTTAGGTGATATTTTCGGTGGTAAAACAAATTCTTCAATTAAACAACCAATACAAAGTTCATGTAGTATTCCAAGAGAACCTGCAATTCAAAGTAGAGATGATTATCAAGAAATGATGAGTGAATTATCTTCATCAGTTACACCTGTTCAACAAAATCAAAAAATTCATGAAGAATTGGAAATGGAAAAACAAAAAATATCTGATTTATTAGAAAGAACTGCAAATACCCCAAATAAACCAACAGTTGTACATTTAGGAAGTGAATCACAACAACCACAAAATATTTGGAATGATTTAAACGGCATTGATATTAATTCGGAAGAATATTTAGATAAACTTGAAAAAATATATGAAATTCAAGTTGAAAGATTAGCAATTTTAAAATCAAATAATTCACCTGAATTTGAAGCACAGTTAAATTTTGCTGTACAAAATATATTGAATAGAACTGATAGAATGCCAAATGCACGAGAACAACTTTTATATGATGTAGATTTTTATCTTTCACATTCAATGACTAATTCAGTTAGTAATAAAAATAATAAAAATGAATTAATTTTTAATATAATTCAATATATGTATCCTAATGGTACAGAATATGTTCCAGTTAATGATATTAAAAGGCAATTAGAAACTTATTCTGAAGAGAAATTAGAAGAAATGATTGGTCAATATGAAGCACAAATTCAAGAATTGAATTCTGGTGGAATGCATAGATAATTTAAAGAAATGGACTTTCCATTTCTCTTAGTTTGTGATAATATGTATTTAGTTAGTAAGTTTATTACTTATCATCATCTTTTAGCCTTGGAGTTGTTAGACCTGCTCCTTACTGGTACCAAATTTGAATATTAATACTATCAATCGCTACAGATTGATTTTTTTATTATTGTTATTCTTTTATCATTATGATAAAATATATAAATATGTTTTAAATAATAAATATTTATTATTTACATAAGAGGTTGTAGTAAATGAATGAGGTAATTATTAAAGAAAAATATGTATTAAAATATATAAGAGATATGTTATATACATGTTCATATGTCATAAAAAATAAGGGTGATAAAACTTATCAATATCATCATAATACAGCTTATGAATATGCACCTTCAATAATAGAACATGGAATATTGTCTATTGAAGAGCTTAATAGTTTAGGGATAAGATCATATTCAAAAGATTATTTAAAATTTATTGCTGATATTAGAATTATAAATTATATAAACAATTTAAGTGAAAAAGAAGGAAAAGCTATTTTTAGTGTTATAAATAAATATAATCAAATTATTATGATGTCAAAAGAAATATTAAGACATAATAGAAATATACAAATGAGAGAGATGTCAGAAGGTGTTAATAGAAAAATTGATGTAGAAAAAATGTCTGAAATGCCAAGACTATTAATGATAAAATAAAAAATTATTCATTCTTTTAAATATATTATGATATAATCAAAGGTAGAAGGTGATAATATGTTTGAAAATAAGAAAATATTTATACTAGGTATGGCAAGAAGTGGATATGAAGCTGCCAAATTACTTAGTGATTATAATAATGAAATAATTGTAACTGATGGTAAAGAACAAAAAGAGGAACTTGTTAGTGAACTTAAATCTTTAGGTGTTAAAGTTATTATAACAAGTGATCAATTATCATTACTTGATGATAGCTTTGATTATGTTATTAAAAATCCAGGAATTAAATATGACAATCCTGTAGTAGTAAAAGCAAAAGAACTTGGAATAAAAGTAATAAATGAAGTAGAAATGGCATATTCATTTCTAGATAAATCAGTAAATATTATTGGTGTTACTGGATCAAATGGTAAAACAACAACAACAACTCTTATAAGTGAATTTATGAAAAATTCATTTGATAATGTATATTTAGGAGGAAATATTGGAATTCCTTTATCAAATTTTGTACGAGATATTAAACCAAATAGCTATTTAGTACTTGAAATAAGTGATCATCAATTATGTGATATGTATGATTTTAAAACAAATGTGAGTGTACTTACAAATATTACTCCTACACATCTTGATTTTCATAAATCATATGAAGTATACCAAATGACAAAAAAGAAAATATTTAATAATCATACAAGTGATGATTTAGCTGTAATAAATAAAGATGATGAAGTAAGCATGAAGATTACAGATGATATAAAAAGTACAAAAGTTTATTATGGACACGATAAAACTAATCTTGCATATTATGATGAAGAAGGAATTTATTATGATGGTAAATTAGTAATAAAATTAGATGACATAATATTAAAAGGAAAACATAATTACCAAAATATAATGGGAGCAATTATAGCAGTAAAGAAATATGGTGTAACGGATGAAGTTATACAAAAAGTTTTAAAAGAATTTAAAGGTGTTGAACACAGACTTGAATATGTTGATACAATAAATGGTGTAACATATTATAACGATTCAAAAGCAACAAATTGTGTATCTACAATAACTGCGCTTAATTCATTTGATAAACCAACAATTTTATTATTAGGTGGATATGATAGAGGCCATTCATTTCATGATTTAGATGATTCAATGAAAAATGTTAAATGTGTTGTTTGCTTTGGAGAAACAAAAAATAGAATAGAAGAATTTTGTAATGATTTAAATATTAGATGTTATAAAAATGATACATTAAAAGAAGCAATGAATGTGGTAAAAGATATATGTACTCCTGGAGATGTTGTATTACTTAGTCCAGCATGCGCTTCTTGGGATCAATATGATAAATTCGAAGATAGAGGAGACGAATTTAAAAATTTAGTAAGGGAAAGATAAAAAATGAACATAAGAAATTATAAAAATATATACATGATTGGTATTGGCGGTATTAGCATGAGTGGTATTGCTGAAATACTTGTTAATTGGGGATTTAAAGTAAGCGGCTCAGATATGTCTGAAAGTGCTATGACAGAAAAATTAAGAAGTAATGGTATAAATGTTAATATTGGTCAAGTAAAAGAAAATATAACAAAAGATATAGATTTAGTTGTTTATACAGCCGCAATAAAAAGTGATAATCCAGAATTAGTAGAAGCAAGAAATCTTGGAATTGAAACAGTAGAAAGAGGAAAATTCTTAGGTGAAATTACTAAGCTATTTAAAGATGTAATTGGAGTTGCTGGAACACATGGTAAAACAACTACATCATCTATGGTTTCAAGTGCATTTATGAGTGCTAATTTAGATCCAAGCATTCAAATTGGTGCAAATCTTAGATGTATAGATGGAAACTATAGAGTAGGTAATAGTGATTATTTCATAATTGAAGCATGTGAATATTGTGAAAGTTATTTAAATTTTAAACAAAGAAGTGCAATTGTTACTAATATTGATAATGACCACTTAGATTATTTTAAAAACATTGATAATATAGAAAAGTCATTTCAAAAGTATGTGAGTATGCTTCCGAGTGATGGATTATTAGTTGTTAATATGGACGACGAAAGATGTTATAACTTAAGAAATCATACTAGGGCTAGTGTTTTAACTACAAGTATGACAAATGAAAAAGCAGATTACTATGCAAAAAATATAAGCTTTAATGATGAAGGATGCGCAAGTTATGATTTAATGCATAATAATGAAAAGATAGATAGAATTACTTTAGGGGTTGCAGGATCACATAATGTTTCAAATTCATTAGAATGTATAGCACTATGTTTATGGTATAAATTACCAATTGAAATGATAAAAGAAGGATTAATAGGATTCACTGGAGCAAGTAGAAGACTTGAATATAAAGGTAAATTTAATGGCGCAGATGTATATGATGATTATGGACATCATCCAACAGAAATAAAAGCAACTGCAGATTCTATTTTAAAAAAGAAATTTAATTCATCATGGGTAATATTTGAAGCACATACATATAGTAGAGTAAAAGAACATTTATCTTCTTTTGCAGAATCATTAATGAATTTTGACCATGTAATAGTTATTGATATATATGCAGCTAGAGAAAAAAATATATATGGTGTATCAGAAGAACAAATTGTAAATAAATTAAAAGAAGATAATGTTGATGCAATTTATATAAGTGATTATGATGAAATTGTAGATTATTTAAGGAAACATGTAAAAGAAAACGATATAATATTAACACTTGGCGCAGGCAATGTAACAAAAATTGCTAAAAAATTAATTGAAGACAAATAAGTCTTCTTTTTTTGTTAATAATATAAATGGTGAATAAAATGATAATAAGGCTTGGATATGTTGCTATTAGTAAAGCACTTGATATAACATCTTCTGGTACAATAACATATACAAATTATTTAAAAGAAGAAAATAAAAATAAAAAACTAGATAAAATTATAAAATCAAATCTAGAGAATTTAGAAAAAATATTAAATTATAATGCAAAAAACAATATTCATTTTTATAGATTAACATCAAAATTAATCCCACTCGCAACACATAAAGATGTATCTTTTGAATATATAAATAAGTATAAAGATTATTATAATAAAATATCAGAAATTATAAATAAAAATAATATGAGAGTTGATGTACACCCGGATCAGTTTTGTGTACTTAACAGTACTAATAAAGAAACAATTAATAATTCAATTGAAATTCTTAAATATCATATAAATATATTAGAAGCACTAAAAATAAAAAATCCAGTAATAGTTTTACATGCTGGAAGCAGCGTATTTGGTAAAGAAAAGTCAATCACAAGATTTGTAAATAATTTTAATAAATTACCAGATAATATTAAAAATTCTATAGTAATAGAAAATGATGATAAAATATATAATGCAAAAGATGTACTTAGTTTATGTAAAAAAATAAATAGACCTATGGTTTTAGATTATCATCATCATATATGTAATCCATGTGATAATATTGATGAAATATTAGCGGAAATATTTGATACATGGAAAGATATTAGACCAAAGGTTCATTTTTCATCTCCTAAAAATAAAACAAAAAGAGATTTTAGATCTCACCATGATTATATTAATAGTGATGATTTTATTCAGTTTATAGAAAATATAAAAAAGTATAATGTTGATATTGATGTTATGATTGAGGCAAAAGCAAAAGATGATGCTTTATTTAGATTAGTAAGAGAACTTAAATATAAGACAAATTATAAATTTATAGATGAAACATCTTTTGAAGTTTAGTTAAAAAAGTTAAAAAAATTAACATATAATGAAAATATGTTAAAAAAATCAAAAAAATTTAACATTATTAATTTATAATTTAATAAAATTTTAATACAAGTTTAAAAATGTTCTATTATATATAAATGCAAGAGACTTCATAAAATAAAAAAACATTTGATTACTAAAATCAGATGTTTTTTCTTATAAAAGAATCAATAAAATAGTTACAAGTATAATTAATATAATATTATTTATTTATAAATTAGTTATAATTTTTACATAATAGATAATAAAATGTAGTTTACAAATAATATTATTATATACTATATGTATTGGCAAAGAAGGTGAATTATATGAATAACAATTCTAATCAAAAAATTTTAAGACCAATGATGAAAGTTTCAGAAATGGTGCCTTATTTGAAAAATAAAAATATTAAATTTAATTTATTATCGGAGGAAGAAGCAGAAAAATATTTAAAAGAAAATAATAACTATTATAATGTAACAGCTTATAAAAATAATTTTCCAATATATCAATGTGGTGAATTAACTGGCAAATATATTGACTTAGATTTTGCATATTTAAAGGATTTATCAATTATTGATTATAGAACTAGAATAGTATTGTTTAAAATGATTATAGATATAGAACATTATCTTAAAATTAGAATATTAAATAGAATAGAAGAATTAAACGATGAAGATGGGTATAATATTGTAAATTTATATTTAGAACAAGATTATAATGATGATAAATATCCGAAAAGGATACATGATAGTATTAGAAAAAAAGTAACTAATGAGTATTACAAAAAAATATTTTCTAAGTATGATATAGATGGTGATACTAAAATTGAAAATATTCCAATATGGGAATTTTTAGAGATTATAACATTTGGTGAATTAATAAACTTTTTTGTATTTTTTACACAAAAATACAATTTAGATGATAAAAAATATATATTTATTTTAAGGGAGATTAATAAACTTAGAAATGCCGTAGCTCATAATTCATGTGTGTTATCAGAACTTGATAAAAAAGATAATCATCATAGTGCAGATACGCTAGTTATTAATTATTTAAAAAAATGTGGGATAGGAAAAGAAAATAGAATGAATAAATTACGAAACTCAAGAATAAGACAAATAACCTATACTTTGTATATGTTTAATGAAATAGTAAGTAGTATTGGTGTTAAAAATAATGTAAAACACGAAGTTAGTAAATTATTTTATGGTAGAATAATTCTTAATAGAAAATACTATAATAATAATGAACTATTGAAATCAATATATGAATATTTCGATAAAATTATTGAAAAAAATTATAAAGAAATATTGGAACAATAGTTTGACATAGATAAAAATTTATGTTATATTATCTATGCAAGGAAAAAGTGGGTAACCATTTTTGTAAGGGGTCTATTTTCGGATAGAGCCCTATTTTTCTGCCTAAAATATGTATTATACAATTATTATGATAAATTCAAAAAAAGGATCTTTGCTGATCCTTTTATTCAATTTCATTAAATTTATTTAAAAGCGTATTATATTCTTCATTAATTTTATTTGTTTCAGCTTTTTCAAGTGTATAAAATCCTTTTCTAAAACTAAGTTCAAAAAGGTTTCTTTGAGCTTCCTTAATTTGTTTAAACATTTCATATATTTCGTTAAATAATGTTTCATTACTTGCTTCATTTAAAGCATATGTAAAATTAACACTCATATTTTTCTCAGTTTCAAGAATATCATTTAAATAATTTTCGTCATTCATTTCAATAGAACTATCAAGTTCTATTTTTGGATTTTGTATTTTATTATTCATTTTCTCCTCCGTTTAATATATTTAATAAACCATTACAAATTTGTTTGTGCATATCAAATATATTTAATAATTCATCCTTTATTTCATTATCAGTAACATTATTACTATAGTTTAATGCTTTTTTAGCAGTAGTAAAATTCCAATTAAACATATCACAAATATATGATAAATCTTTAGTTGATATTATATTAGGTACATTTTGCATTTTTTATTCCTCCTCCATATATATTGTTAACAAATATTGATATTTTATTCTATTTTGGTATATAATTATTTTAGGAGAAAAGTATGAAAAAAATATTAAGTGTTTTAATTTTTGTTATGTTTTTTTTTATTTTTAACTTAAATGTATTTGCGGATGATATAGAATTAAAATCTAAAAGTGCAATTTTATATAATATGACTGATGATAAAGTACTTTATGAAAAAAATGCAGATCAAGAAGTTTATATAGCAAGTTTAACAAAAATGATGACCGCATTAGTTGCGATTGAAAATATAAAAGACTTTAATCAAAAGGTAGTTGTAACAAGCGATATGTTAAAAGATGTTACATATGATTTATCTGTGGCAGGATTTAATGTAGGAAATATTCTTACATACGATGAAATACTTTATGGAATAATATTAAAGTCAGGTGCGGATGCGACAGAAATTGCAGCTTATAGTATTAGTGGCTCAGAAAAAGAATTTGTAAAACTAATGAATCAAAAGGCAGAAAAAATTGGTATGAATAATTCTCATTTTTCAAATGTAATAGGAATTGAAGGAGATAATCATTATTCGACAGCTAGGGATGTTATGAAGTTAGTTAAGTATGCATTACAAAATAAAAAATTTAAAGAGGTATTTGGAACAAAAACATATAAAAATATGAATGGACCACTTAAAAGAATAACAGATAACAGTACATTTAATATGGATTATGTAAAAGGTGCTAAAACAGGATTTACTTTTGATGCTGGACTTTGCCTTGCTACGTATGCAAATAATGGTACAACAGAATTTATTTCAGTAACAATAGGTGCACCATATAAAGAAAAAAATGAAAATATAGTTGATACAAAAAATTTATATGAATATTATTTTGGTAATTATGATTATGTGAAAATATTAGATAAAGGTGATACATTAGTTAACTTAAAAAGTGAATATGGCAAAGAATGTAATATAAAATCTGATAGAATTGTAAAAGAATATTTGAAAAAAACTGTTAGTAAAGATGATTTAAAATATGAATATAAAGGTAAAACAATAGTAGAAAAAGGTACAAAAAAAGGTGATAAAATAGGAACGTTATATATAAGTTATAATGATGAAACACTAGATACAATAAATATAACATCACCAGAAGATATAAAATTTGATTTTAAATTTTTTGTAAAAGAGCATAAAGCACAGTTTGTACTTTTAACACTTATAGTAACAATAGTTATTCTATTTATTAATTTAAGACGAATAAAAAAATAAAAATAGAAAAAAATAATACTAGGTGAATATTATGTATTATTTAAACTATTTTTTTATTTTTAGTATTTTTGGTCATTTACTTGAAACTATTATGTATAAAATATTTAATTGGAACTTAGAAAGTGGTTTTCTTTATGGGTATTGGACACCAGTATATGGACTAGGAGCAATTTTAATACTATTTTTATCTAACTATATATTTAAAAAATTAAAACTAAATAAATTTTTAGAAATAATAATATTCTTAATAATAATAGTTTTAATATTAACATTTATAGAATATTCAGGTGGAATACTACTAGAAGTTACTTTTGATAGAGTATTTTGGGATTATTCAGATCATAAATATCATTTTGGAAAATATGTTGCACTTGATATATCATTAATCTGGGGAATATGTTCTATCATTTTAATATATTTAGTTAAACCATGGATGGATAAGATAGTAAATAAAATTCCTAAATGGATAACTTATCTTTTATGTATTTTATTTATTATAGATATAATTTGTACATATGCATTTAAATCAAAAATTTAATTTAATTCTTTTTTGTTTAGTTTCAATAAATCCCTCATTTTTTAAGTTTTTAAGTTCTCTCATAAGTGCGCTCCTATCAACACCAAGATAGTCAGCAAGTTCAGTATAATTTAATTTTAGATAGAAAACTTTTGATAAGTTTTCTTTTTCTTCAGCTCTAAAATATTCAAGTAATTTTTCTCTAATAGTTTTTTTAGTAAGTACATCAATTCTATTATTCATAACTACAACCTTTTTAGCAAGTAATTGAAGCATATTATTAATAACATCATTATGATATGGACAAGATTTTTTACATCTTTTAATAATATGATCATAATCAAATGTAGTAACAGTACAAGTACTTGTTGTAATAACAGATAATTCATCAGAATATGAAGTAAATACTTCTCCAAAAATAGAACCTTTTTCTAGTTTTTCAAGTACAACTCTATTTCCGTCATAATCACTTCTAACTAGGTTAGCAGTGCCATCAATAATAATACCAATTATATTTGTATTAGCGAGATTAGAAATTACAGTTGTGTCTTTTTTATATACAATAGTTTTTGCTTCAAAACATTTAAGCATTGACTTTACATTTTGTTCGTCAATCCCTTTAAATATGCTTATTTCGTTCATTTATAAGGCCTCCCAAAGGTTTAGAAAAAAACCAAAATAATTAATTTAATTATATTTCATTTTTGTTGCAAATGCAACACTATATTTTTAAAAAATTTGTTATAATGAGAGTGTAAAAAATAAATGACAGAGTAGGAGATAAGTAGTATGAAAGTAATTAAAAGAGATGGAAAAATTGTTGATTATGATAGAGCTAAAATAAAAATAGCTATAGAAAAGGCAAATAAGGAAGTAGAGCCTAAAGAAAGAGCAACAGAAAAACAAATAGAAAATATAACAAAACATATTGAAGATTTAAAAAAGAAAAGAATGCTTGTTGAAGATATACAAGATGAAATAGAAAAGAAATTAATGGAGTATAAGAAATTTGCATTAGCAAAAGAATATATTGTTTATAGATATAATAGAGCTTTAATTAGAAAAGCAAATACAACTGATGAATCAATTTTAAGATTAATTAGAAATGAAAATAAAGAACTTGCTGAAGAAAACTCAAATAAAAATACAATGTATGCTTCAACACAAAGAGATTATATTGCTGGTGAAGTATCAAGAGACTTAACTAGAAGAATTTTACTTCCAGAAAAAATAAGTAAAGCACATGAAGAAGGAATATTACATTTCCATGATATGGATTATTTTGTTCAACCAATATTTAACTGTTGTTTAATAAATATTGCTGATATGCTTGATAATGGTACAGTTATGAATGGTAAACTTATTGAAAGCCCTAAATCATTTCAGGTTGCTTGTACTGTTACAACTCAAATAATCGCAGCAGTTGCATCTAACCAATATGGTGGACAATCTGTTGATATGAGACACTTAGGTAAATATTTAAGAAAAAGTAAAGAAAAATTTATTAAGAAAATAACTGAAAAACATGGTAAAGAATTAAGTAAAGAACAAATCGAAGAACTTGCTATGGATAGATTAAAAGATGAATTAGCATCAGGAGTACAAACAATTCAATATCAAATAAATACATTAATGACAACTAATGGACAATCTCCTTTCGTAACATTATTCCTATGTCTAGATGAAAAAGATCCATATATTGAAGAAAATGCAATGATTATTGAAGAAATATTAAATCAAAGACTTGAAGGAATTAAGAATGAAAAAGGTGTTTATGTTACACCAGCATTCCCTAAACTAGTTTATGTACTTGATGAAAACAACTGCTTAAAAGGTGGTAAATATGATTATTTAACAGAACTTGCTTGTAAATGTTCTGCAAAAAGAATGTATCCAGATTATATTTCAGCTAAGAAAATGAGAGAAATCTATGAAGGTAATGTATTTAGTCCTATGGGATGCAGAAGTTTCTTATCTCCTTGGAAAGATGAAAATGGGAACTATAAATGGGAAGGTAGATTTAATCAAGGTGTTGTATCAATAAACTTACCACAAATAGGTATTTTATCAGGACATGATGAAGAAAAATTCTTTAAATTGCTTGATGAAAGACTAGAACTATGTAAAGAAGCATTAATGTGTAGACACCATGCACTTTTAGGAATTACATCAGATATTTCACCAGTACACTGGCAATATGGTGCAATCGCAAGACTAGAAAAAGGCGAAAAAATAGATAAATTACTAAAAGATGGATATTCAACATTATCACTTGGATATATTGGTGTTTATGAAACAACAATGTTAGTTAAAGGTGTATCTCATACTACTGAAGAAGGAGAAAAATTCGCAGTTAAATTAATGAAATATTTAAGAAAAGCATGTGATACTTGGAAAAAAGAAACACATCTTGGATTTGCACTTTATGGAACACCAGCAGAAAGTTTATGCTATAGATTTGCAAGAATAGATAAAGAAAGATTTGGTAGTATTAAAGATGTAACAGATAAAGGATTCTATACAAATTCATATCATGTTGATGTTAGAGAAAAAATTGATGCATTTGAAAAACTAAAATTTGAAAGTCAATTCCAACCAATATCTTCAGGTGGATGCATTTCATATGTTGAAATTCCAAATATGGAAAAGAACTTAGATGCATTAAAAGAATTAATTAAATTTATTTATGAGAATATTCAATATGCAGAATTTAATACTAAATCAGATTATTGTCATGTATGTGGTTTTGATGGTGAAATAATTATAAATGATGATAACGAATGGGAATGTCCTAACTGTGGTAACAAAGATAAAACTAAAATGAATGTTACAAGAAGAACATGCGGATATTTAGGTGAAAATTTCTGGAATGTTGGAAAAACAAAAGAAATTAAGGCAAGGGTAACACATTTATAATGTATTATGCAGATATAAAAAAAGTTGATGTTGCAAATGGACCAGGCGTTAGAGTATCCTTATTTGTAAGCGGATGTACTCATAAATGTAAAGGATGCTTTAACGAAGAAGCTTGGGACTTTAAATATGGACATGAATATACACAAAAAGAAGAAGACAAAATAATTGAACTTTTGAAACCAGATTATATAGAAGGAATAACTATTTTAGGCGGTGAACCATTTGAATATGTTAATCAAAAAGGGATATTACCTCTTTTAAGAAGAATAAGAAAAGAATTACCAAATAAAACGATATGGTGTTTTTCAGGCTATACCTTTGATACTGACATATTGGAAGATATGTGTAATAAATATGAAGAAACAAAGGAATTAGTATCATATATAGATGTTTTAGTAGATGGTAAATTTGAAATAGATAAGAAAAATTTTAAACTTAAATTTAGAGGTTCGTCAAATCAAAGAATAATAAATGTTAAAGAGAGTTTAAAAAATAATAAGGTTATACTTATGGATGAGTATATGTCTTATTAGTTTAATCTCTTTTTTGTTTACACTAGATTAAAAAAAGTAAAAAATTTCAAAAAAAACACTTGCCAATAGATAATAATGGGGTGTATACTTAAATATAGAATAAGGC
>URBY01000009.1 GCA_900546245.1 uncultured Mycoplasmatota bacterium | reverse complement strand
TATCAATATATTTATTAAGAAGATGAATGGATAAAGATTCATTAAAGGAATATATAGAAAAACATTATTTTAGTTTAGAATATGATTTAGATGATTTAAGAAAAAATTATAAGTTTACAAGTAGGGCAATAGATTCTGTTCCACAAGCAATATTTTGTTTTTTAAACTCAAATGACTTCGAAGATGCTATTAGATTATCCATTTCAATCGGTGGAGATTCTGATACAATTGCGTGCATTACAGGTGCTCTAGCTGAGAGCTATTATGACATCGATGAAGAAATTATAGAGTGTGCGAAAACCTATATAAAGGATTATATGAAAGATGTTATAGATAAATTTTATAGTACAATTAATAATAAAAATAATATACTTGTAAAAAAGAATACAAATTAAATTAAAAGTTATTAAATATATGAAAAGAGGAGTATAATGAAAGAAGTAGTAGATAAATTAATAAAATTAAATAAAACAGTTTCAACAATGGAATCTTGTACAGGAGGTTTTATAGCAAGTTCAATAACAGATATTGAAGGTGCTAGTGATATTTTAAAATTTAGTGCTGTAACATATTCAAATGAGTATAAAATTAAAATGGGTGTTAGTAAAGAAATAATTGATAAGTATTCTGTATATAGTATAGAAGTTGCAAGACAAATGGCTTATAATATAGCAGTATTTTCATCTAGCAATTATGGAATAGGTATTACAGGAAAGATTAATAGAATAGATAAAAATAATTTAAGTGGTGATGATAATAAAGTCTTTTATTGTATATATGATAAAGATAATAATATTTATTATGATTTTCATCTTAAATGTATAAGCGGTACAAGACATGAAAATAAAAAGTATATTGTTAATGATATAAAGGATAATTTTATAAATATAATGGAGGCTTTATGAATATTAAAAAAGTAAAAATATTTTCTAATAATAGTGAAAAATCACAAGAAATAAAAAAATTGCTTATTGATAAACTAAATAAAAATAATATTAATATTGTAGATAATGATTATGATTTAGGTATTGCGATTGGTGGAGATGGTTCTTTTTTAAGAATGATTAAAGAAAATAACTTTAATAGTGATATATATTATATTGGTATAAATGCAGGTACACTTGGTTTTGCTCAGGAAGTTTCTATAGATAATATAGATGAATTTATTGATAACTTGAATAATAATAATTTTATAGTTGAAGAATTAGGCATACAAGAAAATGATATATATACAAATGAATCTAATTCAAAATTTTATTCTCTAAATGAGATCGTTATTAGAGAAAAGGATTTAAATACACTAAAACTTAGTATATATGTTGATGAATCTTTACTTGAGAGTTTTGCAGGTGATGGAATACTTATTTCTACATCATTTGGTTCAACTGCATATAACCTAAGTTTTGGTGGAAGTATAGTATATAATACGTTTCATTCTATTCAATTAACCCCAATCGCACCATTAAATAATCGTAGTTATAGAAACCTTATTAATTCTGTAGTACTACCACAAAATAAAAAAATAACTGTTATTCCAAAAAATACAAAAGATGTTATAATAAGCGTTGATGGTGAAAATAGTATTTATACAGATGTTGTTAAAATAGAAACAGTTGTTAGGAATAAAACTATTAAATGTTTAAGAAATAAAGATTATAACTTTATAAAGAAAATTAATGAAAAATTCTTAAGATAGAAAAAGGTGTAAGTATTTATTTAAAATAAAAGCAACTATTTTTTTAGCCAGAATAGTGCTTTTTATTTATAAAAAAATATGTTATAATCAAAATGAGAAAAAGAACTTATATAAGAGGTGTTTTTATGAAAGAATATAAAAATGAAGAAGAATTTTTAAAAGATTATGATCCAAATAAGTTTGATAGATTATCATTAACTACTGATATATTAATATTTAGTGTTTCAGATGGAGTCCAAGAAAATTATAGAAAATTAAATAGAAAATATTTTAGTGTTCTTTTAGTAAAAAGAGATAATTATCCATTTAAAGATAAATGGTGTCTTCCAGGTG
Source organism: uncultured Mycoplasmatota bacterium (assembly GCA_900546245.1). GTDB lineage: Bacteria > Bacillota_I > Bacilli_A > RF39 > UBA660 > CAG-433. Next base: position 40,872 of record URBY01000009.1, on the reverse strand, counting down.
GATTTGTAAAAATAGATGAAGATATAGAAGATGCTGCTAAAAGAATATTAAAAGAAGAAGCAAATATTAGTGATATATATATAGAACAGTTATATACATATGGTAATCCAAAAAGAGATCCAAGAACAAGAGTTATATCAACATCTTATATGGCATTAATAGATAAAAATAAGTTAAAATATGATATATCTAAAAATGCATCTTGGTTTAATGTAATTGTTTTAGAAGATGAAAAATTTATAGATGTCACTTTAGATAATGGTAATGAGACCATAAAATATAAAATTAAAAAAACATTAAAAGAAAAGACCACAGATAGATTTAAGTATGAAGTGGTTCAAAATGATAAACTTGCATTTGATCATGCACTTGTAATTACAAGTGGTATATCAAGATTAAAAAATAAAATAGAATATACAGATATTGTATTTAATATGATGCCAGAATATTTTACTCTGGGAGAACTTCAACAAGTTTATGAAGTAATATTAGGTAAAAAATTACTTGATCCAGCATTTAGAAGAATAATTGCGAATAAAGTAGAAAAAACAAATAAAATGAAAACAGGAGAGGGACATAGGCCTTCCGCACTTTTTAGATATAAAAAATAAATGTTGACACACGCAAAAAAAAATACTAAAATGATATTGTAAATTGTTGATGAAAGACTAGTAGTAAGTATTTTATTTAATAGAGAGCTAATGGATGGTGTAAATTAGTAATAAAAACTTATGAATCTACTTTCTAGACCGGTTAATAGCCGGCGGGAATAAAAACCGTTATCTAAATTAAGTAAAATAAAGGATGGTACCGTGCATATGCACTCCTTAAGTACCATTCTTTTTTTATTAGAAAGAAAGGAAGAAAGAAATATGTTAGATATTAAGTTTGTAAGAGAAAATCCTGAAAAGGTAAAAGAAAATATTAAGAAAAAATTTCAAGATAAGAAATTAGGCCTTGTTGATGAAGTTATTGCTTTAGATTCTGAATATAGAGAGGTAAAAGTAAAAGCAGATAACTATAGAAAAGACCGTAATGAAATAAGTGATAAAATTGGTAATCTTATGAGAGAAGGAAAAAAAGAAGAAGGTTTATCACTAAAAGAACAAGTTGTTAAAATTAATGAAGAATTAAAAGAATTAGAAGAAAGAGAAACAGTTTTAGAAAAAGATATAAAAGAAATAATGTATCAAATTCCTAATATGATTGCGGATGACGTTCCAATTGGTGAAAATGATACAAAAAATGTAGAACTTGAAAAGTTTGGTGAACCATTTGTTCCAGAATATGAAATACCATATCACGCAGATATAATGAAAAGTTTTAATGGACTTGATAAAGAAGCAGCAGCAAGAGTATCAGGCAATGGTTTTTACTATTTAATGGGAGATATTGCTCGTCTTCATTCAGCAGTTTTAGCATATGCTAGGGACTTTATGATTGATAAAGGCTTCACATACTGTATTCCACCATTTATGATTAGAAGTGATGCGGTTAATGGTGTTATGTCTTTTGAAGAAAAAGAAGCAATGATGTATAAAATAGAAGGAGAAGATTTATATTTAATTGGTACTTCTGAACACTCTATGATTGCTAAATTTAAAGGTGAACTTTTAAAAGAAGAAAATCTACCAATAACTATGACAAGTTATTCACCATGTTTTAGAAAAGAAGTTGGTGCTCATGGTATAGAAGAAAGAGGAGTATATAGAGTTCATCAATTTGAAAAACAAGAAATGATAGTTATTTGTAAACCAGAAGAAAGTAAAGATTGGTATGAAAAAATGTGGAAATATACAGTTGAACTATTTAGAAGTTTAGATATACCAGTTAGAACTTTAGAATGTTGTTCTGGGGATCTTGCTGATCTTAAATATAAGAGTGTTGATGTAGAAGCATGGAGTCCAAGACAAAAAACATATTTTGAAGTTGGATCTTGTTCAAACTTAACTGATGCTCAAGCAAGAAGACTTGGTATTCGTTATAAGAATGAAAATGGAGAAAAAGTATATGCACATACATTAAATAATACAGTACTTACTCCACCTAGAATGTTAATTGCTTTCCTAGAAAATAACTATAATGAAGATGGATCTATTAATATTCCAGTTGCTTTAAGACCTTATATGGGTGGAAAAGAAAAAATAGAAAAATAATATGGAAAAGTTAGTAGTAGAAATAAAAAATAATAATTATAAAAAGGTAATAAAGAAAACAAGAAAAATCTTAAATATATGTGATAATGAAAATAAAAAATTAGAGATAATAAGTAATGGTAAATTAATAACAAAAGAGGATAATATAGAACTTTATAATATAATGCATGCGATAAATATAAAAGATAAAAGTAAAAGATATAGTTTTATATATGACACTGTTTGTGATTATATAGATAAAAAATATTTAGAATGTAATTATTGTGATTTTAAAGATGATATATGTGTATTTTTTAGAAATCATCCAAAGATAATGCATAAAGATGGTTGTTGCTATAGTGATGCAAGAGGTGGTTTATGTGAAAATTTAAAAAATCATAGATGTCAAATAAAATCAATATCTTGTAAATTATATTCTTGTGAGTATTTAAGAAACAAAAAGGTATACTTTAAAATAAAAGATATAGCATTATTAAAATATTTCTTTAATTTAAAACAAAAGTATATGTTAAAGTATAGTTTCTTTAAACCAAAAAGTTATGTTATGTATAAACTTATGGAAAATTGATAGAAATATCAATTTTTTTCTTTAAAATATGTTAAAATTTATATGAGGTTGTAATTATGAAAAAAAGAGAAGTAAAAAGAAATATAGAAAATAAAGTTTTAAAATTAGAATTAACAAATGAAAATGTAGATGATATTTATGAATCACTACCTAAAATAATAAAAGTATGTAATAAAAAATATATGATAGATCTTATTTATAATAATGAAAAAATAGATATAGATTATATAACTAAAAATAATATAACAGACAAAAAATTAATAGATATAATAGAGACAGTTCATGCGATTAATTTAAAAGATATAAAAGAAAAATTTAACTATATATATGATACTGTATGTGCTAAATTGGATGAGAGAATAAAAACAAATTATTGTGAATTTAAAGATGATATATGTGTTAAATATAGAAGAAAAGGTAGTGATCATAAAAATGGTTGCTGTGAATGTAAAGGTAGAGGAAAGTGTAAGTATCTAATTGATAGCGTTTGTACAATGAAATCTTGTATGGCTTGTAAGCTATTTACCTGCCATACTTTAAAAACTATGGGAATAACTCAAAGTATAAATGATTTTGTACTTACTAAATATTTCTTTACAAGTAAACAAAAGGATATATTACAGTTTAGTTATTGGACGCCAAAAGAAATTGTTATGGAAAAATTAATGAAAACTGTAAAGTAAGAATATAATTAAATAGAAAAAAGGTGATACTATGGAAAATATAAAGTTAGTAGCAAGTAAATTAAATTTAAATGAAGAAGATTTATTTTGTTATGGAAATTATAAAGCAAAAATAGAAAACATAAATACTGATAGAAATGGTAAATTAATTTTAGTTACAAGTACAAATCCAACACCATATGGAGAAGGTAAAACAACTTTAAGTATTGGACTTTGTGATTCACTTAATAAACTTGGATATTTATCAGTAGCGGACTTAAGAGAACCATCACTTGGACCAGTTTTTGGAAGAAAAGGTGGTGCAGTAGGTGGAGGTAAAGCCATTATAGAACCAAGCATGGATATTAATTTACACTTTAATGGTGATTTTCACGCTATAACAAGCGCTAATAATTTAATTTGTGCTGCAGTAGATAATCATATTTTTCAGGGTAATGAACTTAAAATAGATAAAGTATTAATAAAAAGATGTATAGATATGAACGATAGAAGTTTAAGAGATAATTTTGTTATAACTCCAGCATCAGAAATAATGGCTATACTATGTTTATCAAAAGATATTAATGATTTAAAAGAAAGAATAGGTAATATTATAGTTGGGTTAACAAAAGATGACAAAGAAATATATGCAAAAGATTTACATGTAGAAAATGCATGCACACTTCTTTTAAAAGATGCTATAAAACCAAATTTAGTACAGACTTTATATAATAATCCAGTAATAGTTCATGGTGGACCATTTGCTAATATTGCTCATGGATGTTCTAGTTTAATAGGAACAAAATCTTCACTTAAGCTATCAGATTATACTATTACAGAAGCAGGTTTTGGATCTGATATGGGAGGAATTAAATTCTTTGATATAAAATCAAGAGTAGGAGATATATACCCAGATATAGTAGTAATAAATGTTACAATAAAAGCACTTAAATATAATGGTAATGATTCATTAGAAAGCGGTATAAAAAACTTAGAATACCATATAAAAAATATGCAAAAGTTCTGTGATAATGTGATAGTTGCTTTAAATAAATTTGATGATGATTTAGATGAAGAAATAGAATTTGTAAATAATTTTTGTAAAGATTTAAGTGTAGACTTTAGTATATGTGAAATGTATCAAAAAGGAATAGAAGGATGCATTATTTTAGCAGAAAAAATAGTATCAATGAATGAAAATAAAAAGAAATATTTTGTGTACGATTTAGAAGATACCTTAGAAGAAAAAATATTTAAAATGTGTAAAATGTTTGGCGCAAGCAAAGTAGAATATACTAGTAAAGCAAAAGAAAAATTAAATAAATTAAATAATACTAAAATGATGATATGTGTTTGTAAAACACCAATGTCTATAACAGATGATAAATTAAATTTAGGTTATCCAAAAGATTTTAAAATGACAGTAACAGATATAAAAGTATATAATGGCGCAGGTTTCATTGTTGTATATATGGGAAATGTTCTTTTAATGCCAGGTATGCCTAAAAATCCTAATTATTTAAATATGGAATAAATTAGTATAACTTATTGAATTATGATAATATATATGTTATCATAGTTTTGAGGTGATACTATGAGTAAAAAATTTTATGAAAAGTATTATGATAGTTTTCTAGATCTTGAAGATGCTTCATCTATTGATGCATTAACTACTGAAGAAGTTAATTATTATATTGCTGAAAATTTTGAAAGTTTTGAAAATATTCAAAAAGGTGATATAGTTTTTGTAAAAAAATTTATTTATGGTAATGGAGAAATAGGTCAAAATCATTTATTTGTAATATTAGACAATAATCGTTATATGCCCATTGAGTACTTTGGTATGATTATATCTTCAAATATAAAAAAGAAAAAATATAAATATAATATTAAAATTAATAAAGATAAAGAAAATAATTTATATAAAAATAGTATTGTAAAAACTGATCATATATATAAATTAAATAAAAATGATATATTAAAAAAAGTTGGAAGAATTGATTCTGATATGATAAGGTTATTTGAAAGTAAATATGAGGAGTATAGTAATGAAAAAAGTTTTGTTAGATGATTATGTAAATAAAGAAAAGAATTTATTAGATTTAGAGTATGATTTTATAGAAAAACTATCAAAAATAAGAAAAGAAAAAGGAATATCACAAAGAGAATTATGCAAAATGATTAATATGAAGCAACCTTATTTAGTAAAGATAGAAAAAAGAGAAATATCACCAAGCTTAAATACAATTTTAAAAATAATAAATGCACTAAATTTAAGTTTAAACGTTGTTGAAAAAGGAAGTCATAAATGATATAATATTTGAAGTTTGGAGGCGTTATAATGATTAAACAAGCACATATAAAACCATCATATGCAAATGCTAAAAAAAGAAGTAAAGAAGAAGTAAAAGTTTTAACAGATGCATATATAATGAATAATGAATTAAGTAAAATTGGAATAAATAAAAAATATCATATTATTACATATGGTTGTCAAGCAAATGAAAGGGATTCAGAAACAATAAGTGCAATACTTGAAGATATGTCATTTACAAAAACAGATAATATGGAAAACGCTGATCTTATCTTATTAAATACATGCGCAATTAGAGAAAATGCTCATAATAAAGTATTTGGTATGCTTGGTAGAATTAAGCATTTAAAAGAAAGTAAACCAAATATAATTACTTGTTTATGCGGATGTATGGCTCAAGAAGAAGCAGTAGTAAATGAAATTGAAGAAAAATATAAATGGATGGATGTAGTATTTGGTACACATAATATTCATAATTTACCAAAACTTATAAGTGAAGCGATTGATGGTAATGAACTTGTAATTGAAGTATTTTCTAAAGAGGGTGATGTTGTTGAAAACTTACCTGTTAGAAGAGATAATAAATACAAAGCATATGTAAATATAATGTATGGCTGTGACAAGTTCTGTACATATTGTATAGTTCCATATACAAGAGGAAAACAAAGAAGTAGAAAAGTAGAGGATATATTATGTGAAGTTAATAAACTTGTAAAAGATGGTTATAAAGAGGTAACACTTTTAGGACAAAATGTTAATGCATATGGAAAAGATTTAAAAGATGGAGTAACTTTTGATAAATTACTTGAGGAAGTTGCTAAAACAAATATTGAAAGAGTTAGATTTGTAACATCACATCCATGGGATTTTACAGATGAGATGATAAGAATAATAAGAGATTATGAAAATGTAATGCCTTATGTTCATTTACCAGTTCAATCAGGTAGTGATAAAATACTAAAATTAATGGGTAGACGTTATACTAAAGAAAGTTACCTAGAACTTGCACTTAAAATAAGAAAAATGATTCCAAAGGTAAGTCTTACAACTGATATAATTGTAGGTTTCCCAGGCGAAACAGAAGAAGATTTTAATGAAACATTAGATGTAGTAGAAAAATGTAAATATGATAGCGCATTTACATTTATATATTCACCAAGAGAAAATACACCAGCCGCTAAAATGAATGACCCAATTCCTTTAAGTGTAAAACAAGAAAGACTTCAAAGACTAAATGATATAGTTAATAAATATGCACTTATTAATAATGAAAAATTAGTGGGACAAGTAGTACCTGTATTAATAGAGGGTGAATCACAAAAAGGAAACGGATTATATGCTGGTTATACAGATACAATGAAATTAACTAATGTAAAATGTGATAAAGAAGATATTGGTAAAATAATAAATGTAAAAATAACAGAAGCAAAAACTTGGAGTTTAAATGGAGAAAAAGAATAATGAATGACATAATAAATGATGTTAATGATTTAAAAGAAAATATATTAAAAAGTAGTGAATACTTAAATTTTAAGAATAGCGAAAAAAAACTTGATAATAATAAAGAAGTAAATAGTATAATTGCTAGAATAAAGAAATTACAACAAACAATAATAAATAAAGAAGATAAACAAATAGATTCGAATAAAGAAGAAGTAGAACTTCAAAGTTTATATAAAGAGTTAGAAACATTTAGTGATTATATAGAATACAAAAAAAATGCTAGAATATTTAATAATTTAATAACTAGTATTCAAAAAGAATTTGAAGAATATTTTAATAGTTTTATATTATAATCATTTATAAAATAAGAAAAAAATCAAAATATTGATTTTTTTTAATGTCAATATTTTGTAAACAAATAATAGGTTTGTAAATTGTATTTGAATATATATAGTGTTATAATTGTTACATGGTAAGTTGGAGGATAAATATGAAAAAGTATAATGATGAAGAAGAAAATATAAAAAAGAAAAACAATAAATTTTTGAATTTATTTTCAGGAGTTTTAACTGGTATGTTTTTATGTGTAAATGCGTATTTAATTTATAATATATCAAAATTAAGTGGTATTGAAGATTTAATTAGATATATTATTATGGCAGTATTAATTATAATATGCATCATAGTTATAATAAAATATATCAAATTTAAGAAAAAAGATAAGATTTCTAAATATATTATATTTATTTTAGTTCTTGCAATAATAGGAACTGGAGAATTTTATGTAAGTAGTATTATTAATAAGAGTGTTAATTTTATTGATAAATTAAATAAAGATGAAGTTACATATAAAAGCTCATGGATTGCTTTAAAATCTGGAGAATATAATACTTTAAGTAAAGCAAGAAACGGTAAAATTGGTATTATAAGTAATAAAAATGAAACTGAAGGATATGTTCTTGCACAAAAAATAATAAAAAAAGATAGTATAAAAAAAGATAATTTAGTAGAGTATGATGATTATATTAGTATGTTAAATGATCTTTATGATGGTGAAGTAGGTTCCATCTTTGTATCTGGTAATTATGCAGATCAATATTCTTCACTTGATAAATATGAAAAAATAAAAGAAGAGGTTGTAGAACTTGATTCATATTCAAAAAGAATGAAAAAGCAAGTAGATAAAACAACAGAAGTAAGTACAAAAAAAGTAACTGAACCATTTACTATGCTTTTATTAGGTGTTGATTCACCAACAGAAGATATATCGAAAGCAAGTGGATTAGGTGATTCAATAATGCTTGTTACATTTAATCCAAAAACTTTAACTGCTACAATGTTCAGTATTCCAAGAGATACATTTGTTCCTATTACATGCTATAGAAATGCAAAAAGTAAAATTACACATGCAGCAGCAGGTGGAGATTCTTGTATGATAAGTACTGTGGAAAACTTTACTGGAATAGATGTAGATTATTATGCAAAAATAAACTTTAAAGGTCTTGTAAAAATTGTTGATGCACTTGGCGGAATTGAAGTAGATGTTCCATATTCATTCTGTGAGCAAAATTCAAATAGATCTTTTGCGGCAGGTGATATACAATATGTAAATGCAGGATATCAAACACTTAATGGTGAACAAGCTCTTGCTTTATCTAGAAATAGAAAAGAAGTTCCACAATGCGGAAAGCAATGGAATAAGGGTACAAGAAATGACTTTGTAAGAGGACAAAATCAACAACTTGTAATAAAAGGTATTATTAATAAGATGAAAAATATAAAAAGCATAAATCAACTTTATGAAGTACTTGATGCAATAAGTATAAGTTTAGATACAAATCTTACAAGAGAACAAATATTAGATTTCTATAATGTATTAAAAAAAGTTTTATTAAATTCAAATTCATTATCTGATTCAAATGATATTATAAAGATACAAAAAACATATTTAAATGGTTCTGGCGGATTAATTCACGATAATGTAGCGGGTATGAAATTATATGAATTTGTCCCATCAACTCAATCATTAAACGCAATAATAAAAGCAATGAAAGTAAATCTTGAACTTGTTAAAGAAGAATATGATACATCATTTAGCTTTAGTATTGATAAAAAATATGAAGAAAAAGTTATTGGTGCAGATTTACATGGTGGTGTACAATCGTATGTTGATCCTGATACTACTTCATCTGATTCTAGTTCAAAATGTGGAACAAATGAAGAATTAGGTGCTGATGGAAAAACTTGTGTATGTAAATATGGGTATACAAAGAATTCATCAGGGGTTTGTGAGGATAAAAATTCAAAATGTGGAACAAATGAAGAATTAGGTGCTGATGGAATATCATGCGTATGTAAAAATGGTTATACAAGAAATAAAACAACCGCAACATGTGAAAAAAATTTGGAAAAAACATGTACAGGAGAAAATGAAGAGTTAGGTGCTGATAAAGTATCATGTGTATGTAAAAATGGTTATACAAGAAATTCATCAGGAGTTTGTGAAAAGAAACCTGCAGTATCTTGTGGAGCAAATTCAACACTTGGTGCTGATGGAGTAACATGTGTTTGTGATTCTGGTTATAAAAAGGATTCTTCTGGTTCATGTGTAAAAGAAGAAACAACAACACCATCAACTCCAGAAGAAGAAAACAAAACAGAATAATTTTAGAATGACTAAAAAAAAGTCATTCTTTTTTTACTATATTTTTACAAAAAAGTACAAATATCTACCATATATCTTTAAAATTATTAAAAATTTTGTTATAATGTATTATGAATAATAAGGAGGGATAAGAATGAAATTAAAAAAATATTTTTTTGCTTTAACATTAATTTTATTATTATCATTCTTAAAAGTAGAAAATGTATCTGCATCAACTAAATTTAAGATATGCCGTAATTTAACAGAGGCTTCATATTTAAGAGCAACCCCTGGTGGAACAGAATTAAGAGATGTTGATGGGGAAAGAGTTTTACTTAAAAATCCATCAACAATGGAAGTATTAGATACAGTAAATCAAGGTGGAGTACAATATTATAAAATATATGCGAATTATTACTCAAATAATTATACTGGTTATATAAAATCAAATTGGGTAACAGGATGCAAAGAATATATTACAGATGATAATTATGGTAATGAACTTAGAAAAAAGGGCTTTCCAGAAAGTTATATATTACCACTTCAAAAGATACATGCAATGCATCCAAATTGGAATTTTACAGTTTCAAGCACAAATATAGATTGGAGTGAGGCTGTATCTAATGAATTTAGTCCTGCTGATAAAAATTTAATTAAATTTACAAATTCATTAGATAAAGTAGATAAATCTTTATTGTCAACTGATGGTGCTGCATATAATAATGGTGTATATAGACAGTTTCAACCTGGATGGTATTCACCAAGTAAACAAACTATAGCGTTTTATATGGATCCTAGAAATTGGCTTGATGAGAAAACAATTTTTATGTTTGAACAATTATCCTTTAACCAAAATTATCATACATCAAATAATGTTCAAAGTATGCTTAATGGAACGTTTATGCAAGGATCATATCAATATAATGGAAAAAATTGGTCATATGCTGATACATTTGTTGATGTAGGAAAACAAAAAAATGTTAGTGCAATACATTTAGCAAGCCGTGTACTTCAAGAACAAGGATCAACTGGAAGTGCAACAATAAATATGAATGGTGGAGATGGACAAACATATTATAACCATTTTAATATATTAGCAAGTGGTAGTACAGTTGAACAAATTGTAGCTAATGCACTTACAGTTGCTAAAGCAAGAGGATGGAATAATCCATATTTATCAATACTTGGAGGAGCATCTACTATATCAGTAGAATATATAAGTGTTGGACAAGACACAAATTATTATGAAAAATTTAATACAATTAATCATAAAAATCTATATTGGCATCAATATATGCAAAATGTAAGAGTGCTTCCATCAGAAGCAAGAACAACTTATGCAACATATTTAGGGAAAGGACTTATAGATAATGCATATACATTTAAAATTCCTATATATAATAATATGCCAGATAAAACATCATTATCAATAGAAAATAATTCTGATAATACATTAAGTTCTTTAAATGTATCTGGATGTAATTTAAATCCATCGTTTAATTCATCTGCGACTAATTATACTTGTAATGTATCGAATAATACAAATCAAGTAACAGTTAGTGCGACTAAAACAAGTTCATACTCTTCTTTAAATGGTGATGGAGTTATAGTATTAAATGGTCCAAGTACAGAAATAAATGTAACCGTAACAGCATTAAATGGTGATAAAAGAGTTTATAAAATAACTGTTAATAAAGTAGAAGCTGGAAAAGAAAGTCCCGCAGATATAATAAGTAATCTTGGATATAATAATTCTAATAATGTTATAAGTGGACTAGAAATAGGAACTGATATATCAAATATTATTTCAAATATTAGAAATAAATATAATTTAGTTACTATTGAAGTAAAAAATAAAAATGGTGTATCTAAAAGTTCTGGTTCTATTGCAAGTGGAGATGTAATTATTATCAAAAATGGTGGACAAACAGGAACATTTACAGTGATGGTAAAAGGAGATACTAATGGTGATGGAAAAATAAGTATTTCAGATCTTGCAATGATAAAAGCAAAATTACTTGGAAATAATAACTTAAATGGAGTTTATTTATCTGCCGCTGATATTAATAAAGATGGTAAGATAAGTATTTCTGATTTAGCAATGGTAAAAGCACATTTGCTTGGAACATTAAAAATTACAAAGTAGGTGAAAATAATGAAAAAAAGATTATTAAGTTTATTTATTTTAGGAATATCTTTCTTGATACCTAAAAGTGTATTTGCTGTTTCTGTATCTACAAGTTGTTCATCACAAAGTAGTACAACACTTGATAATACAGTTTCAGTAACAGTTAGAGGTAATGCATCTGATAGTGTTATGTGGGACTTATCTATATCATATGATTCATCAAAATTACAATTAATTAGTGGAACAACACATTATATTTCAGATAATTTCTCATCAAGTACGGCACTAACATATAAGTTTAGAACAATTGCTTTAGGTAGTGCATATGTAAAAGTTGCTAATGCAGAAGTTGCAACAGCATCAGGTGAATCAGCTTCAAATAGAAGTGGTTCATGTAATATAAATATTGTAAAAAAAGCACCAGAAACACCAAAAAGTTCTGATAATAATTTAAAATCTTTATCTATTGAAGGACAAAATTTAAGCCCAGAATTTAATAAAGATACTTTAGAGTATTCAGTAGAATTATCTAGTGATACAGAAAAGATTAAAGTAAATGCAGAAAAAAGTGATTCAAAAGCATCTATAAAAGGTAATGGAGAAATAGATGTAAAAGAGGGATTAAATAAAATTGAAATTATAGTAACTGCAGAAAATGGAAGTACTAAAACATATGTAATTAATGCAACTGTAAAGGAAAAAGATCCTATTAATGTAAAAGTTGATGGTAAAAATTATTCAGTAGTAAGAAAACTAGACGGATTAAAAGTTCCTCAAACATTTAATGAAAAAGATGTAACTATTAATGATGAAACTATCAAAGGTTGTTATAATGAATCGTTAGATTATACTTTAGTTGCACTTAAAGATGAAAATAATAATATTAGATTTTATATTTATAATGAAGGAAAAAATACATATAGTAAATTTAATATGATATCATCTGCTGATTTAAATGTTATTGTTTTAAAATTAGATGACAAAGATGATATTCCATATAGATATAGTAAAACAGTATTTAATTATAATGATGATAGTATAGATGGATATTCTTATGGTAATACAGATTTTAAAGTTATATATGGTATTAATGCTGTAACTGGTGAAGAAGGACTTTATCAGTATGATACAAAAGATAATACTATTCAAAGATTTTTTAATGAACAAACTAATCTTTATGTTAATTTAGTTAAAAAACTAAAATTAGCATTTATTATACTTGGTTCAGTAATTTTAATATTTACAATTATTATAATCATTCTTTTATCAAAAAACGTTAAATTTAAAAAGAAATACTTAAGTACTAGATTAAATGATATTGATGAACCAAATTATAATAAAATAAAATATGAAGATATAGAAGAAAACAAGGAAGAATTAGAAGAAGAATTATCAAAAAAAGAATTGAAAAAACTAAAAAAAGAAGAAAAAAGAAAAGAAAAAAGTGAAAAGACATTTTTAGATTAATAAAATGTCTTTTTTTGTAATTTTTCGAATGTAGAATGTTTTAATTACTTTAAATATTTGATATAATTGACTTATGGATGGTAGGAGTGAGTATATGAAATATTATTTTGATAAAATGTATAAGGATAGTGCAGAAAAGTTTTATTCATTAATAAAAGATAATTTAAATAATAATAAAAAAACATTTATTGTTACAGCAAATCCAGAAACATTTTCATATGGAAAAGAAGAAGATTTTAATAAATTGCTTCTAGATGAGAATACAACTATAGTTCCAGATGGAATTGGAATAGTTAAAGCATCTAGAATGCTTGGATATGATGTGAAAGAAAGAATACCTGGCATTGATATTGCTGTTAAATTACTAGAGTATTCAAATGAATTAAAAAAGAAAGTATATTTATTTGGTGCTAAACAAGAAATAATTGATAAAATGAAAGAAGTTATAGATAGTAAATATCCGAATGTAGAGTTAGTAGGTTCTTCAAATGGATATGTACAAAATAAAGAAGAAGTATTTAAAGAAATAATAAAATTAAAACCTGATGTTGTTATGGTTGCTTTAGGTATACCAAATCAGGAAAAACTAATATATAAACATTTAAAAGAATTTAAAAAAGGTATTTTTATTGGTGTTGGCGGATCATTTGATGTAATAAGTGGAAGTAAGAAAAGAGCTCCTAAATTATTTGTTAAATTAAATATTGAATGGTTATATAGAATATGCAAAGAACCATCAAGATTAAAAAGATTTTGGAATAATAATGTAAAATTTATATTTAAAATACAAAAAATGAAGAAGAAGGTGAAATAATGATAAAAGTTATGACAGTATTTGGTACAAGACCAGAGGCAATAAAGATGGCCCCTCTTGTAAAGGAATTAAAAAAGAGAAAAGAAGTAGAATGCATTGTGTGCGTAACAGCACAACATAGAGAAATGTTAGATCAAGTTCTTGAAACATTTGATATAGTTCCAGATTATGATTTAAATATTATGCAAAAGGGTCAAACTCTTACAGACATTACTGTTAGAGCGTTAAAAGGATTAGAAGATGTAATAAAAGAAGTAAAACCTAATATAGTTCTTGTTCATGGAGATACGACAACAACTTTTGCAGGTGCTTTAGCAGCTTTTTATAATCAAACAGATATTGGACATGTTGAGGCAGGACTTAGAACATATGATAAATATTCACCTTATCCAGAAGAGATGAATAGACAAATGGTAAGTTCTTTATCGGATATGAATTTTGCACCAACAAAATTAAGTGCGGATAATTTAATTAAAGAAGGAAAAAAGAAAGAAAATATATTTATAACTGGAAACACTGTAATAGATGCGATGAGTACAACTATATCAGATGATTATCAAAATGAAGTATTTGATTGGGTTGGAAATGATAGAATGATTTTATTAACTGCACATAGAAGAGAAAATATAGGTGATTCGATGAGATCAATATTTAAAGCAGTAAAAAGAATTGTTACAGAATTTCCTGATGTAAAGGTTGTATATCCAATACATAAAAATCCTGTTGTTAGAGAAATTGCTAATGAAATATTTGGTGATTGTGATAAAGTAAAATTAATAGAACCTTTAGAAGTATTTGATTTTCATAATTTTATGAATAAAAGCTATATAATACTAACTGATAGTGGTGGAGTACAGGAAGAAGCACCAGCACTTGGTAAACCGGTATTAGTTTTAAGAAATACAACAGAAAGACCAGAAGGAATAGAAGCAGGTACTTTAAAATTAACTGGAACTGATGAAGAAACTATTTATGAAGAAACAAAAAAACTATTAACTAGTAAAGAAGAATATGAAGAAATGAGTAAGGCATCTAATCCTTATGGTGATGGACATGCAAGTGAACGAATTACTGATGAAATAATAAAAAGATATACTTTAAAAAGAGAAAGTTAGGATGAACAAATGAAAAAATTATCAATTTTATCTTTACATCTAAATTATGGAGGCGCAGAAAAATCAATCTGCGCACTTGCAAATTTATTATGTGATAAATATGATGTCGAAATTGTATGTACATATAAAATTATAGATAAACCTGCATTTTATCTTGATCCAAAAATAAAAGTAAAATATTTAACAGATGTAAAACCAAATGAAAATGAATGGAAAAAAACTATAAAGGAAAAAAATATATTTAAATTTATTAAAGAATCTTTTTATTCTGTTAAAGTATTATATTTAAGAAAAAAAACAATGAAAGAGTATATAAAAAATACTGATACAAAAATTATAATTTCATCAAGATATTTATTTAATAATATACTGAGTAAATATAGTAAAAAAGATGTATTAAAAATAGGATGGGAACATAATCATCCACATGGTAATATGAAATTTGCTAAAAAAGTAATTAAAAGTGCTAAAGGTTTAGATTACTTTGTTTTAGTTTCTAAAAATTTACAATCACTTTATAAAGAAAAGCTTAAAAAAAGTAAATGTAAATGTGTATATATTCCAAATATTGTTGATGAAAATGACAAATCATCTGATTTATTAAGTAAAAATTTAGTTTCTGTTGGAAGATTATCTAAAGAAAAAGGATTTATGGATTTATTAATCATTTTTAACAAAATATTAAAAAAATATCCAGATTATAAATTAAATATAATAGGTGATGGTGAAGAAAAGGAAAAACTAGAAAATTATATAAAAGAAAATCATTTAGAAAAAAATGTTATTATGCATGGTTTTCAAAATAAAGATTATATAAATAATGTTTTACTTGGTTCGATGATTTATCTTATGACATCGTTTACTGAAAGTTTTGGTATTGTACTTATTGAAGCAATGAGTTATGGTATTCCTTGCATCGCATTTTCTTCTGCTGAAGGTGCAGAAGAATTAATAGAAAATGGTAAAAATGGATATTTAATAGATGATAGAAATATTGATAAATATGTAAGTAAAGTTGAATTTCTAATGAATAATTTTGAAGAAAGAAAAAAAATGCAAAATAATTGCATTAATAAAGCTAATGAATTTTTAGGGAAAAATGTAATAAAAAAATGGCTTGAAATATTGAAGGGAGTTTAACTATGAAAGAAAAACTAGAAAATATAATAAATTATTGTCTAATTTTTTTATTATCATTACTAATATTAATTGGAAATATAAAAAATGGTATTGTATTACTTTTAATATCAATTATTGTAATTTACTTTTTTGTAAAAAAAGTTAAAATTAAAAATTTTATGTTATTTTTAATAATCTTTTCAATTATAACAAAAACTGTGTGTATCCTGATTTTAAAAACACCAATACTAGCTGATTACTGGATAATGTATGAAGCATCACAAAATATGATAAATAAAGATTTTTCATTTGTAAATAAACTTTATTTTTTAACATGGGGATATCAATTATTTCATGTTTTTTATGAAGCTTTTGTATTAGGAATATTTAATGATGTAATTATTTTAAAAATATTAAATTGTATATATTCAACAGTTATAACAATTATGATTTATTTAATTACAAAAAAAATATCAAGTGAAAATGCTGCTAGAATTTCATCCCTTTTATATTCGATTACATTGTATCCACTATATTTAAATTCTGTACTTGGAAATCAACAACTTGCTTTAATGTTTATGTTAATTGGAGTATATATTTTATTATTTAAACAAAATAATATTAAAAATTTGGTTATTGTTGGTATATTAATTGCCCTTAGTAATTTAGAAAGACCAGAGGGAATTGTTTATATTGTTACGATAATTGTTTATTTTATATTTTCAAATGAGAAATTTAAAGATGTCATGAAAAAAAGCGCTATAATATTGCTTACATATTTTTTTATTGTGAAGGGAAGTTCTTTTATACTTATAAAATCCGGTTTTAATGACATTGGATTTGAAAATAAAAATACATATTGGAAATTTATTACAGGATTTAGTTATGAAACAAATGGAATATACAATTTGGATGACGTTTATTATACTGATATAAATCATTTAGAGGATTCAAAAAAAGAAGCATTAAATAGAATAAAGAATGTAAAAAAATGGCCAAAATTATTTTATGAGAAAACAAAAATAATTTGGTTATATGAAGGATTAGAAGAATGTTTTAATGCTAAAAATATAAATATATCTGATGAATTAAAACAAATGATATTTAGCTATATAAAATTAATGAATTTAATGATAATTTTATTTGTAATTATAGGTTCATATAAAAATAAATTAGATAATGAGTCAAAGTTTTTTATGATTAATGTTATTATATATTTCTTCATATATCTTCTTATAGAAGTACATATAAGATATTATTTTAATCCACAAGTTTCATTATTTATATTATCATCAATTGGTATTGATAAAATATTAAAACAAATTGATAAAAAAGAAAAATTACATAATAGTTAGTAGGTGCATAAAATGAATGATATAAAGAAAAAGAAATTTTTTGATAATTTCATATTGGTATTTATACTAATGCAACCTTTTATAGATGCATTAACATGTATACAAATAAAATCAAATTTAAATATTTTGTCAATTTCAGTAGTATTTAGAGGTCTTGCTTTCTTAATAATTTTAATGTATTTAGTATTTAAAAAAGATAAAAGAAAATCTATATTCTTTTTCTTAGTATATATTTTATTAAGCACTATATATACTATATTACTTACAAATAATAATATAAATACCGAAATAACAAATCTTTTTCAAATATTTTATTTACCATTTTTTATTATTTTCTTTAATAGCTATGATAATGAAAAGATCAATAATGATTTGGTATTAAAATTATATTTTATTTATCTTAATTTAATTATAATTCCATATTTTTTAGGAATAGGGTATTCTGTATCAGAATTTTATAAAGAAAAAATAGGATATCTTGGTTTATTTTATGGTGGAAATGAAATTAGTGCTATTTTAACATGCTTATTGCCTATATCATTAAAAACTCTTAAAGATAAAAAAAATATAATAAAAATAATATTTTTTATAGAATTATTTATGTGTACTTATCTTATTGGAACAAAGACTTTAATGCTTGGAGTATTAATTGTATTTATGTATTTCTTTGTTTTATATTTAAAAAATAACTTTAATAAATTTTCAAAATTAAAGAAAATTTTTATGATAACTATACCAAGTATATTACTTATATTACTTGTGATAATTTTACCATTTACACCAATGTTTAAAAATATTATAACAGCTGCAAAATTTTTTAAAGTAGATTCTAATAACTTATTTTCACTATATGGATTAAATAAAATAGTTTTTAGTGGAAGATTAGGTTTCTTAGAAAAAATAAATGATATATTTATTAATTCATCAATTTTAAGTATTTTTATGGGAATAGGTAAAACAACACTTTTAAATACAAAATTGATAGAAATAGATATACTTGATATTTTTTATAGTATTGGTATAATTGGATTTGTAATATGGCTTTTATATATGATTAAAGGAATGAAAAATGCAAAGTTAAAGAGTATTTATAAATTTACATTTATATTATTAATTATTATATCAATTTTTGCAGGACATATTTTAACATCTACAAATGTTTCAATATATTTAGCGTTAATGATAATTTTAAATAGAAATGAGAAGGAAGAATTAAATGAGTAAAATAGGAATGGTAATTTTAAATTATAATGACTATGAAACAACATTTGATATGATAAATCAAATAAAGGATTATAAAGTATTAGATCATATTGTTATTGTTGATAATCATAGTACAGATTTAAAATATGATAAATTAAAAAAATTAAAAAGTAATAATATTGATGTAATTCAAACCGATAAAAATAAGGGATATGCTTATGGAAATAACTATGGTATTAAGTATTTAAATGATAACTATAATGTTGATTACATAATTATTTCTAATCCAGATATATTGGTAAATGAAAAATGTATAATTAGTTTAAAAGAAGATTTGGATAAAAATAAAAATATATCAATAATTGCGCCTGTTGTAAACCAATTAGGCGAAAAATTAAGAGGATGGAAATTACCTAGATATTCTGATGAATTATTTTCAAATATAAATTATATTCATAGAATAGCAGCTAAAAGGACTTTATATCCAAATGAATATTATAATGAAAAATTAACAAAAGTTGAAGTTGTATCTGGTTGCTTTTTTATGGCAAGAAAGATTGATTTTGAAAAAATAGGATATTTTGATGATGGAACATTTTTATATTATGAAGAAAATATTATTGGAAAAAAATTAAAAGATATTAATAAAGATACTTATATTGATAATGAAGTATCTATTATTCATAATTTATCAGTTTCAGTGAATAAAAGTTTTAGTTCAATAAAAAAATATAAGATATTAAAAGAAAGTCAAAAATATTATGAAAAAAAATATAATAATTTAAATATCTTTAAAATGATTTTATTACGACTTTTATATTATATAAGTTTAGGTGTTGCATATATTGTTTGTATATTTAAATCTATAAAAAATAAATAAGACCTATTAAAATGGTCTTTTTTTTGTTATAATCAATTATAGGGAGGTTAATTATGAAAGGTATAATATTAGCAGGAGGGTCTGGAACAAGACTTTATCCTATTACAAAGGGAATTAGTAAACAATTAGTTCCAATATATGATAAACCAATGATTTATTACCCATTATCTGTTTTAATGCTTACAGGTATAAAAGATATACTTGTAATAACAACTAAAGAAGATCAGCCTGGTTTTAAAAGACTATTAGGTGATGGATCAGATTTTGGAATAAATTTAAGTTACACAATTCAACCATCACCAGATGGACTTGCTCAGGCATTTATTTTGGGCGAAGATTTTATTGGTGATGAAGCATGTGCAATGATACTTGGAGATAATATTTATTTCGGTAATGGATTTGTAAGTATGCTTAATAATGCAAAAGAAGAAGCAGAAAATGGAAAGGCATCTATTTTTGGATATCAAGTTCGTGATCCAGAAAGGTTTGGAATAATGGAACTAGATAAAAACAATAATGTTATTGGTGTTGAAGAAAAACCAGCAGTACCAAAATCTAATTTTGCAATAACAGGACTTTATTTTTATCCAAAAGGAGTTTCTAAAAAAGCAAAGGAAGTTGTTCCATCAGAAAGAGGAGAACTTGAAATTACATCATTAAATGATATGTATTTAAAAGAAGGTACTTTAAGGGCAGAACTTTTAGGTGGTGGATTTACTTGGTATGATACAGGTACTCACAACAGTTTATCTGATGCATCAAATATGATTAGATCTGTACAATATAATAATGGTAAAATAATTAGTTGTCCAGAAGCAATCGCATATAAAAATGGTTGGATAACAAAAGAAAAATTACTTGAAAGTGCAGAAATTATGAAAAAGAATGAATATGGAAAATATTTATTTGATGTAGCTGAAAAAAAACAATAATACTGAATTAAAGGGAAAATCACTTATTCATAAATATGGAGGAAAATAATGAAAAAAATTGAGACAAATTTAAAAGATTGTTACATAATCGAACCAGATAAATTTGGAGATGAAAGAGGGTATTTTTCACAATATTATGTGAAAAAACAATTTAAGGAAAATAATCTTGATAATATTTTTGGAGAGGTTGTTCAAACAAATAGATCTAAAAGTAGTAAAGGTGTTGTAAGAGGATTACATTTTCAAAAAAATCCTAAGTGTCAAGCTAAAATAGTAGAATGTATAAATGGTGCTGTTTTAGATGTAGTTGTTGATTTAAGAAAAGATTCAGAAACATTTAAACAATGGACAAGTGTATTACTAACACCTGAAAATGGAAGACAATTACTTGTGCCAAGAGGATTTGCACATGGATTTGTAAGTTTAAAAGATGATACTATATTTCAATATTTAGTGGATAATGAATATGCACCTGAATTAGAAGATGGTATATATTATGATGATCCAGAAATTGGTATTGATTGGAAGTTTAAAGAAAATGATATAGAAAATCCAATAGTGTCTGAAAAAGATAAAAATAGAAAAGTTTTATCTTTGAGACTTGAAAAAGATGAAATTAATTTTAGTGTAAAGGATGAGAGATAATATGACATATTTAGTAACAGGAGTAAAAGGACAATTAGGTTATGATGTGGTAAAAGAATTAAAAGAAAGAGGAGTTTCTTATAATGATATTTTAGCACTTGATTATGAAGATATGGATATTACAAATAAAGAACAAGTTGATAATATCATATTAACATATAAACCAGATGTTATAATTCATTGTGCTGCTTATACAGCTGTAGATAAAGCAGAAGTAGACAAAGTAAAATGTTATGACATAAACGTAAATGGTCCTAAAAATATAGCTGATGCAGCAGAAAAAATAAATGCAAAAATGATTTACATAAGTACAGATTATGTATTTGATGGAAGTAAACCCTTTGATGAAACATATAAAGTTGATGATAAAGTTAATCCACAAAGTATATATGGAAAAACAAAATTTGAGGGCGAAGAAATGGTTAGAAAATTAGATAAACATTTCATTGTTAGAACTTCATGGGTATTTGGTATAAATGGTAATAATTTTGTAAAAACTATGTTGAAGTTATCAGATAATCATGATGAACTTAATGTTGTTAGTGATCAATTTGGAAGCCCAACATATACAGTAGATTTAGCAAAATTTTTAGTAGATTTAGCTCAAAGTGATAAATATGGAACATATCATGCGAATAATGAAGGATATTGTTCATGGGCTGATTTTGCATCATATATTTTAAAAGATACAAATACTAAGGTAAATTATGTAACAACTGAAGAGTATTATAAAGGTAATACAAATGTTGTTGCACCAAGACCATTTAATTCAAAATTAGATAGAAGCAAAATAAAAGAAAATGGTTTTGAAGCATTCCCAGATTGGAAAGATGCTGTAGATAGATACAAAGAAGAACTATTAAAAAAGCAAAATGAAGTTAAAGCAAAAGAACTTAAAATGAATTAAAAGGAGATTATATGAAATATTTAGTAACAGGTGGTGCTGGTTTTATTGGAAGCAATTTTTTGCATTATATTGTAAATAAATATCCAAATGATTAATATGTATGTTTAGATGCATTAACTTATGCAGGTAATTACAATAATTTACTTCCTGTTATAAATAAAGGTAATTTTAAATTTGTAAAAGGTGATATAGCTGATGAAAAATTTATTTATGAATTATTTGAAAAAGAAAGATTTGATGTAGTAATAAATTTTGCTGCTGAAAGTCACGTTGATAACTCAATAAAAAATTCAGGAATATTTGTACAAACTAATATTATGGGGACAAGAGTTTTACTTGATGCATCACGTAAATATAATATAAAAAGATATCATCAAGTATCAACAGATGAAGTTTATGGTGATTTACCACTTGATAGAAAAGATTTATTATTTAAGGAAACAACACCAATTAATCCATCAAGTCCATATTCTGCTAGTAAAGCATCAGCAGATCATTTAGTTCAAGCATATCATAGAACATTTAATTTACCAACAACAATAAGTAGATGTTCTAATAATTATGGACCATATCAATTTCCAGAAAAATTAATACCATTAACAATTAGTAAAGCATTAAGTGATGAACCAATTCCTGTTTATGGAAAAGGAGAAAATGTTAGAGATTGGATACATGTACATGATCATAATGTAGGTGTAGATATGATTGTTAGAAATGGTAGAGTAGGAGAAGTATATAATTTAGGTGGTCACTCTGAAAGAACTAATTTAGAGGTTGTTAAAACAATATTAAAACAATTAGGTAAACCAGAAAGTTTAATTACTTTTGTGACAGATAGACCGGGTCATGATTTAAGATATGCAATAGATTCAGATAAAACAGAAAAAGAATTAGGATGGAACAGAACATATAAATTCGAAGATGGAATAAAAGAGACTGTTGATTGGTATTTAAATAATCAAGATTGGATTGAAAATATTAAATCAGGTGAATATAAAAATGCATATAAAAATTAAAAATATATGTAAAGGGAACATTTTTATGTTCTTTTTTTTATTTATATGTGCTATACTTAACTAGTATGTGAGGGTGAAAAAAATGAAAAGAAATTTTTTTATTTATCTATTAATATTTATAGTTATTATTTTGGCTGGAACATGTGTATTTTTATTTTATAAATATGAAACAAAAAAATGTGTTACCATAAAAAATGAAGTTAAAGATATACTAAATCCAAATTATGTATTTTTAGGTGATTCAATAACAGATTTTTATGATCTAAGTAAATATTATGGGGGATTACCTATTGTTAATAGCGGAATAAATGGTAATTCTACAGAAGATATATTAGAAAATATGCAAGATA
Source organism: uncultured Mycoplasmatota bacterium (assembly GCA_900546245.1). GTDB lineage: Bacteria > Bacillota_I > Bacilli_A > RF39 > UBA660 > CAG-433. The sequence continues at coordinate 17,154 of URBY01000009.1, read as the reverse complement.
GAGTTTATAGATATAATCCAAGTAAGGTCATTATTTTAATAGGTGTTAATGATGTTGTATATGATATATCAATGGATGAAACCATATCTAATATTGATAAAATAATAAAAGGTATAAAGAATAATTTACCAAATTGTGAAATATATGTAGAAAGTATTTATCCTATTAATAATGGTGATGATGATAAAATAAATCATTCTATGTTAAAAGGAAGAAATAATGATACAATTAAATCGTTAAATAAAGAAATTATCGAAATTGCAAAAAAAGAAAAGGTTAATTATATAAATGTATATGATTTATTAAAAGATGAAAATGATAATTTAAAATTAGAGTATACTAAAGATGGTATACATTTAACAAATGAAGCATATGAAATTGTAACTAAAAAAATTAAAGAAAGTATTTTATAATTTACTTAGATAACAAGATTATATTTTATAGAAATAATTTTGTTATCTTTTTTTGTAAAAGTTTATAGTTTTAATAATACTTGTAATTTTAAAAATAAATGTTTATAATTTATTTAAGGTGATTTTTATGAATATATTATTTATAGCTCATGAACAAATGATAAATGGTGCAAGTCATTCAATGATTGATATAATTGATAAACTTAGTGATAGATGTAATTTTACTATTGTAACACCATTTAATAATGGTCCTTTTGTTGATGAAATGAAAAAAAGAAATGTCGAAATATACTATGCTCCTTTTTATAGATGGGTTGATTTTAAAAATGATGAATATAAAACAAAAAGAAAACACTTTAAAAAATCATATGATAAAATAAATCAAATTTTAGCGGTAAAGTTATATGATTTAATAAAAGATAAAAACATAGATATAATTCATACAAATACATCTGTTGTAGATTTTGGATATAGATTAAGTAAAATTATGAATATACCACATATATGGCATATTAGAGAATTTGGAGAAAAAGATTTTAATATGTATCCACTATGTTCTTATAGAGAATATTATAAGAAAATTGCTGACAATAATAATCTAATTTGTATATCAAAAGAAGTCATGAAAAAATTTATTGATAAAGTTCCAAGTGAAAGTTTAAATTTAATATACAATGGCGTTAGTAAGAAAAATTTAAATAGTAATAAAGAATATAATTTAGATAAAAATCAAAAAATTATTTGTTTACAATCTGGAATGATTTCAAAAACAAAAGGACAAGATATAACAATAAAAGCAATTGAAAAACTTGTAAATGAAGGCTATGATATAGAATTGTTAATTGCGGGTAACGGGGATGTTAAAAATTTGGGTATAAATATAGAAAATAAAAAATGGCTTAAAATTTTAGGATAAGTCGATAATTTACCAGAAATAAGAAAAAATGTAGATATAGAAATTGTATCATCAAAATCAGAGGCTTTTGGTAGAGTTACTGTTGAAGCTATGATGGGTGGAATTGTTGTAGTAGGTTCTAATTCTGGTGGTACTAAAGAACTTATAAAAGATAAAGAAACAGGGCTTTTATTTGAATGTGGTAATTATATTGATCTATCTGAAAAAAGTTAAATATTTATGCAATAATAGGGATGAATTAAAAAGAATAGGTAGTAATGCGTTTTTGTATTCAAAAGATTATTTTTTAATTGATAGATGTGCAAATGAAATATATAATTTATATAAAAAAATAGGAGGAAAATAAAATATGAGCGATATAAGAAGTTTTTCTGTAACTAGTTATGAACTAAAAAAGGAAATTAAAGAGTTAAATGAAAAAATAAAAATGTTAGAACTTAGTGGGCAAGAAAAAGATAAACAGATTTCATCATATCAAAACGAATTAAATAAAATGTTAAATAGTAAAAGTTGGAAAGTAACAAAACCATTAAGGACAATAACTACAAAAATTTCAGAACTTAAAACAAAAGAAGAAATAGATTTAGAAAATATAAATGTAGAAAAGATATTTGATAATAAAAACTATTATAAAAATCTTTCTCCATATACTTCAGAATATCAAGATAATATTGATTTTAGTAATAAAAAAACAGATATTAAAACAATAACATTTTATTTACCTCAGTTTCATACTTTTAAGGAAAATGATGAATGGTGGGGTAAAGGTTTTACAGAATGGACCAATACAAAAAAATCAAAACCAAGATTTGAAGGACATTATCAGCCAAGGGTTCCACATAAAGATATTGGTTATTATTCGTTAGATAATATTGAAACAATAAAAAAACAAGTATCTTTAGCAAAACAACATGGTATTTACGGATTTTGCTTTTATTATTATTGGTTTTCAGGTAAAAGGCTTATGGAAAAACCTTTAGATTTATTTTTAAAATCTGATATTGATTTTCCTTTCTGTTTATGTTGGGCAAATGAAAATTGGACAAGAGCATGGAATGGACAAAAAAAAGATATATTAATAAAGCAAGAGTATTCAGATAAAGATTATAATGAATTTATTAAAAATATAAAAAAGTATATTACTGATAAAAGATATATAAAAATTGATAATAAACCATTAATAATGATTTATAATCCAACTGAAATTCCTAATTTTGAAAAATTAGTGTCAGAATGGAGAAGATATGCTAAAGAAGAAGGAATTGGAGAAATATATATTGCATCCAAATGTGATTTAGCTAATAATGAAAATAAATATACTGAATATGTTGATGCTGAATTTGATTTTCCACCACAAGGAATTGGTCACAAAGAAACTATTGTTACAGGACTAGATTCTCCTAAGATATTTAATTATAAACAAATTGTTGATGAAATAGAACATTTATACAGAAACCATTATCCTTTAAAACCATTTTACTATTCTTGTACAATGGGGTGGGATAATTCTGCAAGAAGAAAAGAAAATTATACAGTATATTATAATTATTCATTAGAAAGTTATTATAAATGGCTTAGAATAATAATTGAAGAAACTAGAAGAAGAAATAATGAAGAAAATCGATTTATGTTTGTTAATGCATGGAATGAATGGGCAGAGGGAACATATTTAGAACCTGATGAAAAATATGGATATGCAAACATAAATACATTATCAAAGGCAATTTTTGATATTTCTTTGGATAAATAAGAAAAAGAGTTTGTATTAAACTCTTTTTTTTGATATAATTAGTAATGTTTATAAAAGGAGTATAGTAATGAAAAAAGATGTTGCAATAAGCGTAAGAAATATGTCTAAAAGATTTAAATTAAATTCAGATAAACCACATACATTAAAAGAAAGATTAGTTTTTGGAAAGAAAAATAAAAAAGAATATAGACAAATATTAAAAGATATTAATTTAGATATAAAAAAAGGGGAAACAGTTGCATTAATAGGAACAAATGGTAGTGGTAAATCTACTTTGTTAAAGTTAATGACAAAAATTATTTATCCAAATAAAGGAAAAATAGAAACAAATGGTAAATTAACATCTTTATTAGAATTAGGAGCCGGATTTCATCCTGATTTTACTGGAAGAGAAAATATTTATTTTAATGCATCAATCTTTGGACTTACAAAAAAAGAAATAGAGTCTAGAATTGATCAGATAATTGAATTCTCAGAATTAGGTGATTTGATTGATACACCTGTTAGAACGTATTCTTCAGGAATGTATATGAGACTTGCATTTTCAGTTGCGATAAATGTTGATGCGGATATATTATTAATTGATGAAATATTAGCAGTTGGTGATCAACACTTTCAAGATAAATGTTTTGCTAAATTAATGGAACTTAAAAATAATGATAAAAAAACAATTGTTATTGTAAGTCATAGTTTGGAGTCAATAAAAAAACTATGTGATAGAGCAATATGGATTTACGATGGTAGAGTTAGAATGGATGGAAATACTTCAGAAGTTATAGATGAATATTTAAAGGTATGTCAATAAGAGGTGAAAAAAATGGATGTTTTTAAAAGATTATATAGTTATAGAGAATTACTTAAAAGTAATGTAAAAAAAGAAATAAGAGGAAAATATAAAGGATCATTTTTAGGAATATTATGGTCGTTTATTAATCCATTATTAACAGTACTTGTATATGCGATTGTTTTTCCATATATATTAAGGGTTAAACAAGATAATTATTTAATATTCTTAATTGTTGGTGTAATACCATGGAATTTTTTTACTACTGTTGTTCAGCAAGGAACAACAACTATTTTAGGAAATGAAAATATAATTAAAAAGGTATTTTTTCCAAGAGAGATATTACCTATATCAGTAGCAACTAGTGCTCTTATAAATTTCTTTATATCGTGTATTATAGTATTTATATTTGTAATTGCAAGTGGTATTGGTATTCATAAGTATGTTATTTTATTACCAATAATTGCAATTATACAATATATGTTATCACTAGGAATAACATTTATTCTAAGTGCAATAAATGTATATGTTAGGGATGTAGAATATATTGTTAATTTCTTAGTAACGATGTTATTTTATGGAACACCTGTACTTTATTCTTTATCAACTTTTGGAAATGGATTTATATCTAAACTTATAAATTTAAATCCAATGACACATATTATTGAAGCATATAGATCAATACTATATTATCTTACATGGCCTGATTTTAAATCATTAGTATTAGTTGCTTTGTTTAGTTTTATTGTTATGATTATTGGTTATTTTATATTTAGAAAACTAGAAAAAGGTTTTGCTGAAGAATTATAATTAGGTGGTGACATTATGATTTCATTTATTATATTACATTATAAAAATATTAAAGATACAATTGAATGTATAGATTCAATAAAAAATATAAAAACAAATAAAAAGGTTACAATAATTATTGTTGATAATAATAGTCTTAATCAAGATGAAGTTGAAAAATTAAAAAATTATACAAATGATATAATTATTAATGAAGATAATCTTGGATTTGCTAAGGGAAATAATATTGGATGCAAGTACGCTATTGATAAATATAATCCTGATTTTCTTTGTGTAATTAATAATGATACTATCATTAATCAAAGTAATTTTATTGATGAAATATATTCATGTTATGAAAATACAAAATTTGATATGATGGGACCTAAAATAATAACAAATGGAGGAGATTCTGTAAATCCATTTCCTGCTTACGAAACATTAGATGAGGTAAATGATAAAATTAAATATCATAATAAACTTATAAAAATATATAAAAATAAGTTTTTAAGAATATTATTAGCAAAATATATAAAAATAAAAAGAATTTTAAAAAAAGAAGTAAAAATTGAAAATGGGGTTAAAAGCGAATATGGGGTAGCACTTCATGGTTGCGCAATTATATTTTCAAAAAAATATTATGAAAAATATAACGATGTTTTTTATAATGATACTTTCTTATATCATGAAGAAGAATTTTTAAATTATAGAAAAAATAGGGACAATCTTATAACTTATTATGATAGTAATTTAGAAATATTTCATAAGGAAGGTGCATCACTTAATGAAAATTTTAAAAATTCTGACTATGAAAAACTTATATTTAGAAACAAAGAAATAGTAAAGTCTTTGGAAAAATTAAAATCAATAATGGAAACTAATAAGGAAATTTAGAGGTGATAGTAGTGAAGAAAAAAATTTTAAAAATTATTAATATAATATCTATAGTTGCTCTTTTAAGTGCTATATTATTGTTATGTTCATTCAATAATATAAAAGGTATTGCTATCATTCCTTTTTTTGCCATTATAATAAATATGGTATTATATAATTTAATAGATACAGTTTCAATTGATAGAAAGAAAAATATATTATTTTCAATTCTAATGGGTATATTATCCTTTATTTTGTTTGAATATAATAGTTATACAATATTAATTTTTATATCATTATTTTATGATTTAATTGTAAAATCGAAAAGAAAATATCCTATTGTATTATTTACAATTATTTTTGCAGAAACTTTTATATTAAAATATATGTATAATTTATTTAATATTAATATATTATCTAAAATAAATGGTTATAGTATAAGTTTTAATAATACAATATCAATAATTACAAATATATTGTGTATAATTGTTTTAGTTTATTTAATTTATTGCATTATAAAGGGTCTAAAAATATCTAAGTTAAATAAAGTTGTTAATAGAAATAATAATTTAATTATGTTTATATCATTATTAATTATGATAAAAAATAATGATTTTATAATTATGATAATTCCTGTGTTATATATTGCATTAAAAATGTTACCCGTTTTTAAGTATAAAAAGTTTGTTAATATATATAAAGAAAAAAGTAGAAAAATTCACTTAAAAAAAATTGAAAAGGTATCGGTAGTAATACCTAATTACAATTATGAAAAATATATAATTGAGAGGATAGATTCAGTCTTATTTCAATCATATCCTATATATGAGTTAATAATATTAGATGATAAATCATCAGATAATAGTGTAGAAATTATAAGAAAGAAAATAGATGATATAAAACAAAAATATCCTAATTTAATCGTTAAGTTTATTCCAAATGAAGTAAATAGTGGTAATGTTTTTAAACAGTGGAAAAAAGCATTTGATGAATCAACAGGAGATTATTTATGGATTGCTGAAGCAGATGATAGTTGTTCAAGAAAATTTTTGGAAAATATTATGAAACAATTTGAACTTAATGATAAAGTTGTAATGTCATATTCAGAATCTTTAACAATGGATGAAAATAACAAAATTTTAATGGATGATTTAAGAGAATGGATTGATATATTTAAAACTGGTAAATGGAATAATTCGTTTATAGATGAAGGTCATGATTTTTGTGAAAATTTCTTATGTATTAATAATACAATTGCAAATGTTTCTAGTTTGGTATTTAAAAAAGATAAAAATATTGATTTTGATAAATATTTAATTGAAGCAACAAAGTATAGATTAGCAGGGGATTGGTATTTTTATGAAAAGGTATTAATGCATGGAAATATTGCATATAATAAAAATTCGTTAAATTATCATAGAATGCAAAGTAATTCTGTAACATTAACAACAAAAAGAGAAAAAGAATATGAAGAAATATGCAGTATTCAAAGTGACATTATTAATAATTATAATTTATCTAAAGATATGAAACAAAGACTTGAAGATAGAAAGAAAAGTTTTAGAAATAGTTTTGGATTTTGTGAAGAAGAATTAGAACTATCTAAAATAAATTTAGAAGATATATTATCAAATAAAAAGATTGATGATGAAGTTTTGTTATCAATTATAATTCCTGTTTATAATACTGAATTATATTTAGAAAAATGTTTAAACTCTGTATTAAAATCGGTTCCAATAAAAACAGAAATTATAATAATTAATGATGGAACAAAAGATAATTCTGAAGAAATTATAAAAAAATACGAAAAAAAATATCCTACAATAATAAGGTATTATAAAAAGCAAAATGGTGGATTATCACACACAAAAAATTATGGTTTAGAAAAAGCTAAAGGAAAGTATATTGGATTTGTTGATTCAGATGATTATATTAAAGAAAATATGTTTGATGCAATGTTAAAAAAAGCTTTAATAGAAAATGCAGATATTGTTTATTGTGATGTTGAAATGGTTTATGAAGATGGAAGTCATAGATATGTTAGTTCATCAGATGATTTAGAAAAAGATGAATTAATGAAAAATATTAATACACCTTTAATGCCTGCATCTTGGAGTAAGATTGTTAAAAGAGAATTATTTAAAGGCTTAACATATCCTAATGGTTATAATAATGAGGATATTGCAGTTAGTCCAATATTATTTGGTAGAAGCAAAAAAACATATAAAATTGAAACACCATTTTATAAATATTTGCAAAGATCTGGTTCAATTCAAAATAGTGGTTTTTCAGAAAAAAGATTTGTAGCATTTTATACAGCTAAGTTATGTTTTGATAGAGCAAAAGAGTTTTCACGAATAAAACAAGAAAAAATAAAAGGAACAATTTATACGCACCAACTATTATCTTTATTAATTTATCCAATAATGGATGTAAAAGATAATAATCAAAGAAAAAAACTAATCAGAGATTTCTGTGATCAAATGAAACAATTTGATGATTATAAAACAAATAAATATGTAATAGATTATGTAAATAATTTAGGCCTTAATTCTTTACTTGATTTGATAGAAAAATGTAATATAAGTAAAATTGAGCGTTTGATAAAAAAATCAAAAAAGAAAAAGTTAATTTAGTATTTTATGAAAAGTAAGTTATACTTACTTTTTTTAAAATTTTATTGAATATTATATCTATTTTTTGTATAATTAAAATGGTGATATAGTATGGATAAGAAAAATAAAATATCAGTTATAGTTAGTGCTTATAATACAGAAAGCTATATTGAAAAATGTATAAATTCTTTAATAAATCAAAGTTATTCTAATATGGAAATAATTATTGTTAATGATTGCTCAACTGATAAAACAAGAGAAAAATTAGTTCAGTATGAAAATATTCAAAATATAAAAATAATAGATAATGAAAAAAACATGGGATTATCATATTCAAGAAATATTGCACTTGAAAATTCAAGTGGAGATTATATTGGATATATTGATTCAGATGATTATATTTCTCAAAATTATTATGAAAGTTTATTAGGAACAATATTAAAATATAATGCAGATGTAGTAGTTTGTGATATGAATATAGTATATGAAAACAATAATCAAAGTATTAGAACAAAATGTGGAAACGAAAAAAATAACACTCTTGATTTTGTATATAATGGTTTAGCAGCTTCAGCATGTAATAAACTTTTTAAGAGGAATGTAATAGAAAAATATAAATTTTCAGAAGGTAAAGTAAATGAAGATTTAGCTGTTATTATTCCTACAATTATTAATAATAAAACTGTATATAATGATGAGGTTTTTTATAATTATATTCAAAGAAATAATTCAATACAAAATTCAAAGATAACAGATAAAAGATATGATATTTTCTTTGGAACTGAATTAACTTTAGAGAGAATAAAAAATAATGAAAATTATGATGAATATAAAGATGCGATTGTTTTTCAACAATTAATAGTTTTATTATTATATGTTTTTCCAAAAGAAAAAAATTTCTTTAGAAGAATTAAATGGTTTAGAAAATTTAATAAACTAATAAAACCATATAATATAAAGCAAAATAAATATTTAATTGAATTTATTAACTCAAATGGAAAGAAACATAAAATATATTATAAATTACTTATTAATCTTAATTGTAGTGGTTTATACTTTTTATCAAGTATGTTAGTGTCTATGTATGACTTTTTAAGAAAAATATTAGTTAAAAAAGTAATTCCTGAAGATATTAATATGGATGATTTGATAAAATTATCTAGAAGACAAAAAAATTTAAAAAATAAAGAATATAGTATTTCAGTAGTAATACCTAATTATAATTATGAAAAATTTTTAATGCAACGTTTATATAGTGTTTTGATTCAAAATGTGAAAATAAGTGAAATAATAATACTAGATGATATGTCTACTGATAATAGTAGAGAAATCATTGATGAAATATATAATAATTTAAAAAATTATATTAATATAAAAACTGTGTATAATGAAAAAAATAGTGGATCAGCATTTAAACAATGGGAAAAAGGTTTTAATTTAGCGTCAAGTGATTATATTTGGATTGCTGAAGCAGATGATTATTGTGATAAGGACTTTTTAAAAAGTGTTACAAAACCTATCGATAAGAATAAAAATATAGTTATTTCTTATGCTGATACTGCATTTATTGATTCAGATGGTAATATTATTCTTAAATCAATAAAACCTGAAATAGACATAATGAAAACAGGTCACTGGGATCATGATTTTATAAATGATGGAAAAAGTGAATTTGAAAATTATTCATTCTTAAATTGTACAATAGCAAATGTTTCAAGTACACTAATAAAAAAGGGAAATTATGATGAATATTTTAAAATATCAAAAGAATATAAGCAAGCAGGTGATTGGATTTTCTATGTTAATGTTATGCAAAATGGATATATATCATATAAAAATAAACCATTAAATTATTATAGAGTTCATGGAAATAATGTAAGTAGTGTTACAAAAAAAGAATCACATATGAATGAAATAAAAAATATTCATAGTTATTATGATAAAAAATTTGGATTAACATCTAAGCAAAAGAAAGAAATAGATAAAAGGTATGATTTTTTAAATGAAGTTTGGAATTTGAAATAATGTAAAAAAGTTCATCAAATTATGATGAATTTTTTTAGTATACTTTTCTCATTTTAAAAATATAACTTGCAAATTACAAGCGTTTTTTGTATAATATATTTTAGATAACAATATGAAAATATGGGAGATATAATATGGATAAAATACTTAAAAATATTACTTTGACTATGACAACTATAATATTTATTGTGATATTATTGTTTTCTTTTTTTTATGATTCAAATGTATTTTATCATGACAATCCATTTCTTAGTGTTATATTTTCTATTATTACTATGTTTATATGGTTAATTATATGTATGTTTGTAGATAAAAAAATAAAAAATATAACAAGGAAAAATGGAGTAATTTTTCTAATAATATATTTTATTGTTGTTTCAATTATTCAGTATATAGTATTAAAAAAATTGTCTGTAACACCAGGATGGGATTTTGGTGTTGTATTTTCAAATGCAGAATTTTATGCTTTGAATGGTGGAAAAAGTGTCCCATATCCAGAATATTTACAATTGTTTCCGAATAATATAATGTTATTTGTGTTATATGTAATTTTTATTAAGTTTGGATTTATATTTAATATAAAACCTTTGTTTTCTGTATATATTTTAAATGTATTATTTATAGATTTATCATTATTAATACTTTATTTAACAATAAAGAAAATGAAAGATAGAAAAAGTGCTGTATTTGGATTAATTTTAAGCTTTTCATTTTTACCGTTATTTTTATATACTCCAATAATATATTCTGATACATTATCACTTTTTATTCCTATATTATTTGTATACTTATATTTAAATATAGATAAAGAAAAAGTATTAACTAAAAAAAATATAATATTATTTGCTTTAGTAGGAATATTATTATTTTTTGGAAAAGAGATAAAAATAACATCACTAATTATATTTATAGCAATAATAATAGATTATTTAACAAAAAATTTTAAAATAAAAAAATTTATTCTAGTTATAATTAGTTTTACTATATTTTTCGTGTGTGAATTATCATTTAAAGTATTTATAGTTAATAGTAATGCTTTTCAATTTAAAGTAAATGATTCTAGATCAATTCCGATAAGCCATTGGATTATGATGGGAGTAGAAGATATTGATAAAGATAATTCAGGTAGAAATAGTTATGGTGGATATAATGCATCTGATTATAATGAAACAACTAAATATTCAACAAATGAAGAAAAAGTTAAATATAATATAAATGAATTCTCTTCAAGAGTTAAAAAAATGGGATTTATAGGTTATTCTAATTACTTAGTTCATAAAGCTGTTAATACTTGGACTGATGGTTATTATTTTAGTAATGTTGCTCTATCGATTAATCCAAGGCACAAAAATAGCAAACTGTACCGATTGTTACTTGAAAATGAATCTACAACTAAAATGTTTAGAGCATTAACACAAGGAGTACAATATGCACTAATAATTATAATAATTAGTGGTTGTATATTTAAGATAAAGAAAAAAGATAATGAACAGTATTATATTCAATTAACAATAGTAGGTTTAGTTATATTTTTCTTACTTTGGGAAAATAGAAGTAGATATATATTTAACTATATTCCAATATTTATTTTGATAATAGTTGAATTTTATAATAATTTTAAAGAGAAATTGTGGAATAAAAAAAGTTTCAAAGTATAAATTAAGTTTTAAATATAAAAACGCATAAGCATAAAAAACTTATGCGTTTATCATGTTTATAACGTATTGTTGTGGTTGACAATACAAATATTAATGTTTATAATTGAATTATGAGAATAGATGGGAGAATGAAAATATAATACAAAAATTATAACTATAGGAGTAGTTATTGTATTTGATTTACAATAACATTGTTTTTAGAGTAGGTGAGTAAAGGGTGAAAAAATTTTTAAATAAGTATAGAATCCCCATAATTTTTTTTGTTTTTTTCTTAATTGTCTTAATAGAAAATCAATTTATGTGGTTGTATCATGATGATTATGGGTATGCATCATTAAGTTATGCATATAAAGTACAAGGTGTTGCTGGTCACACATTTAGTTTTAGTCAATTATTAGATTTTTTAATTGGACATTATAACAATTGGGGAGGTAGAATTTTATATTTTGCTATAGAATGTTTATTGTTAGAAAAAAGTATAGTGTTATATAGATTTGTACAAAGTATTGTAATAACATTAATAGTTTATTATATCTATAAAATAACAAAAAAACATATTAAGATTGATGATTATATATTGGCAATTTTATCTACATGTTGTTATGGGTTTATTGAAATAATGGTTGTAAGAACTGGAATATTTTGGCCAACCGCATCTGTATTATATGTTTTCCCATTATTGCCATTGCTAATGTTTATATATTATTATGATTGTAATAAAAAAGGTAATATTTATAATATATTTGTTTGTATTCTAATTTTCTTTGCTACTTTTTCACAAGAACAAATTGCAGTTGCAGCATTATCATATGTTATTATATATTCATTAAATGATTTAATAAGAAATAAAAAAATTAATAAAAAGAACATCCTTATTGTAATTATATCTTTAATAGGATTTGCAATTTTAATGCTATCTCCAGGTTCAAAAGTACGAATGAATCATCCAAGTAGCGCTGATTTTTATCAATTATCTATGACAGGAAAAATTATAAAAAATTATCCAGAATTGATAATAAATATTTTTTCCCATTATTCAAAAATTTTTGTGATGTTACTTTTATTTTCTATTTTATATTTATCTATAAAAAATTATAAAAATAAAAAAAATGTCGTTAATACTGTATCTTTATTATCAAATTGTGTAATTACTATTTTAACGATGCTAAGCAATGGAACTTATTTTGAAATAATATATAATTTGTTTTCAAGTAATTTATTAAAATTATTTGTTGTAATTATTTTTTCAATTCAATTATTATTAATGATTTATTCAATATTAATATATTATATAAAAATAAATAATTTTATGTATGTGAGTTTAGTAATAATGGCATTATTATCACAAGCTGCAATGATTATGGCACCATATTATCCTTTAAGATCTGTAATTGTATTTGAAATTTTACTTGATATAATAATTATTGATTGTATTTGTGATTTTATTAAAGAAAAATCGTATAAAAATGTTATAGTTTTTTCATTGATGTTTATATCTTTATTAAATCTTTTTACAATTACAAGGGGATATTATAGAAATGACTATGTAAATAAGAAAAATAATGAAATTTTGATAAATTCATCGATAAAAATAAAAGCTGGTGAAAAGATAAATAAGATAAAATTAAAAAAATTACCAGATTTAACATATTCTGGTGAACAACCTTATATTGGAGATAATGATTATATTAATCAATGGATCATAGAATATTATGATTTACCAGAGGATATTAAAATAATGTATGAGTAAAGAAAGAGGAGAAAAAATGAAAGTATTATATGTAGTAGTACCATGTTATAACGAAGAAGAGGTACTTGAAGAAACAACAAGACAACTAAAAGAAAAAATGGAAAGTTTAATAAAAGATAAAAAGATAAGTAAAGAAAGTAGAGTAATGTATGTAAATGATGGATCAAAAGATAATACATGGAAAATGATAGAAGAAATATCAGAAAAAGAAAAATTGTTTACTGGAATATCTTTATCAAGAAATAGAGGACATCAAAATGCACTACTTGGTGGATTGATGACTGCAAAAAACTATGCTGATATAGTAATAAGTATGGATGCAGACTTACAAGATGATATAAATGCAATAGATGAAATGATAGATAAATATTATGAAGGTGCAGATATTGTATATGGAGTTAGAAGTGCCAGAAAAACAGATACATGGTTTAAAAAGACAACCGCAGAAGGTTTCTATAAATTCATGAAAATGATGGGAGCAGACATTGTTTATAATCATGCAGATTATAGATTGGCAAGTAAAAGAGTATTAGATGAATTAGAAAAATTTAATGAAGTAAATTTATTTTTAAGAGGAATGTTTCCATTAATTGGATATAAAACAGAAATTGTTTATTATGAAAGAAATGAAAGATTTGCTGGCGAATCTAAATATCCATTAAAGAAAATGTTAAATTTTGCTTGGGATGGAATAACATCATTCAGTGTAAAACCATTAAGATTAATATGTACAATAGGATTTATAATATTGTTTATAAGTTTAATAATAATGATATATTCATTAATAAGAAAAATAACAGGAAATACAGTAGATGGATGGACATTTATAACAATATCTATATGGCTTATAGGTGGAATACAAATGATAAGTACTGGAATAATAGGAGAGTATATAGGAAAAGTATATAATGAAACAAAAAGAAGACCAAGATATATAATAAGTAGAAACTTAAATGAGGAAAAAAAGAATGAAAAGTAAGATAAAGAAATTATTAGAACAACTAGTAAAATTCGGAATAGTTGGAGTAATCGCAACACTATTAGAATGGATTATATTTTATATATGTACAAATCAACTAAAAATCCATTATAGTATATCAACAATAATTGGTTTTTCAATATCAACAATATTTAATTATTGGGCAAGTGTAAAATGGGTATTTGATGTAAATAAAGAGAAAAGTGAAAAATTAAATTTTATATTATTTGTAGTATTAAGTATTGTTGGTTTAGGATTAAATGAATTAATATTATGGATATGCATAGAAAAATTTGCAATATATAATATGATAGGAAAAGTAATCGCAACAGGAATAGTTATGGTATTCAATTTTATAACAAGAAAATTATTTTTAGAATAGGTGAGTGGAAAATGAAAAAAATATTAGTAACAGGTGGTGCAGGATATATTGGTTCACATACTTGTGTAGAATTATTAAATGCAGGAAAAGAGATAGTAGTTATAGATAATTTTTCTAATAGTAATGAAAAAGCATTAGATTCAATAAAAAAAATAACAGGAAAAGATTTTAAATTTTATAATATAGATTATTTAGATAGAGCTTCATTAGAAAATGTATTTAGTGAAAATGATATTGATGCAGTACTTAATTTTGCAGGATATAAAGCAGTTGGAGAATCTGTTAAAGAACCATTAAAATATTATATAAATAATATATCTGGTGCATTAGTACTTTTAGATACAATGAAGAAATTTAATGTAAAAAAATTTGTTTTTTCGTCATCTGCAACAGTATATGGTAATCCTGAGGTAATTCCAATTACAGAAGAATGTAAAGTAGGTGGAACAACAAATCCCTACGGAACTACTAAATTATTTATCGAACAAATATTAAAAGATTTGTATAATTCTGATAATACATGGGATATAGCAATTTTAAGATATTTTAATCCAATTGGTGCACACGAAAGTGGACTTTTAGGAGAGGATCCAAAAGGTATACCAAATAATTTAATGCCATACATTTCAAAGGTAGCTGCTGGTAATTTAAAAGAATTATCAGTATTTGGAAATGATTATAATACTCCTGATGGTACAGGTGTTAGAGATTATATTCATGTAGTTGATTTAGCAAAGGGTCATTTATTAGCATTAAATAAACTTGATAAAGAACAAAAAGGAATATATATATATAATCTTGGTACAGGAAAAGGGTATAGTGTATTAGACCTAGTAAATACATTTGAAAGAGTTAATAATATAAAGGTTCCATATGTAATTGCACCAAGAAGACCTGGTGACATTGCAAGTTGTTATTCTGATCCAACAAAAGCATTAAAAGAACTTGGGTGGAGTGCAGAAAAGAATCTTGATGATATGTGTAAAGACAGTTGGAATTTCCAAGTAAAAAATATGTAATATATTAATAGGGTGGTTTTATGGTTAAAGAAAGAAATTCAAATTATGAATTGATGAGAATTATATCAATGTTTGCAATAATTATGTGGCATATAATTATACATGGTGGGATTTTAAATAGTTGTGGAAGTGATCAACTTAGAACAGTTTTAGAATTGATTTTAATGACTATTATTATTCATGTTAATTCATTTGTTATGGTTACAGGATATTTTCAGTCCACAAGTAAGTTTAGACAATCAAAAATATGGAGTCTTATTAATTCTAGCCTATTTTATAAAGCATTAATTGTAATAGCTTTTTCAATATTTTTTGGTTTAAAATTAACAAAAGTCGAATTTATTAGGGAATTTTTTATACTTAATATAGATGAATATTGGTTTGTTAAATATTACATATTTTTATATTTAATAAGTCCATTTTTAAATATTTTAATTCAAAAAATGAGCAAGAAACAATATAAATGTTTATTAATAACTTCATTTTTTATTTTTAGTGTTCTTCCATTTATAACTTCTAATGGTGCATTTTCAAATGATGGATGTAATCTAATAAATTTTGTGTTTTTATATTTTATTGGTGGATATTTAAGAAAATATCCACTTAAGGAATGCTATATATTTAAAAATGTTTCAAAAAATTTATATAGAATAATACTTATTGCTAGTTTTATATTAGTTATTTTATTTGATTTTACCATATATAAAACAAATAATATTTTAAAAAATTATAGTCCGGCATTTAATATGATATTTGGCGGAATGTATAATATGGCACTATTATATAGTAATCCATTAGTCATTATTCAAACAATTATATACTTCTCATTTTTTGGTACATTTGATTTTAAAAATAAGTTTATAAATAAAATATCAAAATTAACAATTGGTGTATATTTGATTCATGATAATAATTTTGTTAGAAGTAAAATATATGCTTTCTTTAAGATAAGTACAAGATATTCATCATCTTATAAGTTTATAATATATATGTTTATAGTTGCGATTATTATATTTACTGTGTCAGCTTTTATTGAATTTATAAGACAAAAAATATTTAAATTTATTTATAATCTTAAAATATCACAGCATTTTATTAGAAAGTATTATAACTTTATTGATAGTTGTAAAAGTAATTAAAAAGAGTTCAATGATACTAGTACCTGTCAAGTACTCACTAAATAAAAAGATAAATTAATTCG
>URBY01000008.1 GCA_900546245.1 uncultured Mycoplasmatota bacterium | reverse complement strand
TTTTGTCTTACAATATCTTCATGATAACTTTTTATATATTTAATATATAAACACCAGCCTTTCTTTATGTTTTTCTGAGGTCCTCATATATTATTTACTCCGTCTATAACTTAAATTCCCCTAAAAAATAGAAAAAA
Organism: uncultured Mycoplasmatota bacterium; assembly: GCA_900546245.1. Classification (GTDB taxonomy): domain Bacteria; phylum Bacillota_I; class Bacilli_A; order RF39; family UBA660; genus CAG-433. The sequence goes on along the minus strand of URBY01000008.1, from coordinate 42,819 downwards.
ATTGATATTTCTATCAACTTTTTAACTATTTTAACTTATTTTCTTTTTTATATTCTTTACATGCTTCATCAAAATCTTTGATAATATGTTCTATCTCATCAAAAGTTTTAATTCTAGCACCAGCCGCAAACTTATGTCCACCACCATTATATCTTTCAAGAATTTTATTTATTTCTGGTCCTCTACTTCTAGCATTAACTCTTATTTGATTCATTTTAATATCTTCTGAAAAAGTTACCCAAACAAGTACTTCATCAATATTATTAAAATTATTAACAAGATTACCACTTGATGCTGGATCAGCATTAAAACTTCTTATAACTTCGTCCGATAATTTTAAATATCCAAGTCCATTATCTGTTACTATCATATTTTGATACATATATCCTTGAAGTCTTATTTCAGAAAGTGGTCTTCTATATAAATCATCATAAAGTGAAGTAAAATCTATTTTAGTATCATTAATTAATTTTGAAACTAAACTCATAGTTTTTGGTGAAGTGTAATAAAATAAAAATCTATTTGTATCAGATACAAGTCCCATAAATAATCTTTCAGCAGCATATTTAGTCATTTTAAGCTTTGTACTATAACATAAATCAATTACAAGTTCACTAGCACTTGATACTTCTTTGACTAAACTTATACTTCCAAATTCATCTACTACAGGATGATGATCTATTTTTATTACATCTTTAAATACACTTATATCCTTAACACCATCTATTCTTTTCAAATCTGGTGTATCTAAAACAATTAATAATGCTTTAGGGAAAATATCTTCAGATACTTTATCTACAGTACCAATATATTTAAATTTAGATGCTGCTGCTCCTATAGTATAAACTTCCTTTTTGGGAAATGTTGCTTTTATTATGTCTTTAAGCCCTATTGTACTACCAAGTGCATCAGGATCTGGACCAATATGTCTAGCAAGAATTATTATATCGTTGTCTTTTATTTTTTTATATATTGCTTTATTCATACTTCACCTTTTTCTACTATATTAACTTATATGTATCTCTTGCAATTACAACTTCTTCATCAGTTGGTATTACATATATTGGACAAATTGAATCATCACTTGAAATAATTCCTTCTTTTCCAAATCTCATTTCTTCATTTTTTTCTTTATCTATTTTTAAACCTAAACAATTAAGTCTATCAACTACCATTCTTCTAATATGTGATGCATTTTCACCAACACCTGCGGTAAAACAAAGTGCATCAAGAGAACCAAGTTCAACAAAATATTTTGCTACATATCCTACTATTGAATTAACATATAAATGATGCGCTAAAATACTTGCTTCATGACCTTCACCAATTTTTGCATCAATATCTCTAAAGTCATTACTAACTCCACTAACACCAAACATACCACTTTTTTTATTTAAATCGTTGTCAATTTCTTCAATTGATTCACCTGTTTTTTTCATAATATATGGAATTATACCATAGTCAATGTCACCACTTCTAGATCCCATAACTATTCCTGCATTTGGTGTAAATCCCATTGTTGTATCAACACATTTACCATCTCTAACAGCACTTATACTTCCACCATTACCTATATGACAAACAATTACATTAGCAAATTCTTTATCAAGTAAATGCATAACTCTTTCTGATACATATTTATGACTCATACCATGGAATCCATATTTTCTAACTCCATATTTTGTATACCATTCATCTGGTACTGCATATCTAAATCTTTCTTCTTTTATTGTTTGATGGAATGCTGTATCAAAGCAACCAACTTGAATTGCACTTGGAATTTCTTTCATAAATGCACGAACTCCAGAAATATTTGCTGGATTATGTAATGGAGCAAGTTCATTTAGTTTTGAAATATCATCTAATATTTCTTCATTTAGTACGAGTGACTTAGAATACTTATCAGCACCATGAACTATTCTATGACCTACTCCTTTTATTTCATCTAATGATTCAATTACTTTATTTTCTAATAATTCTTTTATTAATATATTTACTGCATCAACATGTGAAAATAATGTAGCATCTTTCTTAATTTTTTCTCCATTAATTTTTATAGTATAAAAACTATTATCTAGCCCTATTCTTTCAAATACACCAGATATTAAAACTGTTTCTTCAGGCATTTCATACATTTGAAATTTTAATGATGATGAACCTGCATTAACTGATAATATTTTCATCTTTTCACCTCATATATATTATACAACAAATACAAAAATAAAAAAACATATATTTACATATATGTTACTTTAATTTTAGTATTAAATTAATTATTATAGCTGCATAAACAAGTACAATAATTGTAAGAATTAATGCATCCGCAAATCCTCTATTTTGTACTTTTACAGAAGGAGCCATTACTTCTGGCTTTAAAGTTGGAACATAACTTTTTTGTTTTTCTTCTTCTTTTATTTCTTCTTGTTTAGTATATCCCTTAGCTCTAAGTTTGTCTTCTACCATAACCTTAAATCTATTACAAGCAGCTTCTATATTTTCAGGAGTATATGCTGAACCATATCCTTTCATTATAGCAATTTCTGTTTGTGGAAGTAATAGACGGTTAAAAGTTTCTCTAATTATTTCTTCTTCTTTACTCATCTTAAGCCACCTTCCTTCCTGTAATATCATATTTTGACATATCTTTATCAAAATCAGTTTCATTCATAATACATTTTACCGCTTCATTAACAGCATTGTTTGTAACTATACTAATTGCTTTATTTAAATCGATAACACCTGTTTTTTCATTAATTGCAAATGTTTCAAGTGCTTTATCTATTGCTTTTTCATCTTTATTTTTTATTGCTTCATTAAGTTCAGCTATAGTTTTAGGAATATGGATATCATTACTTTCATTTGGCAAATCTACAAGTTCTTCTAAAACTTCAACATTATTATCATGAGATTCATTAACATCATTAATCATTTCAAATTTATCAAAATCAAACTTGTTACTTTCTAGAATATCAATAGATACATTTTTTCTTATTCCATTTTTTTCAAGAACTATTTCACTAGTAACTGAGTCTATTCCTTTAATAACACCACTCTTAATTAAATCTGCATGATTTACACAATATGCTTGTAATCTTTTAATAACATTACTATCCATAATATCCCTCCTAGTTTATACTACAATAATTATAACACATAAAAAATTTTTTTGTATATTTTTTTATAAAAAAAAGCAAACTACACTAAAATCTGTATAGTTTGCGTTATATATTATATAGAAATTAACTATTTATTTTGCATATTGTAGTTACCACTTATTTGTGATTGACCCATTTGTACTAATCTACGAGTGATTTCACCACCTACTGAACCATTAGCTCTTGCAGTAGCATCAGCTCCTAATTGTACACCAAATTCGTTAGCTATTTCATATTTCATTCTATCGATAGCTTCTTTTGATCCAGGTGTAACTAATTTGTTTTTGTTTGAACTTGTCATTTGTATTTCACCTCCTATACATTTATAGAATGTGAAATTTTTTCTAGTTCATACATTTTATTACATGGAAATTAGTGGAAAAAAAGAATAAGACTTTTTTTATTCTTATTCTTTATTAGCATTTGTACCTTGAATAACATTTAAAATGCCATTCATTTTTTCTTGTACACCATCAAGTTCTTCTTTTAAAGCATTACCTTTATTTTCTAATTCTTCTTTTTCTTTTTTCAAAGATAATGTTTCTTTTTGTTTTTCGAACAAATCAAATTTAGTTTTAGATAATTCCTCTTCTAATGCCTCAATTTGTTTTAATTGTTTTTCATAAACATTTAAAAGTAATGGTTCTACTTCTTCTTTAAATTTTTCTTTATAATCTGTTTTAAGTTTTTTTTGTACTTCTACAGGTTCTTCTTTTGTTTCTAATGCTTCAGGTTCTGGCATTTTAAATTCTTCCAAAGAAACTATATTATTTTCTGGTTTAGAATTCGTTATAACAGATTCAATATTTTTATTTCTTGCTTGTAATTCTTCAAATGTTGGTATTTCAATTGTTTTATTTAATAAATCTTCTTTAGATGATTGTTCACTTCCTAGTATAAACTCTGCTGGAGTATTAACTGCAGCTTCAATATTTAAATCTGGAATTGAATTTATTTTTGATTCTTCACTATATTTACTTGCTAAAGTATCCGCAAACTTTTTAGATACTAAAAGCTTTTTAGGTCTTCTAACTGAAACTTCTTCACCTTCAAATTTTAAATCACATTTATATGCTTCATCTAAAGGCTCATTTGGATCTCTTGCTATTTCTTTCATTATAGCTTTTATTTCATCCCATTCTTCATTAGTAACAATTTCTTTATATGAATAACCATCATTTTCTTTAATAACACCAGTTGAATATATTTTAATCATATTATTATCATTTATTTCATTATATGTATATGTTATGTAATTATTTCCATTAGATAATTTATATTTTGCTAGAATTTGTGCATCTTCTCTAATGCCTTCTTCATTAATTACGAAAAACATTATCTTATCATTCATTTTAACACCTCATTTACCTTAAAAAAATTATATCACATATTATTTTTTTTAGCAACAAAATATTTACATTCATAAGCACAATTTTCCTTTAAATATCTATCTAAATCACCAATCTTATTAAAATTTTTTGCTTTTTTATTATCATCTTCATAAAAACCTTTAAGTCTAAGCTTATCATAAGCCCAATCACCAACAACATAATCAAAGTCATAAAAATATTCAGTACATTTACTAATAAATTCATCTTTATCAAAGCCATTTTTATAGTTTTTAATTATTTCATACTTATTATCACCAATAGTAACAAGTTTTTCCATAGTATACACCTTCTTAATATTGTTATAATATAAGTATAGCATATTTTTTTAATCTGTTTCAATTGGTATTGATAATATATTTGAACTTGTACTAAGTTTTCCGTCACTATAATAATCTGGTACTTTACCATTAATAATTTTTATGGCTACCGGAATATTATTAACAATTTTTATCCTTTCTGTTTGAAATGGGATAATTACTTCTTCAGTAACTTCAACTTTAGCATATATTTCAATTAATGCACTATTTATACCATAATTTTTTACAGTAGTTTCAACACTACTTACCACATTTCCAATTAAATTCAATTTAACAGGAATTTTAGGACCAATATTTGATAAAAGTACATTATTACTTATTATTCCCATTGGTATTTCAGATATTACACCATTCTTTAAATTTTTAATGTTATATTCTTCTGAATTTATAAAAGAGATATCATTTATTTTCCCTTTTTCTATTTTTTTTAAATTATTACTAACTATTGATGTTGTTGATGATAAAAATTTATTTACAATAACTGGATTAAAATCAATTGTTTGTATCTCACCATCTTTATTTTGAATAACATTATACATATCATCATCTAATATTTTTAAAACATCATCATTAAGTGAATTTTTAATAGTTACTATTGCCATTTTTTTACAATCTATTTTTGCTTGATTCATGATAACAGGTAAAAACTTCTTACCAGAATAATTTATTAATGAACACGTAGATATCAAAATTAAAATTATTGTTATAGATATTTTAGTTGATATTTTCATCTTTTTATGTGATCGTAAATGCACTCTTTTCATAAGTATATCACCTATTTAAATTATATGAAAAAACAGGAAAATTAATTTTCCTATTTTAATAAGAATTTGTATACTAAAAATCCTAATCCTGCAAGTACAATAATAACTAACATTATTATCAAGATTTTTATAAATGTGCTTGTTTTTCTTACATTATCTTTTAAGTCTTCTAATTTATCAAAATCCTTTGTATTAAACATAAATGTATCTGTACTATATTCTTCTGTATTATCATCAGGAATCTGTCTAACATTTACTTCTGGTTTTATACTATCACTACTTATAACCTCTGTTTTTGCACCCTCATTAGTTAAATCATTAAACATATCTTTAGCAATATCAACAGAGCTTACATTAGTTAATGTATTCATTATATTTAAAAGTTCTTTTTCTTCTTTAACAAGACTTTCATATACTTTTCTTGTTTTAGATAACTCATCATCAAGATTTTCTTTAAATTTATAATTTTGAATTTTTCTTTTTTCTGTTGCATCCTCTATTATATCTCTTTTGCTTTTAGCTTCTTTTAATACCTCATTTATATCGTAAGATTTATGCTCATAATTTTTGGGTGGAACTATACTATCATATTCTTTTTCAAAACTTGGAGTTTTATCAACTCTCTTATTAACATTTTTTTCTTTATCTATTATTTCTTTAATTTTAGATATATCTATTTCATTTGAATCATCAATAACAACCATATTAGAATAATTTGTATTAGAATATATATCATCATATAATTCCTGATTTTTATTTACTCTACTAAATGATTCATTGTTATCATATTTATCTAATCTAGATTTCAATAAGACCACCTACTTTATAAAAATAATAACATATTTTTTATTTTTTTTAAATAACTTAATATAAATTATCAAAATTTTTAGTATAATTAAAGTAGTTTAGGAGGTAATTTATGAAAACTGTAAAAATTAATAAAGATAAATGTTTAGGATGTGGAATGTGTGTTGGAATCGAATCTGATGTTTTTGATTTTGATGACGATGGACTAGCAAAAGTTAATAACGATAATATAAATGATGATAATAAAGAAAATGTTAACAACGCTATTGATTCTTGTCCGGTTGCCGCAATTGAAGTAATCGATGATGAAAACAAAGAAAATTAATTTCATAAAAAAATCAAACATTAATAAGTGTTTGATTTTTATTTAGTTTAATCTAATTATAGAATACATTACTACTGCACCAATTATTACAGCAATTATTGAAATTATTATAGCGCTAGCATTTCCTCTTTCTGATTCATTTTCATCAGGTATTATTTCAGAATCACTTTCTTCTTCATTAAATAAAGGTTTTGCTAATAATTCAGGTTCTTCATTTAAAACACTCATTTCACCAGTTAATGAGAATGATGGTTTTAAATCTTCCTCTATATCTTTTTCTTCTTCCATTTTTGGTGCACCAAATATAGTATCTTCAAAATTGTCTGAATCTTCTTCTTTCTCTACTGGTTCTTCCTTTGTTACATCTGGTAAAATTTCTTCTATTTCCTCTTGTTTTTGCGATTCTAAATATTCATCATATTTCTTTCTCATTTCTTTTTCGAAATCTGATAGTTCTGATTCAATTACTTCAAAAGGAATTGATAAATCATCATTTTCATATTTTTTTAAAACTGATATATATATATCCTTTGTAATTGTTGGAATTTCCCTTGCTAAATCATTTAATTTAGTTACAATCGCATTTTTACGTGTTTTTTTAAGATTATTCATATATTCTTCATATTGACTTCTTTTATCTTCATCTGAACAATTAGTATTATTTAATATTTGCATAGCATCTTCTCTACTATAATCTAATTTCTGTGCCATAATTTCATCTCCTTGATACATCTCTTATATTGTTAAATACATTATAACACATTATACCCAGGTTTTGTAAAGAGTTTTTAAATATTTTTTATATTTTAAGTCCTATTTTTTATTCATTTTGATCATATCATTAAGTGCATATAGTCTAGTTTGAATATCATTAGATTCAAAATTATAATCAATAGTTAAAAACATAAATGGTATTTTCTTAATTATACATATTTTTTCTAATATTTTAATTTTTGATATTTCTAATGAACAATTATATGATTTTACAAAAATTAAAGCATCAATATTTTTTTTAAGTATATCTTTTATTATTTTACAATCATTTCCTAATGGATATTTACAAATTTTTTTTATTTTTTTACTAGTAAATTTATTTTTCAATTTTTTATATGAAGAAAAATATGTACTATTTTTATAATACTCTATTTTCATATTTAATTTTGATAACTCTTTTTCTATATAATAGTTATTAGAATATTTATATCCATTATCAAGCATATATATTTTTTTACAACTTTTTGGCTTGTCAATTAATACACTTTTTAGTTTTTTTCTATATTTAAAATAGTATTTAAATAATATTATAATATTTTCTGACTTATAAAAATTTAAAACAAAAGATTTTTTTATTCTTTCAAAACTACCTTTTTTTATTTCAAATCCAATATTCTTTTTTATATATATTTCAAAGGTACAAATAAATTTTATAATTATTTTTGATAAAATATAATAGTATAAAAATTTTATTATTTTTATTTCAGGATTTAATTTTTTTAATATTTTGTATATTTCTTTTATATGGTTTTTATTCAATATATATAATTTATAGTCATAGTTTAAATTTTTTAATATTTCATTTTGATATTCAAAAAATAAATTCGCATTACATTTAGTATTTATATTTATCAATATTTCCGCATTATTATCTAAAGATGCAATATTACTTGCTAAAATATTTTTTAGTGATGAACAAATAAACTTTGAGCTGTATTTTTCTACCATATCAATTTGTATTTTATCTGGTAACACTTCTATAACTTCATAGTCTGTTAAATGTTCAATCAAATATTTAATAAATAAATCATTATCATTAAATGAGGGGATACCAATTATTTTTTTATTCATGTATATCATCCTTTATCATATCAATAAATTTCTCTACCTTTTTACTATATTCATCTTTGAATTCCAAATTATTTATAAAAATATGTAATAAAGGTATTGATAACTTATCCTGAATTATACTTTTTTCTATCAAATCAGATACACAAGGATATGTTGAAATAAATAATATTCCATTTATATTGTTTTTAAAGTTTAAAATATGTTCTAAATTCTCATAATTATTTTTCTTTTTATTATTTTCAGTAATATTTTTATATATATTATCCTCAATATTAGGATTTTTTATATTAATATATATTACTTCACAATTTAATTTATTTAATAAATTTATTAAATCTTTTCCTAATAAATTATCATAGATATTATAAGTATTTCCCACTACTAAAATTTTAATTTTATCTCTTTTTAATTTTTTGTCTTGTACCAAATATTCTATTTTGTTTTGTTTATACTCCTCCATTTTTGCTTTATGATATACTGTCAAAATATAATTTTTACTAAATCCCAGTTTTTCTCCAATTTTTATAAATTCATCTTCTTCATATTTTTTATCAAATTCATTTATATTATAATTAAGAATATTCATATCAAATGTATTGTTTACAATATCATATATTCTTAAATAATATGGGCAAAAATTATTATCATCTAACGTTTTAGAAGTTGGCACTAAAACATAATCTACTTTATCTTTTAGATAAAAGACATGTCCAATATATATTTTTAGTGATAAACACATTTCACTTGCTGAATATTTTTTACCATTTTCAAGTATTTCAAAATTTGTTTCTGGACTTACTATTATGTCACAACCTAATTCTTTAAAAAATTCTTTCCATAATAAATTATATTTGTAATAATAAAGTCCTCTTGGAATACCAATTTTTATTTTATTATCCATACATATACCCTTTCAATAAAATATATTCGAATAATAAAAAAAAAGACTAATAGTCTTTTAAAAATTAAACATTAATAATTCTGGTTTTATAATTAACAATAAACCAATTATAAGCATAATTATTCCACCTATTAAATGTGAATATTTTGTATATTTAGTTGATAAACCAGTTACTTTAAGTGTTACCATTGATATAACGAATATAACTATATCATCTATTAAGAAGAAGAATATGTATATAAACATGTATATCATATAACTAAATGTACTTAAATTATTCATCGCAAGTATTTGTGTAAATAAAAGTGGAATACCTATTGAACACATAAGTTCAATAATATTAACTGATGCTGCTAAAACCATAATTCCAAGAAGCGCAATTATAAATTTCTTTTCATGAGTTATAGAAATTATTTTTTCCATTATTTTCTTTCTATCTTTTTTATCTACTACATCGCAGCCTTCATCTTTTTTCTTTAATGAATCAATATATTTATATACATTAATTAATCCAACAACAAGTGCTATTACTGCGATTAATAATCTTATAAATGCAATTTTACTTATAAATGTTGCTAAATTTAGCCAAGAAAGCATAAACATTAGATATACAATTCCTGATGTTAAAATAAATGTTAAACCAAGTATCCACATCTTTTTTCTATCTTTCATATTAAATAACATTGTAATTAAGAAAATTAATATCCACATTGCACATGGATTAAATCCATCAACGAAACCTAGTACTACAGCAAGTATTGGAAGTGATACTTTTTTAGCATTTATTTTCCCAAGTACTGGAACTGTAACATTTTCATCTGTTTGATCAGAATCTTTAGTATCATCTGCTTTTTCTATTTTATTTTCTTTTTTATCTTCTGTTTTACTTTCATCTTTTGTTGTATCTTCTTTTACTTCAACTTTTTTAACTTTTCCTGTAATTTCACCAGCATAATCTCTATAATCATTATTTAAATAATAGTTAATCGCATCTTTTATTTGTTCATCTGTTACTCCATCTGCGTATCCTACTATTGTTTTTTTACCAATTACAGTAAATGGTACACCATTTTTATTTGTTGTTCCCATTTCTTTTTGAACTTTTGATAATAGTTCTTGATTATGTGAATCATACCAAATTTCATATTTATATAATTTAACATCTGTTCTATCTTTTAAATAATCACTTAAAAATTCTTCTTCTGCGGCACAATGAGGGCATCCATTTCCATAGAATAAATGAATATTTATTACCTTTTCATCTGCTTTCGCACTTACTGGCAATAATAAGAAGACTGCAAATACGATTAAAAACTTTAATATTTTTTTCATTTTAGATCACCTACTGCTTTCATTATTTCTTCATAATTTTTTTCGCCTATTAGTCTGAATAATTCTTTATCTTGATCCATAAAAATAAGTACTGGAAGTGTTGTTCCTACATTATATTTTTTTACTTCATCTTCATCAAAATCATAGTCTAAATTTTCTACTTCAATATTTTGTTCTTCTTTAATTTTATCAATTGCTTTATTTGTAATAAGACATGCTGGACACCATAAAGCACTTATTTTTATAATCTTCATTCTATCACCAAGTACATTGTACCATACTTTATATTAAAATTAAAGATTTTAATTTGGAATTTTCAAATGCTGACCTATACTTAATAAATTGCTTGTTAAATTATTTAAAACTTTTATTTTTTCAACTGTAGTATTATATCTATTTGCAATAGTCCATAAACTATCTCCTTTTTTTACTGTATATATGTTTTCAGTACTTGTTTTTCCTTGTGGAATCTTTAGTACCTGACCTATACTTAATAAATTACTTTTTAAATTATTATAACTTTTTAATTCTTCTGTAGTTATACCATATTTGTTTGCGATTACCCAAAGGCTATCCCCTTTTTGCACAGTATAAGTTATTTTTACATTATTAGATGAATCTTTTATTTTTAAAACTTGACCTATACTCAATAAATTATTTGTTAAATTATTTAAATTTTTTAATTCTGATACTGTCATATTAAATTTGTTTGCAATACTCCAAAGACTATCTCCTTTTTGAACAATATATGTATCACTTACTTCTGGACTTACACTTATACTTGGAATTACAAGTTTTTGTCCAACACTTAATGTATTTGTTTTTAAGTTATTTGCACTTTTTAATTTTTCCACAGTAGTATTATATTTATTTGCTATTTTCCATAAACTATCTCCCTTTTTTACTGTGTATATTTCTTGTGATTCTCCTTCTTTGTAATATGGAACATTCGTATAATTTGCAAGTGATTTAACTACTGCTTCAGCATAATCTTCCCATTCATTTTTAATATTTGTAGCTTCATTTATATTATTTATATTTCCATAGTTTACAATAATTGTTTCAATTAAACCTGTATCTTTTTGAATATTATAATAGTCTTTACTTGTATCATTTTCACTTCTTCTTTGATAGTACTTGCTTACTGTTAAACCTGCATCATCTAAATTTTCTGCAAGTGCTGAAGCAAGATTACTATTATTTCTAAGCGCATATATTATTTCTGCTCCACTTCCAGTATTTCCAAGCATATTTGATAGCGCAACTACTTTAGAATTATTACCATATGCATTTAATATTTTATTTGCTCTATCATCTTCACTTATATATTCATCTGTTGTTCTAATTATTTTTACATCGGCACCTAAACTTTTTAATCTGTTAAATATATACTCACTTATAAGAAGATTATAGTCTTTTTCAACTATTCCGTTACCTGTTACTCCACTTTCTCTTCCACCTTTTGATGGATCAATTACTATCATAGTCTTCACCCTAGTAAATCATATGATATTTTTTTTCAAAATAAAACTCCAATATAAATTGAAGGTTTATTTTTTTCTTATATTTAATTGTATTAAAGTTCCTACTATATACATTATTATATAAAGTACTGAATATATTACTGTATCATTATTGTAATAAAATAAAGCTGATGGAACATATATAAACGCTACTAAAAATGAATAGTACCATTTAAATCCACATTTTTTAGTAATAATCATTCCTGCGATTAATGCATATATATTATTTACTAAAAGTACACATATTTTTGCATAAATATTCGCGCCTGACTGGTTAAATCCATACGCAAAAAATGGAATAAAGTAATATACTAAAAGGCCATAACCTAAAACTTTTAATACTTCTATTACTTTTTCTTTTTTACTCACTTGTTTTTTTCTCCACTTCTTCTTCTATTTCTTCATTTAATTTAATTAATTCGTATTTATCGTTAAAATACATAAATATTGTTTTAATAATCGCAACACATGGGGCTGCAATTATCATACCAATAATTCCAAAGAATTTTCCAAATACAAGAAGAGCAATAATAACTGTTACTGGATGTAACTTTAACCCTTTACTTTGTATAAGTGGTGTAAATATTACATTATCAAGCATTTGTGATACTAAAATACTTATTATTACAAATATACCTGTTGGCACTCCTTGTGTAAAACCTACTATAGCAGCTGGAATACCACCAATCCATGGTCCAACATATGGAATAGCGTTTGTAATACCACAGAAGAATGCAAAAAGAATTGATGCTTTTAATCCTGCGATTGAAAAACCAATTGAATTTTCTATAAAAATTAAAGTCATTGTCATTAATATTCCTTGAATATAGTTAAATAACGTTTTATTAGCAATATTCATTAAGTTACCAGTATCTTCTCTTGCTTTTACTGGTAATATGCTTAAAAATACTTTACTAACATTATCAAAATCAAAAAGCATATAAAGTCCAATAAATAATCCAATTACAAATGTTCCAAGACCTGATACAAATGAAGTTGCAATTGTAATTACTTTTGATGGTAATCCAACAGTTATTTGTTTTCCTAAATCAACAATTGTACTAAATAAACTTGCTTTTATATCTGCTGCATTACTATCAAGTACTGGTTCAAATATTTCAAATATTTTGTCTATAAATGAACTTAATTTTGTTGTTAAACTTGGAACCATGCCTATAAAATCATTTATTTGTTTTGTTAAAGTTGGAACGCTAAATACACATAATACTATAAGTAACGCAATGAATACTGTATAAACAATAATAGTTGCGACTACTCTATTCATTTTATGCTTTGTTAAAAATTTTACAATTGGATTAAATAACCAAGCAATTATTATACCTATAAATAATGGAGATAATGTATTTAAAAGTACTCCAATAAATTTAAATATTTTCCATTCTTTAAATATATATGTTACAAGCATAACTGCTGCTACAATAAGCGCTACAAACATTATTTTAAGCATCTTATTAAGTAAAACAACACCTTCGTTTACTTTTTCTATATCTAAAGTATCTTTTTTGTTATTTTTTCTAAGCATATAAACACATCCTTTTGTTATTAGTATAACACATAATAGGAAAAACTTCCCATATTTAGGAAGTTTTTTACAGTTTTAGACAGTTTTGGTTTTCTTCTTTATTTTATCCACAGCAAAAATATAAATAAACATATAGATAATTGATGTTAAATATCCACCAATTATATCACTCGCATAATGTACTCCAAGATAAATTCTGCTTATACCTACTAAAAGGATTATGGTAGATAATAAAAATATGTATATTACTTTTGTATATGTATTAAATTTTGATTTTGCAATTAAATAAATTAAAAATCCGTAAAAACTCATTGCGGCCATTGCGTGTCCACTTGGGAAACTAAATCCTGTTTGTTCTATTAAGTGAAGTACTATTGGTCTTTCTCTTCTTATTATTCTTTTAAATACTGAGTTTATAATCACACTATTTATAGAGTTTACAGAAATTAATATACCCGTTTTTATATTTTTTATAAATATTAAGGATGCTAAACATAAAAGAACTATACATTGTGTACATGCCATATTAGATATAAACTGGAAAAACCTTGTTTTTTCTTCTGTTATGTTTCCCGCAATTAAACTGTATACTGCATCATCAAATGGAATTATTTTTCCACTTTCTATAAGATATATAAGACAAATAAGCAAAATTACTAAAATGCTAAATACAATATATTTGATTTTACCTTTCATAAGTTTACCCTCTTTTCTATTAATAAAGTGCTTTTATATTTTAAAAGCACTTCTTGTTATGTTAAATCTATATACAAAATTTGGTGACCTGTATGGGATTCGAACCCATGAATGCTGCCGTGAGAGGGCAGTGTGTTAAGCCACTTCACCAACAGGCCATGGCTGCCCAAGTTAGATTCGAACTAACGCATAATAGATTCAGAGTCTACCGCCTTACCACTTGGCTATTGGGCAATCCAATAATATTATAACAAAAAAGTCTAGATTTTTCTAGACCTTTTTATATATATTAATTAATTCCGAGTCCTAATTTGATAAATAATATAAGTATTCCTATCAAACCTGTTATTAAAGCTCCTACTGATGTCCTCCATAACCATTTATTTCTGTCTTCAATTTTGTTAATAGTTTCTAAGTTTCTATTTGCTAAATTGTATGCTTCATTTTACTTTTCTTTTATAAGTTTGTAATCATCTATTTTACTTTCAATAACAGCGAGCCTAGTTAAAACTTCTAATTCAAATTTTTCTCCCATATGCATCACCATCCTTAATATATATTTCTATTATATTAAATGCATATTTTAGTATTTTGAGTTTGTTATTAACTATAATTTTATAATCTTTAACAGTTAAAATATTATTGTATAATTAATTATTTAGTTCAACGCATACTTGTGTATCTCATTTTTACTTATTTTATTTAAAATCAAACTCTTTATAAGCCTTATTTAGTAAATTTTGTCTCATATCTTTTAATAAACAATCTACTACTTCAAAAGATATCTTTCTTTGATTTTTATTTGTTGTATCAAATAAGTTAAAGTTTATGTTTTCTTCTTCAGATAACTTTTTCATATTTAATAATGATTCATTATATTCATTTAAATTTGTCTCATTAAGAAATGATCTTTTTTCAAGTGATAAATTTGCATTGTAATCACGTTTTAATGATGTTAGACTATCCGCATATGTTGAAATAACAATATCAATTTTGTTTTTAATTAAAGGTATATATAACTTTTTATATTCACTATATTCATTTTCACTCATTCCATTTTTTAAATATAATCTATCAACCCAAATTAGTCTATCAAATAAAGATCTATCAATTATAATAATGTCTGGTTTTCTCTCAATTGATTCTTCTAATTGTTTTAATACATATTTTGGAATTTCTGTATTAACTACATTTTTATATTTGTCTTTTAAAGTTGGATATATTTCCTTTTTGTATTTTTCAGATGTAGTAAATTCTTCTAATACCTCTACTACAAAACCTTTCTTTTTAAAGAAATCTTTTAAATTATTAATTAAACTTGTTTTACCTGTTCTTGGTGTTCCAGTAAATTCAATAACATATGGAGAATTATCAGATAAAACTTTTTTTAGTTTGTATACTTCTTCTTTTCTATAATGTATTTTTCTTAATTTATTATATACTTCAATATTATCCTTAAATATAATATTTTTTACATATTCATCGTTATCTTTATTATTAAAAATTTCATCTATTAACTCTTTTAATCTTATGAACATAGGATTATTTTCATCTTCATTAAATATTAAACTATTATAAACTTCAGTATAGTACCATTTTTGAGATTCATATCCTCTTTTAAACGCTGAAAAATCATATTTTCCTTTAATTTCAAATAATATTTTTAAATCTTCAAGATTACTAATTTTATCCGCACATATTACTGCTTTATGTCTTAAATCTAATTTTTTAGTTTCTTCTATTGTATGTTTTTTTCTTTCTTCCCAAGATAAACTTTTATCTGGTTCACTCGCACCATAAACTAATGAAGCAATATCATCATTAAAATTATCTTTTATATCTTCTATTTCATATGATGTATCTTCTACAACATCATGCAAATACCCTGCGGATACAACGTTTTCATCAAATCCATATTGTTTTAATATTTGTCCAACATTTATTGGATGTATTATCATTGGTTTTTCTTTATCACTTTTTCTTACCTGACCTTTATGCGCCTTTATCGCAAATTCTTTTGCTTTTAATTCTATATTCATAACTCCTCCATTTATAATAAACTAGAAAATTTATCATATTTAATATTGTAATCAACTATAAGAATTATAACATATTTATGTACTATTTTGAATAATTTACATTTCTTCTATACCCGATGATTAAAGTATAATCTTTTTGATTAATGACAAACTCTCAAAAATTTATTCAATATATTCTTCTATATAAAAATTTAAAAAAGCAATATTAATCTACTTGATTAATACTGTTGATCAATACATTAATTTCTCTTAACTATGTTATTTCTGTCATCTATTCACCAACCTCATATCCATTTTTTATTTGTAAAACCAATCCTTTTAATTTTCTATTGTTGGTTTTAATATTAAATTTTCTATAATCATATTTCTCGTATTTTTCATAACCAGGTGTAACATAGTGTTCAGAAAAACCTTTTTTATCAATATCTTCTACTATTTCTTTAAGCTCAAAATCACACATATCATCAAGTATTCCTCTTCCAGCACCATCTATTATATTTGGATATAAATATTCCTCATATATAGTTATATCTCTCGATTCTAAATAAGTAATTTTAAACGTTGTAGTTGAACCAGTATCATATTCCATTGTCATGATATCATTTTCTTTCAAACCCATACTACTCAATTTCGTTATATCACACTTTTGACAATAATATTCCTGTTTTAACCACATTTTTGTAATTATTTTACTTATTTTTATCACATTTAGGCAAAAAATATAAAATTAAGTTTAAGTTTGAATTATTATACTAATACCATAATTTAATCTTTACCTATGGTACAATATCATATTCAAAGTTTTTAGTAATTAGCTATCTTATTAACATGAAAAAAGACCTAAGTCCTCTTCACATAATTATTTCATTTTACTATATGCTTTAATATTTTTTATTCCAAACAATATTATTCTATACAAACATGCATTGCATAAGTCCTTTTTTTAATTTTTGTAATTTTGATAATTTGTCTTCCTCAAGTTTTATTTTCTTATTATGATAGTTTATAATACTTGAAATTTTAATTTGATTCTCTTTACTTGGTATTTTAATTGCCATATCTGACAAAGTTGATAGTACAATGTAAGGAGTATTTCCTTCTTTTTTTTCTGAATTAATTCTTTTTGCTAAGTTTTCATCCAAATAGCATTTTATAAATTGAATATTTTGAGAAAAGTTGTCCAACACATAAGTTCTTTGATATGCATTAAATCTCCCTTTATAATAGTGTATATATCCAACATATGCCCCATTTCCTGAAATTAAAAGCGCCTCTGTATCAAATGCATATTTATCAATAAAACTATATTCTTTAGCACAAGTGTAAAATCTATATTTTCCATTTTCTATCATAGCATTCGCATCTAACTTACCAGTGGTAATATTACATAATTTGCCTAACTTATATTCTTTAAAATCTCCTAAACTATTGAAAATAATAGTAGATAGTCCTTTTTTAAATAAAGAAGATACTAAAAAAGCTTATACAAACATACTTTGCATAAGTCCTTTTTTTAATTCCTGTAGTTTATATAGTTTTTTAACCTCAAATTCAATTTTATTATTAAATATCTTAAAAATTCTAGAATACTTATTTTGCTTTTCAATAGTTGGAAGTCCTATTTTTATTTCACATAGATTGGAAAAATTTAAAGTATTTCTTACGCCACCTTCAAATTTTGATATAGTTTCTTTTCTAAAATATTTAGAATCAAACCATTCTAGTAAGTATTGATTATTTTGTGAAGTAGTAAAACATTCATAAAGTGGACTAACAACACTTACTTTGTCGTTTGTTTTTAATGCCAATGATCCAACATTTAATCTTGAAGGATTATATCCAAATACCCCTTTTTCAATAATGTAATAATTACTTAAATCCTTACTAGCAACATTTCTATCTTCAAATTGATCAGATTGTGAAATAAAACCATATTTATTACTGATACTTTCTACATATTTTACGGAATTATTTTTATTTTTCTTATTCCATTTAACTAATATATCTTTTAATTTGAATATTTCATCGTAATCTTTAAATATTTGATTTTTTGTGTGCAATTTAAATAACTTAAGGTCTTCAATTTTCTTTGATTGTAACTCGATTTTTTTATCTAATAGTTCCAATGTTCTAGAAATTTTGCTTTGCTCTTTTTTTTCGGGAAAGATTAAATTAATATTTTTAACATCATCTTTGTATAAAGCTCCAAGAGTTGAAGAAGCATTAAGCCGATTTAATTTTTTATAACCATTAGTAGACTTAAAATAAGAATATAAAAAATAATTATCGATTTTATTATTTGTCTTTAGAAGATAGCAATTCGGCCCAAGAGTAGCATACTTTGTTTTTGATTTAAAATAATAAACATTTCCTATATTTCCTCTTTTTGCCATCAACACTTCATCACCATATAATGCAGTTTTTTTTAAAAAATCATATGATTCTTTATCAGTGTACTTAACTTTATCTAATGGACTATTGTTTTCTAAATCTGTCGCTCTAACGTACCATGCATAATTTTGAGTATCATAAGTTTTTACATTATTAGCCATATCTGCAAAAGAACCATTAGCATCATAATCGGTCAATAAATCCAAAAAATCATTTAGCTTATATTTTGTCCACTCATCATTAAATTCTTTAAATCTTAATTTAGGAACATTCATTTAATCACCACATTTCAAGTCCTTAAGTTTAATAAATAGATACTAAACTATTCATATTAATTATAACACACTTTCTAAAAAAATTATTGCAAAAAGAAAAAGTCACTTATTAACTTTTTCTTGAAATACTTTGCTTACTAGATCTATACATTTTTTCTTTTGCGAATATCTTGGATGAACATATAAATTTAAAGTGATATTAACATTAGCATGTCCTAATAGTTCACTAACTGTTTTGCAATCACATCCTAAGGAAATACAATTTGTTGCAAATGTATGTCTTAAAGAATGAAAATTGAAGTGTTTTATTTTTAATTCATTTAATATCTTATTAAAATATTTTCTATATGTTCTTGGCTCAATATATTTATCATTATTAGATAAAATATAGTTATCCTTATCTGTTTTTAATGGCTTTAATAATTCTATAAAGTCTTTATTAATAGGAATTTCTCTATTAGCATTTTTAGTTTTTGGAGTTGTTATAATAACCTTAGAAATACTTTTATCTTTGTCTTTAATATACACTCTTTGAATTGTCTTTGAAATCATTAATTTATTATTTTTAAAATCTATATCTTTCCATTGTAAAGCACAAAGTTCACCAATTCTTATTCCTGAATATAAAGATATTAAAAATCCTATATTTTTTGTATTCCTATTATCTAAAACATAATTAGTAATTTTATTTTGTTCATGCTTTGTTAGTATATATATACTTTTTTCTTTATTATCTTTTGGATAATTAAATGATAATTCTATATGTTTTATTTTACCTTCATTAATACCTTTTTTAATACTTCCCTTTACAATAATTGTAATATCTTTAATAGTTTTTTCTGATAATCCACCTGTATTATCCTTTCTTCCATTTTTGGATAACTCTAAAAGAAAATCTTGAATAATCTTATGGTTAATCTCATTTAATGTATAATTACCTAATTTAGGAATTATATGATTAAAAATATTATTTGAATAATTTGCATAAGTAGATTCCTTAATATAATCTTTTTTCTCAATAAGCCACGCATAAATCCAATCCTTGTAAAGTATCTTTCTTGATTTAATAATCATTAAATTCTTTCTCCTTTCCACAAATATTATATAGGAACATTCTAGTTAACCGCTTTTCAAGTATTAAACTTAAGGACCTGAAAAGTGGTGATAAAATGAATGTTCCTAAATTGAGATTTAAAGAATTTAATGATGAATGGATTACTTATAAATTTTATGATTTGGTTTCTATTATAAATGGTCAGGTTGATCCAAACAAAAAAGAATATTGTAATTTACCACATATTGGTCCTGGTAATATCGAAAAAGAAACAGGAAGGTTATTAGAATATAATTTAGCAAAAGATGATAAATTAATAAGTTCAAAATATCTATTCAATGAAAAATCTGTAATTTATGGCAAAATAAATCCTCATTTTGCAAAGGTTTGTTATCCAAAATTTGTAGGGTTATGTAGTGCAGATGCATATCCAATTAATCCAATAGAAGAAAAATTGACATCAACCTTTCTTTTATATTTATTATTGAATCCTAAATTTACTAAATTTGCTACTTCGGTATCAATGAGAACTGGAATGCCTAAAATAAACAGAGATGAATTAGGTATATATAAATTTACAATTCCTAAAATAAATGAACAAATAAAAATTGGAAAAACATTAGAATTATTAGATAAGAAAATAGAACTACAATCTAAAAAAATTGAAGACCTTAAGTTATTTAAAAAAGGACTTATATTGAGTTTGAAGAAAAATAGTTTTGATTGGCATACTGTATGTATAAAAGATTTATTTAAAATAACTAGAGGAGTAGTTATTCCAAAGAATGAATTAAGTGAATTTAAGAATGGTGCGTATAAATATCCTGTTTATTCTTCACAAACCTCTAATGAAGGAATATTGGGATATTCTGATACTTTTGATTTTAACGGCAAGTATTTAACATGGACCACAGATGGTGCAAATGCTGGAAAAGTCTTTTATAGAAACGGCAAATTTAGATGTACAAACGTATGTGGTGTATTATATGAAGATAATATAATATTTACTAATGAATTATTTGCCGAATTATTAAATTGTGAAACTCCAAGGCATGTGTCATACGTAGGAAATCCCAAATTAATGAATAACGTAATGGCAGATATAAAAATTAAGATACCAAGCGGTGATGTTCAAGAAAATACTTCCTTAATTATTAATACAATAAATAATAAGGTAAATTTAGAAAAGAAAAAATTACTAAAATTTAAAGAATTAAAAAAAGGACTTATGCAAAATATGTTTGTATAAATCCTTTTTATTATAAATATTTTCTAAATACTCTTTTAAAATCTTCAGCTTTATTTAATAACCATTCATATCCTTTTGACAAATCACTTTTTTTTAAATCCAATCTAAAATCACTTCTTATATCAACACTGCTAGCTTTACTTCCTTCTTTATAATCCCACTTAACAGAATATCCTAAATCCGTTTCTATTTCATTTTTATGTTCAAAGAATTTATTGTATAGACTTTTATTATTTTCAATCCATAATGAACAAGCAACTTCACCATTTTTATTAACAGTTAAATCTATGTGGCAATCGCTAGAACCAATAGCTAAACTATACCAATGTTGAGGCTGAGCTTTTCTAATAGAAAATGTAGTTCTATTGTCAGATAAATACTCACTAAACCCTTGCCAAAAATTTAAATCAACAAGTTTCATTCCAGTTAATTCCGTATTGCTTTGATTACTTCTAATAGTTTTTGTCCAGTCATTTGGTTGACTTATTATTTCAAAATGAGGGGCTATCTCAGAATTTCCAATTTTAAACAATTCAATTTTTACCAAAAATAAGTTTATATTTTCATCAGAATGCTCATTTAACCATTCGATTGCTTGCTTGTGTTCTTCATTATAATCTTTTACAATCCAAATAATTGTTTTGGCATCATATCCAGCTCCATATACAAGAACTTTTCCTAAATGGTCATGATTAGTTATTTCAAGTTGATTTTCAATAATAATATTTTCATTTGTGTCTTCGTTAACTGCTAGAATATCTAAAGAATATTTTCCGACAGATGCTTCTGTCTTTAAAACTTTTATTGAAATCCCTAGTTCATCACTTAATAGTTTAATATTTTGTTCTTTAGCTAACCAAGGTGTAAAATCATATTCTTCATTTTTCCAAATACTTCTTAGATCTTTTATCTTTTCAAGTTTTCCTAATTTAATTTCATTCATTAAATTTCCTCCAACCCTAATTCTTTTAAATAAGCATTAAGTTCTTTATCTACTTCAACTATTTGTTTGTCTATGTCTTTAAGATCTTGTTGAACAGCTTTAATATCTATTTCTTCTTCCTCTTCAAAAGTATCTACATATCTAGGAATATTTAAATTATATTCATTTTCTTTTATTTCAGACATTGGAGCAACATGGCAATATTTTTCTATCTCAACTCTATTTTTATAAGTTTCAATAATTTTATCAACATCTTCATCTCTTAATCTGTTTTGATTTTTTCCAGCTTCAAAATCTTTTGATGCATCAATAAACAAAATATTATCTTCATTTTCTCTACATTTTTTAAATACTAATATACACGTTGGAATACTTGTTCCGTAAAATATATTAGCTGGTAATCCAATTACTGCATCTAAATAGTTTTTTTCTTCAATTAAATATTTTCTAATTACTCCTTCTGAAGCTCCTCTAAATAAAACGCCATGAGGAAGAACTACTGCCATAGTTCCATTATCTGATAATTGGTATATCATATGTTGAATAAAAGCAAAATCTGCCTTTGATTTTGGTGCTAATTTACCATAAGCACTAAATCTTTCATCCTCTATAAACTTTGGATCAGCACTCCAATTTGCAGAATATGGAGGATTAGCAACTATTGCATCAAATTTCATGTCTAAATGTCTAGGCCTTTCTAAAGTATCATCATTTTTAATATCAAAATGTTTAAATGAAACGCCATGTAATAACATGTTCATTCTAGCTAAGTTGTAAGTTGTAGAATTAAACTCTTGTCCATAATATGAACTTACCTTACATTCCTTACCTACTCTTAACAGTAATGAACCAGATCCACAAGTTGGATCATATACACTTTGAAGTTTTGATTTATTTAACGTAACTAATTTGGCAAGAATTCTTGATACTTGTTGTGGTGTATAGAACTCTCCTGCTTTCTTTCCTGCTGATGCTGCAAAGTTTGAAATTAAGTACTCATATGCATCTCCTAAAACATCAATTTCAGCATCTTCATGATGAAAGTCTATATCATCTATTTTTAACATAATAGTTGAAATTAGTTTAGTTCTTTCTGCCTCTCCTCTACCTAATTTAGAGTTGTTTAAATCCATATCTTCAAATAAATTTTCGAAATCATCTTCTGATTCATTACCTAAAGTAGATTCTGAGATAACATTAACTGCTTTAGCAAGCATTGAAATATCAAATTTACCAGTTTTAATGTTATCAATTAATGTACTCCATAGATACTCTGGTTCAATACAATAACCTATATTTTCTTCCTCTATTAGATCAGACTTAAACTCTTGTGCTTGTTCCTTATCCTTAAACATATCAGCATATTTCATTTTATTTCTTAACATTACATTTTCAACATAATTAACTAAATTTTCAGATAAATACCTGTAGAATATTAATCCTAAGATATAATTTTTGAAATCATTAGCATCCATATTTCCCCTTAGGGAATTAGCAATACTCCAAAGTTGTTTTTGAAGTTCTGCTTGTTGTGATTGTTGTTTTTCTTCTCTTGACATAACATCCTCCTATAAAAATTTCTTAAATATATTTTTAATAAATTCTTTGACTTTATTTTTTACAGTTCTTCTTTCCCAATAATCATCTATATCAATAGCTTCATTTATTTCTTTGTCTGGGAAAATACTACTATATTCATACTCATTAATTATTTCATTTAATTTATCTAAATTAATTTTATTATTTAAAGCAAATTTTTCAATTTCTTTTTCTCTTTCCTTATTCATGTGTTCATTGAAAGCATCATCTATTGAATCATCTTCTTTTAGTGCAGGTAAAATAGATTTTAAGAAACTCTTAATTAAATCTGCTTTTAAGAATAATTCATCATCTGTAATATTTGTTAACTTACTTTCAATATCTGCAATATCACGTTTCTTTTGTTCTTCATCTGTTAAATCAACATTTCTAATTAAATTAAGTATATATGAAACATTAATTCTATCAGTTTGAATTAATTCTAGTGAGAATGTAACATCATTTAGAATTGAACTTTTTTCCTTATCATTAGAAATTTTTCTATATAACTCATAATATTTACTTTTATAATCTTCAAACATTTGAGTATTAATAACAGTATCATCATTATCTAAATCAAATTGATTAAATGTTTTTAAACTAACAAGTATTTTAGCAACCTCTCTAAATGCTAAAATAAATTCTTTTATATCTTCTTCTCTTTCTAGTTCATCAACACTTTCTACTACTGGCGTAATTTCTAACAACTTATCTACAGCTTTATTAAACTTATCTAGATAAGTATCATATGGTGCCATTATTACGGTGTCAATACTATCAGTTTGAGAGAACAATTTAACAGCTTCATCCACTCTAGTTTTAGTAGTTCTATAACAAACTATATTACCAAATGGCTTTGTATCAGATTCAACTCTATTTGTTCTTGAAAATGCTTGAATTAAATCATGATATTTAAGTGGTTTATCAACATATAACGTATTTAATCTTTTAGCATCAAATCCGGTCAATAACATATTAACAACTATAACTATATCAATTTCTGTATTTTTTATTCTTTTACATATATCTCTAAAATAACCATCAAAATTATGAGTAGAGAAATTTGTGTTGAACATCTTGTTATAATCTTCCATATATCTATCTAATACTTCTCTTGAATGTTCTGGATTTTTATCTAAATCTTCATTTGCTCCGTAAGTAAATATTGCTCCTATTTTTAAATCATGATTTATTTTTTTAAAAGCATCATAATATTTTATTAATAATGGTATTGAAGATACAGTAAATAATGCATTATATTTTCTATCTCTTGTTTTAATATTATGATGATCAATAATGTGCTGAGCAATTAAGCCTACTCTTTCATCTGCTAAGAACACTTCATCAGTATCTATGCTTTCTACCATAACCTCTTCTTCTAATGCACCCGTATTTACTTCCATAAATTTTATATAATCAACATTAAATCCTAATACATTTTCATCTTTAATAGCGTCTTTTATTAAATATGTATGTAAGCATTTTTCAAATATATCAGCAGTACTTCTACCATCTTGTGATGGATTTTCTTTAAATCTAGGTGTACCAGTAAATCCAAAGTATTGTGCTTTACTAAATGTCTTTGAAATCTGTTTATGCATATCACCAAATTGTGATCTATGGCATTCATCTATTATAAATACTGTTTTTAAATCTTTATATTTTTCCATAATATGTGCATATTTAGGATTAGTACAAGCATTAGCCATTTTTTGGATTGTAGTTATAATTAATGGTTTAGAACTATCTTTAATCTGCTCTATTAATTTATCTGTTTGATTAGTCATATCAACACAACCTGGATCAAATTTATTAAATTCATCCAAAGTTTGTTTATCCAAATCTTTTCTATCTACTAAAAAGAATACTTGATTGATAGATGGTTCTAAAGATAAAATTTGACTTGTTTTAAATGAAGTAATTGTTTTACCGGAACCAGTTGTATGCCATACATAACCATTATTACTTGTATCTAGTGCACGCGATACAATATTTTCAACTGCATATACTTGATAAGGTCTCATTACCATCAAGATTTTTTCTGTTTCATTAACAATCATATATCTTGCTATCATTTTTCCTATATGACATCTATCTAAGAAAAATACACAAAATTGTTCTAAGTTATTAATTCTATCATTATTTATATCAGTCCAATAAAAAGTAAATCCATAATTTAACTCTTGATCTCCATTTGCAAAATATTTAGTTTCTACTCCATTACTTATTACAAATAATTGAATAAATTTATATAATCCTTGATAAGAATGCCTTTTATATCTCTTGATTTGATTAAAAGCTTCTTTCATATCAATACCTCTACGTTTTAATTCAACTTGAACCAAAGGTAATCCATTTATTAAAATAGTTACATCATATCTATTCGTATATTTTCCTTCAACAGTAGTTTGATGAGTTACTTGAAATATATTCTTACACCAATCTTTTATATTGAATAATTCAATATAAACAATACTACCATCATCTCTTTGAATATCTTGCTTTTGTCTTAATTCTTTTGCTGATTGAAAGACACCTTTACCAGATATTTTAACCATTAATCTTTCAAATTCTTTATCACTTAAATTTTTATCTTTAAGCTCTATTTTGTTATGAATATTGACTTGTTCTCTAAAATTTTGTTCTAATTCTTTAACATCATTTATTACTACCTTAGAATAGCCTTGCTTTACAAGTTGATCTATCATACGATCTTCTAGTCTTGCTTCACTCTCATATACTCCCATCATTACACCTACCAATCAATATATATTTCAATTATATCACGAAAATTGGTAAACTTTGGATTTGAACTAAAAAATTATAAAAAAAAGAGAAAATGAAATCTCTTATTACATAATCAAAAATGAAAAATAGGGCTCCATCAAAAATGACAGTGCCCTTGCAAAAGTATTTCTACTTTTTCCTCGCATAATCATAATACCACATAACAATGATCATGTCAAACTATTTTGTCAATATCACTACTATAATATTTTTTTATTATCTTATCAAAATATGTATATATTGATTTTAATAGTTCATTATTATTATAGTATTCTTTATGTGAATTTATTCTTCCATAAAATAGATTATTTATATCTTCAATAATATTTTTCTTGATACCTTTGCTTGTTACAATCTCATTAAACATATAAAGTGTATAAGTCATTTGTCTTATTCTAGAATTAGAAAGCTTATTATCTCTTGTATCTTTTCTTATATTACAATTATTTAGATAAGCTAATATTTTATAATCAGGAGCAAAAGTGTTGTCCTTTTTGTCTAAATCACATAAAATACAAGAATTATGTGCTACTGCATTTCTTAGTTTAACTATTTCTCTGAAAATAAAAATATTTTTTATTTCTTTATCCAAATTATATTCTTTAGCAAAGAATTCATAAAAATTAACTAAATCTCCAAATGTTATTATTTCCAGAAACTCCCAAATAGGAATATTTTCTAGTTTTTTATCTTTATCAATGTCATATTTAGAAAAAACTTTATCATAATAACTACTTCCCACTTTTTTAAAAATACTCTTATGCACTTTTTTAGGAAATTTTTCATCATTAAAATCTTTTTCTAAATACATATTAACTATTCTATATCCATCCTCTTGTTCTATATCTTCTATCAAATTTAAAATTCTTATTTTTAAATAGTGTTCAATGTCTATAGTCATTTTAAACAATACCAATCTTGTTCTATGATCAATTATTGCTAAATCTTTTAAATAAGCAAAATCCAAATCAATAAATTTATCAACAAATTTTCCATCAATTACATATCTTTCAAAATTATGCTTGTATGCTGTTACATTATAATAGTTATTATTATATCTTAAATATTTTTCAGCATCTTTTTCTGACATTTTTTCAAATTTAATATTTTTTTCCTTTAAATATGGAACCATTTCTGATATTTTCATCATAGGTCTTAAATATTGATTTGTTTCTTTTGTAACATCCACATTATCACATCCTAACTGCTATAAGAATTATAGCACACTATCTTTTAAATTTTATATTTAAAATAAATTTATAATTCTTTAGGACAATTAGTTTTGTATTTAACATCTTTAAAACCATATATTTTTTTACAATCATTGCAAATAATTGCTATATAATCTGCACCAATAATACTAAATCCATCACCTTTTAATACTGATATATTTTTAGAATTACATTTAGGACATTTAACTTCTTCTTTCATCACTTCATTCTGACTATATGCATCCCTAACTATTTCATATCCATCTCTATTAAATTTTGGAACAAATTCTCCATTATCAAAGTTTTTTATTCTTCCAAACATAAACTCTAATTTATCAACCTGTTTTTCAATATGATAATGCCCACAATACCATTTATCATAATCTATTTTTTCCTCTACTACATCTAAAAATTTTTCCATTGTTTTATCTATTTTAGATTGATCTAATTTTAATTTAAATGCTTCAACAGGTTCATACTTAAGTGGACAAGTATGTGATAATATTATGTCTACATGCTTACCTGAATACTTATCTAAAATGTTATTCATTTCATTAAATGATAATTGCTCATTTTTAAACCAAGGATAATTATTAATTATTCTATAATTCTTATCTATAGAATATGCTCCACCAAGTACTAATATATTTTTATCATTAATATTATAAAGTTCTCCATTTTTGGCAAATATTAAATTAGGATAATCTTCTTCAATAAATACTTTACCATTAAACATATTTACTTCTTTATAAGTATCTATATTCTCTGGTCTCTCTTCATGATTACCTTGAATACAAAACAATTTTATTTTTAATGAATTTAATCTTGTTTTTAATTTTCTATCATCTTCATTTAAATAATAATTTATTCCAACATCACCAAGTATTATTAATATATCATCTTCTGTAAAATTTAAATTATATAATCTTGCAAAATCTCTATGTGTATCTCCCGTTATATAAATCATAAGTTACCTCCTGTTTTGGTATTAAAATCAAATAATTGACTATCTAAGTTTTGTCAACACTAAATTTATATTAATATTATACCACGACTAAAAACACGAAAATATGCGTTTTTTTAATTTTTTTCGTGTAATGTAATTATATATATGTTAAAATTAATTTGTTAATTTATTTTGAATGTTGTATTATTTTTGCACATTGTATATAACATTCTTAATATTTTTGTAGAGCAAGCAGTTAGGTTTTCATAATAATGTTTACCTTCTGCTTTTTTTGTTAAATAATAATCATATACGGGGTGTCCAGGACATTGATGCCCTAACTTAACTACTATTTGACTAATATTAAATAATATCCATCTTGCATATTTATTTCCACGTTTAGAAATAGTTCCATGCACGTTTATACTTTTCCCAGATTGAATTATTGTTGGATCTAAACCACAGAAAGCAATTAATTGTCTATGATTATCAAATCTTGTTATATCACCTAATTCACCTAATAATTCGGTTGTTAATACTTCTCCTATCCCGTAAAAAGAATTAATTATATCGAAGTAAGGTGACTCTTTTGCAGTTTTTATCATCTTTTCTTTTAATTCATTTATTGTCTTAATATTCTCTTGTAAAATAGCAGCCATATCAGATAAGTTCTTTACATCCGAATGATCTTTATCGACACCTGGATATGAATTAACTGCTATATCTTTGATTTTGTTTGCTAACCTCTTATAATAATAATCATGTCTAGAATTAGTTTTATACAAATTATTGTATAATGCATCTATTCTTTTTTCTTTTACTATATAAGCATGAGGAAAGGTTTTAATAAAGTTTAATGCTGTTTCTTCATATATTCTGCTGCCTTTAAATATTTCTTCAAATTCTGGAAAACATATATTTATAAGTCTTTTATATCTATTTTTACAACTCACATTTAATTGAGTTAGATAAAAATATTGTCTTGTCATTGCTTTCAAATTAGCATATAAATCTTTTTTAGACAAATCATGATATTCTACTTCATTTACGAAAAATAATTTAGCTAATCTCATACAATCTTTTGTATCAGTTTTTGTTTTCCTTAATGTATCATAATTATTTTTGGTCGTTAAACTATTAATTACTAATGTATTAAAATTATTTTCTTTAAAATATCTTTCTACTGGCAAATGATATATTCCTGTTGATTCCATGAAAATAGTTAAATCTTCTAAATTAAAACTTTCAATTTTATCTTTTAATTCATTAAAATCACGAAAATTATGTTTTATCTCTTTAGGTTCAATCAATACTTCTCCATATTCAGTAGATAACATTATCATACTTTTTCCTTTAGCTACATCAACACTTAATACTGATTTCATTATTTACTCCTTTCTGAATTTAAGTCTCTTGTTTCCACCATTATTTCATCAAGCTTGTTATATAGATTCTACGACCTCACTATCTTAAACTAAATTAATAATAGAAATAAAAGCTGAACTGTCAATTTGTTAGATTCTATGACCTCTGTAATTTGCCGTTCTCACTTAAACTCTTGGTAAATAATTTAACATAAAAAAATAAGATATAAATATTAAATTATTTACATCTTAAAGTATACTTGTAATTTAGCGAATAGTAACTTAATTTTCTTTTTTATTAAACATATGGCGTACTTTATCTATTCGATTATTTGGTCTGCGTGATTGAATAACTGGTTCACAAGTAGCAATTTGATAATCTTTTAATTCTGTCAAAAAAACTGCTTGCCCATTTGTATATAGAGTTAAAGTATTACGATATTCATTAATACAACGTGCAGGAATATGTCCTGTAAAAATAACTTCATCATTTTTTGATTGACTTGTTTCAATTATTGCACAATGTTTTTGTGCATCATTATATGCACGAGAAAAGTATCCCTGTGGTGTAAAAAGTATAAACGAACAATATGGCTCTAATAATTGCGTTCCCGCTTTTTTCAATGTTTGTTCAAGTACAATTGGGGCAAGAAAGCGAAAATCCGAGGGAGTACTAACAGGGCTATAATAAACACCATATTCAAAACATATTTTACAATCTGTTACTTCCCAACCATACAAACCTTGCTCCAGTCCATAATTAATACCTTCTCTTACTGCATTTTGGAAACTTTGATTTAAATAACCGAGTGAAACTTTGCTTTCGTACTGTATTCCACTGCCAATTGGAAGTGGAGTTATTGATAATCCAATCGATGCCCAAAATGGATTTGGTGGTACTTCAATATGAATAGTATAATCTGCCTTTTGTAATGGTTTTTCCAAATAAATTACGGTTGGATCTTCGATTCTTATGTTTATGTGATATTTTTCAATCAACATAGAACAGATAACTTCTAACTGCACTGTTCCTAAAAAAGAAATGATGATTTCATGTGTTATCGTATCAACATAATAACGTAAAAGAGGATCAGTATCTGCAATTTCTGTAAGAGCATCCAATAATTTTTCTCTCTCTTCTATTTTTATCGGTTCAATTCTTGTTCGTAGTATTGGTGCAGTATTGTCATTCCATACATTGCATGGCAAAAGCTTTTCATTTCCTATAATATCGTTCAATCTTAATGTATTGTTAGGTATAATAAAAATATCTCCAGAACAAACTGTTTTTGTCTGTATCATTTCTCCATTTGAAGGAATATATATTTCTGTAAGTTTCACTTTCTTTTTTTCTGGCAATATAATTGTATCTCGTAAGTGTAATGTTCCACTGTAAAGACGCAAATAAACTAATCTTTGCTTATGGTCTGTATATTCAATTTTAAAAACCCTTCCACATAGTTCTGAATCATTCTCATTCATTTCAGGACAAAAAAGATTTGAAATAGCTTCGATGAGTTGTTGAGTCCCTATATTATTTCTAGCACTTCCATGGTATATAGGAAACAACGAACCTTTTTTAACACACCTATATTCTTCATACGTTAATTCTTGTATAGTCAATTTTTCTCCTGCAATATATTTTTCTAAAAGTTTATCATTTTTGGAAATTACAGGATCCCAATCATCTAAATCAATAATATTTTTAATTGATATTTCTGGAGTTAATGTTACATTTTGCATAACAATAATATCATTTGAAAGTTTTTCTTTGATATTTTGATAAATATTATTTAAGTTAATTCCATCCTGATCTATTTTATTTATAAAAATAATTGTTGGTATATTCATTTTTTGAAGTGCATGGAATAGTATTCTGGTTTGTGCTTGTACACCATCTTTAGCAGAAATTACTAAAATAGCTCCATCAAGAACAGATAAGGAACGATACACTTCTGTTATAAAATCTGCATGTCCAGGAGTATCTACAATATTGATTTTGTAGTCATTCCAATTAAAAGAAGTAACTGCTGCCTGAATTGTGATTCCACGCTGACGTTCTAAAAACATAGTATCTGTCCTTGTTGTTCCCTTATCTACACTGCCTAATTCTAAAATCGCTCCACTTGTATAAAGCAGACTTTCCGTTAAAGTTGTCTTTCCTGCATCTACATGAGCAAGAATACCAATGTTGATTATTTTCATTGAATTTCCCTCCCTACAAATTTATCTTTTAACTTAAAATCAATATTTGCTAATTTTGTTCTTTTAAACTATTCTCAAAATCAATTATCCACTTTTCTAATGTTTCTACTAATGCTAATTGTTGTTTGAACATTTGTTTTCCAACATTAGGAATATGTTGTCTATGAGATTGTCTTTCATTTAGTAATTCTTTTAATTCTAATATCTTTGATTTTATATTAGAAACAAGAATCTTTTTTTGTTCATCATCTACTAAATCTAAATTCGTGATAATAATATTAAAATCCAAATATAGACTAACATCAGAATTTGAAATATCATTCATAAGTTTATTAAAATAATCATTACCTTTGTCAGTAATAGTATATACTGCTTTATCTGGCATATTTCCCTCTTTCTCTTTATGGCTAACAATATATTCTTTTGATTCTAATTGTAATACTTTCTTATAAATAGACTGTTCACTAATTTTTACCCATCTTGGTATATTACGATATTCTATATTTTTTTTAATATCATAAGCACTTTGTGATTTTTGTTTAATAAGTCCTAATAATACTAAATCTATATTTGACATAATCTCTACTCCTTACTTAATATTCTGTAACGCCAAGTCTATTTCCAAATGGATCTTCAAACTCGACTGCATTACCAGTTCCAATTTTAAAAGGCTCACTCAAAAATTTTATACCATTATTCAACATTTCTTTATAGAAGATTGCAACATCTTCTACTTCAAACCATATTGTAGGCTTTAAATTCTCAAATTTATTTTTGTCTTTTAAAATTATTGCAGGTTCTTCATTTCCAATATTATAAGCAACCATTCCCTTATCAGAAAAATCAAATTTCTTTTTTAACCCCAATATTTCCTCATAATATCTTTTTGCTTCTTCCATATTATCTACAGGAAGAAAATAGTTGTCATAATTTTTCATATACTCCACATCTCCTTTTTTGCTATAAGCTACACTACTATATTTTATAGTAGTTACCGTTAAAAGTCAATATATAACAAAAAAGACTGTCATTACTGACAATCTTTTCGGTAAATTACTATAAATCAATAACTATAAAATTGTAATTTGTACTAATAATTTTCTTTGTTTATTATACTTAATAAAGAATAAAAAGTCATTAATAAACCACTTGATATAAGTATGCCACCTATAATATCAGTAAACCAATGAACACCTGATATTAATCTTCCAACAACAGTTATTGTAATTATAATAATTGATAAATAATTAATAACTTTTGTTATTTTATTATTAAATAACTTTTTATTGATTAAAATAGAACTTCCACAAATGCAAATTGTCATCAATGTATGAGATGATGGGTAAGATGCTTCTAAAAAGCCATTCATTAATATTGGTCTATAATTAATAATTACTTTTTCAAAGAATACATATAAAGCTATTACAATAATATAATATAGTCCTAATAGTATAATCTCTTTATCGACTTTAAATATACTTCTTCTTTTTATTAATTGGATAAGCCCTATAAAAGCATACACTATAGCCATAAAAACAGGAATTAATCCTAACCAATCAGTAATGTGATACCAAATCATATTTACTCCTGTAGTTTCAAAAATAAATTGATTTAAAGTCGCAAACCCTATACTAGAATTGTTTACTCCAATTTGTTTTACATCTACTACTTTGACTAATATTGTAAAAGTTATTGCTATTAAAAGCAAAATTCCACTAATGAGAAAATTTCTTTTTTTGTTGTTCATAATAAATACTCCTTTCTGGGTAATCCCATTTTGAGTTTATTATGAAATTTTATATCTATCAAGAAACTTTCTCTCACTACCTATATATTTGTTTGACACTTTTAGTAACAATGCCTATTTTTAGGCACTTATAATACTTTTTTCTTATTAAAATTATCTTTAATTATCAATGACATTTTTATAATCAATATCATAAACATTATTAATGTTGCATAAGGTTGTCTTGTCATTACAAAAAATAATATTGCAATTGTTTGAATAATAAGTGAAACAATATTAACTATAATTCGTATTTTCTTGTCATCTATAAAATTATATACAATTTCTACAATTCCAATTATAGATATAAAAATCAAAGTAATAAAGTATATTGTTTTTATAGTATTTCCTATATCAGTACAACTAATTAAAGATACTGTATAAAATTTTTCTCCAATTTTTTGTCCATAAAGTGGTAAAAAGATAAATAAAATACTCATTATATCAAGTAATCCATATACTAAATTATTTATTTTTTCAATGTTAGAAGTATTTTCATTTTTAGCAATATCTATTATTTCTTCGTTTGATAATAGTTCATCAATTGAAACATTAAATATTTTTGATATATATTTTAATGAATCAATGCTAGGATAACCTTTCCCACTTTCCCATTTTGATACTGCAGTTCGTGATACATATAATTTTTCTGCAAATTGTTCTTGTGTTAATTTATTTTTATTTCTTAATTCTTGTATTTTTTTGCTAAATTCCATAACTATATTTCTCCTTGACAACTTACTATTTTTCTAACTAATTACTAACTTGTAATTTATATAAATCTATTTAATTTTCTTGTTTATCAATCAAATCTATTTGATTTGATACTCTTTTTCTTATTTCATTTAATCCTATACAAATAATAATCATTCCTGTTCCTAACATAACAAAAAATTCACCTTCGTTATATCCTTTTTCTTCTATATATTCTTCTAAATCAGTTAAACTATCATCATATATTTTTTTTACTGTTCCATCTTTATAATATAAAGTAAATTCCAAATCATTGAAGGCTAGAAAAAACTGAATTTTCCTTACATTATAAAAATCTTCCGAACTATCATAATACTCACTTTTTTCTATTATATTCTTTATACTTTGCCTATTTTTGTCATTTACATATAAAAAATCTTTCCCAAAACCTTTTAATATAAAATATACATTAAAAATCAAGAAAAATATTCCTATTACAATTAAAATACTTAATAACATCTCAATTCTTACTAATCTTTTTCTTTTCATAATTATTTCCTTTTACATTTAACAAATTATTATTCTGAAAACTACAAATTACTATTTTTCTAACAGATCACTAAATTGTAAGTTGTCGAGATGATTATAACATAAAAGCAAGTAATCATCAAATCACTTGCTTAACTAATTTATTATATAATTACTTTTGAAGAAGTCTTTTTATTTCTTCTTTTTTAGGTATTCTACCTTGTAAAACTACTTCATCATCAATTATAAGTGCTGGTGTTCTCATTACACCTAATGCCATCATTTTTTGCATATCTCCTATAATTTCAATATTCACATTTATTCCTAATTCTTTTATTGTTTCCTCTGTAATAGCTTGTAATTTTCCTCCACTACAACAAGACATTTCTAAAACTTTGATATTCATATTAACCTTTCCTTTCTTTAATTAAATTACTAAAAATGAAAATATATTAAATATATAACCAATGGCAATAATTCCAACTGCTATAATTCCTACAAAAATAGCAAGCAATTTAGGTTTCATTACATTTTTTAACATTACAATAGATGGTACTGATAAAGCTGTTACTCCCATCATAAATGTTAATACAGTTCCTATTCCTGTTCCTTTTAATACTAATGCTTCTGCTATTGGTAATGTTCCGAATATATCTGCATACATTGGTATTCCTACAACTGCTGCTAGAATTGGTGCAAATATATTTCCTTCTCCTAAAATTGTTTCGATGGCTGT
This sequence comes from uncultured Mycoplasmatota bacterium, assembly GCA_900546245.1. GTDB lineage: Bacteria > Bacillota_I > Bacilli_A > RF39 > UBA660 > CAG-433. The sequence goes on along the minus strand of URBY01000008.1, from coordinate 6,435 downwards.
TTGTGGAATCCAGTTATGAATAAATGTACCTATTCCAACTCCTAATAAAACATATTTCCATACATTTACAAAAATGTTTTTAACTTGTTCTTTTGCATATTGTAATCTTTCTTTTTTAGTAGGCTCTAAATCCTTGCTTTCTCCAACTTGTGTATCAAATACATATTTTTCAATGTATTTTTCTAGTTTTAATTTTCCAATTATTATTCCACCTACAACTGCCAATATTACACCCACAACAACATAAGCTATTGCTACTCTCCATCCAAACATAGATGCTAATAGTACGGTAGAAGCTAAATCAACAAATGGAGAAGAAATTAGAAAACTAAATGTAACTTCCATAGGTAATCCAGCTTTTACAAAACTAATAAAAATCGGAATACTTGAACAACTACAAAATGGAGTTACTGTTCCTAATAATGCTCCTATTATAGCACCTTTAATTCCTTTTAATTTGCTCAATATTTGTTTTGTTTTTTCTGGTGTAAATTTGCTTTCTATATATGAAAACATAAAAATAAGTACACATAGTAAAGCCATAATTTTTACAAAATCATACATAAAAAATTGTATGCTTCCTCCGATTTTTCCGATTGTACTTTCATCATTTATTGGTAATCTGAAAATATTATTTACTATCCAAGTAATTAAATCTGATAACCAAGTCATTTCTAAAAATACATCATTAAGCCAACTAAACACATTTTGAACATACTGCATAAAAAACTCCTTTCTTATATTGATATATTTATATCTATCTATATATTATTCTTAAATATTGCACCTTGTTACAGGTGCTAAATATTATTTTGAAATATTATTAAAGAACTCTTTTATTTCTATAATTTTCTCATCATTTATTCTATAATGTATCCAGTTTGCTTCTTTTCTTTGAAGTAATATCCCAGTATCCGATAATACTTTTAAATGATGTGAAAGTGTAGGTTGTGAAATATTAAATTCATCTAATAAATTACAAGCACAGGTTTCTCCATTCTTATATAACAAATCCACAATTTTTATTCGGTTTGAATCTGATAATGCTTTGAATATGTTTGACATTTCTTCATATTTTACTTGTTCCATAATCTACTCCTTAATAATACTATATAGACAAATATCTATATAGTATTATATTCAGTATATTGATATTTGTCAATATACTTTATTAAAATTTTAAAAATTATTTTTGGGAGTAGTATCACCAAAGTCAAGGATAATACTACTCCCAAAAATAATTTTTACTACTATATAATTATAACACAAAAATCGACATTTAAATTATTAAAAATAACTACTCGTTTAAAAGTAGTTATTATATAGTTCTACTGAAGAACTTTAAATAAATATTCTAAGAAGTCATTTATATTCAAGAAGTTTATTTTATCAAGATATTCCAAAAATAACAAATGTATATCTTTTTTTGTAGATGATTTATTTAATGTTATTTCTAATAATTCTTCTTCTTTATTTATATATAATTTAAGAAAATAATACTTATTCATTTCATAATCAAGTTTATTTCCATAATTTTTTTTCTTTTCAGGAATGGATTTTTCGTAAGTTAATAGATTTATAATATAAGGATGTTTTTCTATTTGTTTATAATCAATAGCATAATCACTTATATTTGATTTAGAACCTTTAGTATCCAATACAAAATTATTTATATTAAAATCATTTTTTTTATTTCTAATTATATCTTTTAATCTTTCAAATTTATCCATAAACAACCACCTGCAAAAACATTATAACACATAACATACATTATATAATACTATTTGTGATTTTTTTCTATTTTATCAATATCATCCTTATTATATATAAACTGCTGTATAAGTTTTGTATTTTCAATATCTACATTAGGATGTTTGTCTTCACCTTCAACATATTTAACTAAGTGCCTAAACAATTTTTCAATATCCTTTTCAATATCAGCTGGAAAACAACAACTATATTTCATGTCGATAGCATCAATTAATTGTAATGTTACAAATAATCCTTCTTCAACTTCATGATTCTCATAAACATATTTACTCAACTAAAATCACCTCGTTTGAGATGTTAACTCTCATGAAAAAATTAATCAAGTCAGTTTGCAAAAAAAATTAATTATGTGTATAATGGTCTCAATAGAAAATAAAAATACTAGTAAGATTTCTTACTAGCATATATATATAAATCGTTTAAAAACGATTGATTTTCTGGCAGGGGTAGAAGGATTTGAACCCTCGCGAATGGTTTTGGAGACCATCATACTACCACTATATTATACCCCTATAAATGCTCAATTAAGAGCAAACAATTTATATTATAAAATGATATATTATTATCATTTATAAACTAATTTAATTCGAAATGATATGTTTCAAATTTATACTTATGCCACCAAAAGTGCCACCAGTTCAAAACATAACATTTGATAAACCCAGTAGTTATAAGGTAAAATCAGTCTTTTTAACTTTTATACCAAAGGTTTTGGAGACTCCTATTATACCATTTAACTAATCCCCTAAATCGGACAAATTAATAATATCATATTTTTTTTATTTTATCAACTAATTTTGATACTCTTTTGCATATAATATATGGGAGGGTTTATTATGGCTATTGTTGCATATAATACAAAAGAACTTGATTTACTAGCTAGACTCATGAGAGCAGAAGCTACTGGTGAAGGTAATCTTGGAATGCTTATGGTTGGTAATGTCGGAATAAATAGAGTTATAGGAAATTGCTTAGATTTTAAAAATATAACTAGCATTTATCAAATGGTATATCAAGATCCAGGAGGATTTTCTGGAACAGATAGTCCACTTTTTTATAGTTCATCAAGCACTGCAGAAAAAAATCTTGCTAAAAGAGTAATAAATGGTGAATACTTTCATCCTGCGACTAATGCACTTTGGTTTTATGCACCAGGATCTGGTAATTCATGTAAACCAACATGGTTTAATCAAAAAAATAGTGGAAGATATAAAAATCATTGTTTTTATGTTCCTAAAAAAGGAGTTTGTAAAGACTTATACTAAAAATACCAATGCTTTTACACATTGGTATTCTTTTTTATTTGAAGTTCATCGCCAACTCTAAGTACATCTGATTTTAAGTTATTTAACTGTTTAATATCATTTATTGTTGTATTATAATCTCTAGCAAGTTTCCATAAACTATCCCCTCTTTTAACAGTATAAACTATAATATCATTACCTGTTTCAGTTCCAGTTGGGATAGTAAGAACACTTCCTACAGTCAATATATCACTTGTTAAATTATTTTTGTTTTTAATATCATCTATACTAACATTAAATATTCTAGATATTGACCATAGTGTATCTCCATTTTTGACTACATAAGTATTTTCTTCATTAATTATATCATCTTCTGAAGGTGTTACTATAGTTGTAGAAGATGGTATATTTATAATTTGACCAATACTTAATAAATCACTAGTTAAATTATTAACTTTCATTAAATCATTAACATTAACTCCATATTGTCTTGCGATTGAATATAAACTATCTCCTCTTTTAACTACATATGATATATTTGTATCTTCTGCTTTATAATATTCTGGTACTCTTAAAGTTTGACCTACATATAAGATATTACTTTTTAAATTGTTTAATCTTTTTATTTCATTTACATTAGTATTAAATTTTTTAGCAATATTCCATAAAGTATCTCCTCTTTGCACAGTATAAGTAATAGATGAAATACTTTCACCATATGGAATATTTTTATATTCAGCAACTGCTTTTACAACTGCTTCAGCATATTTTTCCCAATTATTTTTTATTCTTTCTGCATCACCCTTATTATCAAGAAATCCATATTCAATAATTATTGGTTCTGTTACACCTGTATTCCTGTGGATAAAATAATAATCCTTACTATTATCACTTGGTAATCTTCTTTGATATGCCTTTCTTATAGATTGACCTTCTTTACTTAGATTTTCAAGTATTAATTTTGATAGTGTATCATTATTCCTAAGAGCGTATATAACTTCTGCTCCTGATGAGCCGCCTGCATTTAAATGATTTGATATAACAAGTACATCAGGTGAATTACCATATGCATTTAATATTCTGTTAACTCTTTCTGTTGGAGTTACTGTTTCATCAGTACTCCTAACAAGCGTAGAATTTGCACCTAATTCATTAAATCTTCTATTTAAATAATCAGCAAATTTTAAAGTGTATTCCTTTTCAACAAGTCCATTTCCACTAGTTCCAGGATCACTTCCACCATGTGCAGGAATCGGAAAAGTCCAAATTTATTATTTTTATATTAGAACTCAAAGTTCCATTCTATTTCAATATCTCTTGTTTTATTTTCTTTATTATAATTCCCAATATATACTTTATCAATAAATTCATCAACTATTATCTTATTTAAAGAATCAATATGTTTATATTTTTTTAAAATGTCATTGGCTTGTTTTTTATTTTCTTTTATAGTATTAAGATTATTAATTTCATTTTCAATAGTTTCTATTCTATTAGTCATAGTTTCTATTTCTTTTAAATAATCATTAGCCATTAAAGAAAACATTTCTTCACTAACATTTCCTTTTACTTTATCTTCATAAAGATTTCTATAATAGTTTTTGTTATCATTGATTTTCTTTTCAAGATTATTTTTTTCTTTTTTTAGTATATTAATTATTTCATCATTTGTATTTTGTTTATTAGTCTGATTATAGAGATTTTGTAAATTAGTTTCATCATAATAGTTATCTAATAAATCATTTATTGCATTCAATAATATTTGCTCTAATTCATCCATTCTAATTGCTTTATTATTATCACATGAATGATACTTTTTAGCACCCTTACATTGCATATATGCTCTTTTACCAGTTGACTCAGTTTTTACATTATAAACATTTCTCATAAAAGATTTTCCACAACACATACAATATATTTTTTTACTTAAATAATGAATTTCACCAGTTTTAGTTGGTGATGCATGTGTTTTTAAAATGTTTTGTACTTTGTTCCAAGTTTCAACATCAATAATAGGTTCATGTGTATTTTCTATTCTACACCAATCTTTTTCATCAACTTTTTTAAATTTATGAACTTTATATCCCATTGAAGTTTTTTTACCTTGAACTAAATTACCAATATAAACTTCATTTCTTAAAATTTGAGCAATCGTATCAGTATTCCATCTAACATTTTTTAAATCACAATTAGAACAAACAAATTTACTTCCTTTTTGCTTTTTATAAACTGACCTAGATGGAATATTATTATTGTTTAAATATTCACATATTTTATGATAACCATTGCCACTAGCATACATATCAAATATCTTTTTAACTACTTCTGCAGCAACAGGATCAATAATTAGTTTATGGACATCTTTGCTTCTATCATATCCATAAGGTGCAAAACTTCCCATAAATAATCCATCTTCTCTTTTATTTTTTAATGACTTCTTTATGTTTGTGGATAAGTCATCTAAATACCATTCATTAATAAGTCCATTTATTTGACGAGATTTCTTATTAGATTCAATACTTGTATCAGCATTATCAACAATACTTACAAATCTAACTCCCCATTCTATAAACTTATTATGTAAATATCTTTCAATAACTTCCATATCTCTTGAAAATCTTGATTGACTTTTACATAAAACTAAATTTATTTTTCCACTTTCACAATCTTTTAAAAGTCTATTAAAATCTGGTCTATCTACTCCAGCTCCTGAAAAGTCATCATCGGAATAAATATCTACAACATTCCATCCATTTTGATTAGCAAATTTTAAACACATACTTCTTTGATTTACTATTGAATCACTATCATCATTTTTATTTAGTTTATCTCTATCTTCATCAGATAATCTACAATATACACCTACCTTTTCTAACATAGCCATTCCTCCAATACTTGTTTGAAATGACTAAAATAATTAATAAATACAATCATATTATACCTTAATATTAAGAATTCTTTAATATTAATTCTTGATTTTCTAAAGCAATAATAATATTTAATAATTTTCTATTAAAAATCTCTTTTATTTCATTCTTTGTTTTATTATCATTTGTCTTAAATTTATATTTTACATTATATACTACCTCCATTACATCTATTCCCCCTTTGCTTATTTCTTATAAAGCATAACCTCTAAGTTTTTAATCATATATCAATCCTCCTTAAACTCACTTAATAATTTCTCCATTTCTTCTATTTCTTCTGGACTTGCAAGACTAGATTTACAAACTTCTGGATGTTCCATCCAATAAGGTACATTTTCTTTATAGTTTTTATATTTATTTTTATATTTATTATTTATATTATGGGTGCAACTACTTGCATACTTTTCATTACTCGTTTTTGCACTCTCTAATGCATTTTTTGTTGGTATCTTATCCGTGTTTAAATATATTCTTCTTTTTCCGTTTTCAAATTT
>URBY01000007.1 GCA_900546245.1 uncultured Mycoplasmatota bacterium | reverse complement strand
AATATTTTGTAATTCTTTTCTTTATAATTCTTCATATACAAGCACTCCATTCTACTATACTACCATTATAATAATTATAACAAAACTTTATTATTTTGTATATATTTTGTAAAGAAAAAAATAATCAATATGTTTACTATTGATTATTTTTGAATTTTGTGCTTTAGCATTATTTATAATAGCTTGTTCTATTATAAAAATATGAATAATGAATTCCATCATACCATGGGAAATTAATGTAATCCCTTGGGTTAGATGTATTATACATACAACTATTTAAGCCTGCACACACATTTAAATGTAAATGTGGACCTGTACTTTTTCCTGTACTTCCCATATATGCTATATTTGTATCTTTTGATACAATTTGATTTTCTTTAACATATATTGTTTGCAAATGACCATATAGTGATGAATAGTTATGTCCGTTTACTTTATGTTGAATTACCACATATTTACCATAGCCACCTCTATCTACAGTATTAACAAGTACTACTTTACCATCTGCTATTGGATAAATTTTTCCCGCACTCATATCACGGCAAGCAATATCCATACCAGCATGAGTTCTGTAAACACCTTGCATAGGGTCGACTCTACGGCCAAAATTACTAGTAATACAACCTGCTGTTACTGGTCTCCAAAACTTAGTACTAGGTGGTAGTTGTTCTTCAGCACATACAGATATGTCTTCATTATCTTTACAACCTGCTTTTGTATAAAGATCTAATATAGCTTTAGAATTTTTTATTTCATCTTCTAAAGATGCATATTCATCTTCCAATTTTTCTTTTTGCGACGCTAAGACTACAAGTTTATCAGATAATTCATTTTGCAAACTTTTTAATGACTGTTCTTTTTTGTGCAAATTTTCTATATTTTTATTGTTTTGGGATATCATATTATTCATTTCATCAATTAATTTGTTATTATATTTAGATAATTGTTCGGTTACTGTTATTCTATAAATAAAATCAGTTATACTATCTGCAGAAAATATATATTCTAAATATGTTGACTCACCTTGTGAAACTTGAAAAAATTTCATAAGTTCTTTAGTTTGTCTATCTTTTTCATTAATTGACTCATTTAATTTTGCTATTTCAGAAGTTGTCGCCTGTATTTCTTTTTCTGCATTATCAATTTCGGTATAGATACTTTCAACTCTGTTTTTTGCATTTTTAATTTCTGATTCTGTTGCATTTATATTATTTCCTGTTGAATTATACTTATTTAATATAGCATCATACTCTTTTTTTAATTGACCCAGAGTTTTAGCTTGAACTATATTAAATGGAAATAACATTACTATCGTTATAATTGTTGGCACTATTAATCTTAAGTATCTCTTCATTATATTTTTAAATACTTCCTTACTGCTTTACTACTACCTATCATACCAACAACAATACCAATTAACAATAATACTCCTGAAATTTTAAATGTAAATGGAAATGGTTCTACTAATTGTATAAACTTAGAAAATAATACTCCACCTGTTTTATCATAAAGTACAGCATATCCATAAATTGTAACCAATATTGGAATTATTGAGCCTAGAATTCCAATAAATAAACCTTCAATAACAAATGGTTGTTTAATCGAGAAATTAGATGCACCAACAAGTCTTTTAATTTCTATTTCTTCTTGTCTACTAAATATTGTAATCTTTATTGTATTTATTATTAAGAATGCTGTTACTAAAACTAATGATATAACTATAACAATTAATATCTTTTCTATTATTTTAAATATAGATAATAAGGATTCAATCATTCCTTCTCCATATCTAACCATTTCAACACCATCTATTTTTTCTATTTTAGATGCAGTGTTTGATATTTTTTCTGAATCTTTTACTTTTACCAAATATGTATCATATAAAGGATTTTCAGAGTCTGACCAAGATGAAATAATTGTATTAAAAATTTCTGATTCTTCTTTCATTTCATTTGCTATATCTTTTTTTGAATTGAATGTTATAGACTCAATATTAGATAAATCATTTATTTCACTTTTTATTTTTGATTCTTGTTCTTCCGTATTTGAATTATTCATATAAACAACTATAGTAAAATCATCTCTAATTACTTTAGTAAAATTTTCAACATTATATGAGCCAACAATTGCTACCGCTACTATTAAAAGAGTTACTGTTATGCAGGAAATTGACGCTAAAGATAAACTAAAATTTCTTATTATATTTTTAACACCATCTCTGATGTTTTTTCTTAAAATTCTAATGTTTTTCATTCTTATCGTATGTTCCTTTCTCAAAATCTTTTTTTAGTCTACCCTTATCTAATAATATGACCCTCTTTTTCATCTTATTTACTATATCCCTATCGTGTGTAACTACAATTACAGTTGTTCCTAAATTATTAATAACCTCTAGTACTTTCATTATTTCTAATGATGTATCTGGGTCCAAATTTCCAGTTGGTTCATCACATATTAATAACTTTGGTGCATTAACTATCGCTCTTGCAATTGCAACTCTTTGTTGTTCTCCACCTGATAATTCATGTGGGTAACTTTTTGCTTTTTCTTTTAATCCTACTAAGTCTAATGCTTTTAACGTTTTCTTTCTTATCTCATTTTTATCATAACCAAACATTTCAAGTACAAATGCTACATTTTCGTATGCAGTAAGTTTTGGTAATAATTTAAAGTCTTGGAATACTACACCAAGTTTTCTTCTTAATTTATAAACTTTTCTATTTTTTAGTTTTCCAACTTTTACTCCACCTATTATTATTTCACCATTACTTGCTTTTTCTTCTCTATAAAGCATTTTCATAAGTGTTGATTTACCTGAGCCTGATGCACCTATTATAAATACGAAATCACCTTTTTTTATTTCTAGGTTAAGTCCGTATAATGCAGTTACACCAGTAGGATAAGTTTTTTCTACATCTCTAATTCTAATAAACTCCATTTTACTCCTCCATTTATTCTTTACTCATATTTAAATAACTTTCTATAAATTCATCAATATCGCCATCTAATACTTTAGAAACATTACTTGTTTCATAATTCGTTCTATGATCTTTAACCATGGAATATGGATGCATTACATAACTTCTTATTTGTGAACCGAAGTTAATTGAACTTTGATCTTTTTTATATTCTTCTGATTCTTCTATTTTTTTCTGTTCTTCTAGTGCATATAATTTTGATTTTAATACTACCATAGCTTGTTCTTTATTCTTAAGTTGACTTCTTTCATTTTGACAAGTTACTACAATCCCTGTTGGTAAATGTGTTATTCTAACTGCGCTATCTGTTGTATTTACTCCTTGTCCTCCTGCGCCACTACTCCTATATACATCTACTCTTATATCACTATCTTTTATTTCTATCTCTATACCATCATTCTCTTCTGGAATAACTTCAACTGCTGCGAATGATGTATGTCTTCTATTTTGTGAATCAAATGGTGACAATCTAACTAATCTATGAACACCCCTTTCACATTTTAAATATCCATATGCATTTAATCCTTTTACTAAAACAATTACTTTTTTTATTCCTGCTTCTTCACCTGGTAATGTATCTAAAATTTCATATTTAAAGTTCTTTTTATCACACCATCTTAAATACATTCTAAGAAGCATATCAGCCCAGTCACAGCTTTCTGTTCCACCTGCACCTGAATGTACTTCTAAAATAGCATTTTTTTTATCATTTTTCCCTGATAGTTTTGTTTCTAATTCTAATAAATTAATTTCTTTAATTGTACCCTTTATTTCATTTATAAGTTCATTTATTAATTCATCATCATTACTATTAACTACATCAATATATGATTCTAATGTTTGTTTTAAGGATTCTACATTTGATATTATTTTTTTATCATTACCTATTTCTTTAGATAAATCAATTGTTTCTTTAGCGTTCCATAAATTATTATCATATAAACTTTGAAGTTCACTTTCTTTATTAGATAACTCTTTCTTTTTATTATCTACATCAAAGTAACCTCCAAATATTATTTAGTTTTTCTTCTAACAATAATATTTCGCTTTTTAATTCTTTAGTATCCATATTATCACCATAATAATTATAACATAAGAAGTAAAAAAAAGAAATGGCTTTATTTACCATTTCTAATTATTTTAAAAAACATACTAATCATAACTGGCATTGCAAAAATTGTAGGAAGTGCATATCTAAAATATGTATTTACCGGGGATGCAATGCATACTAAAGTTAAAACAAATGATGGAAATAAGTAACACATTTCTTTATATTTTTTCTTATATATTAAGTAAAACAACATAAATATTAATAAGTAATTGCTAAATCCAATATTAACTATCAAGCCTATAATTGGAATATATGGGAATATATTACCATAATTTGATAAATATGTTCTAAGATTTGTTAAATTATTATAATGATAATCAATACCATGTTCTTTAATTATTGGTGTATATTTATAATATATATACCATTTTGTGCTAAATGGATAAAAATATCCATATGTATTGTTTATTGTTGCTTCTGCATATGTTAATGGATGCTTTTTAAGCATTTCAAACCATACAACAAAATAATTTTTTAAATCTTCTTTTGTACTATATTTATTAAATCCATTCTTTACTGGATCTGATATTTCTTCTTTATATCTATCTTTTAATGTAGCATAACCAAGTATTTTATCGATTGCCTTCTTTTCATTATTAGTTACTTCACTTTCATGTTCTTTTACATACCTTGCAGTTTGCTGAAAAGGTATACTAAGTGTTTCACGAACACTTGACGGAGTTATCCTAAAATATGGTAAAATTACTTTAGAATAAGTCACAAATAATGATACTACTACTAAAAATATAATTAAAAATCTTTTTCTGTTTTTCTTATTTATTAATATCAAAAATGGAAATGTTAATATAAATACATGTATTCCATTATTTCTAAATAAAAACATTAATATTGATAAGATTATTATTTTTATAATATTTTTAATACTTATCTTTTCTTCTAATTTTATACATTTATAAACTGTAATTATATAAAGAATTATTAAGCATCCAAATATTACATCTTTAACTGGACTCATCGCATAAAATGGAAATACAGGTACTAAAGCATATATAAGTAAACAAATAAATCTATATTTTATAGATATATTTATTTCTTTCATAAATTTAATTGTATATGAAAGAGTTAATATAAGAATACTTGTTTGAATTATGCTGTAAATAAATAAACCTACATTTGAACTATTGAAAAGTACCATTCCAAGTTTTACACAAGTTCCTAAAAGAAGAGTATGAACAACTGGATGGTGATTTGTAATTATTACATTTTTATCAAGTAATACAGAATAATATGAATATTTATTATCGATATGAAAATACTGAAGTATTTGAAAACTAGGGTCTTTTGACATTATAATTGGATAAAACGCTATCATATAGATCAAATAACAAATAAACATAACTATACTTGAAAAAACAATTGGATGTTTATCAAATAAATTAAATATTTTATTGTTCTTTTTTTCGTTTTTTATTTTTTGATTATCTAAATAATTAAATACTTTATTTACTATAAAATAAAGTATTACAAATAATAATACTGATAAAATTATCATTATTATTAAATTATCATTTAAATATTTAAAACTATTACTTTTTATAAAACTTGTACCTACTATCATAAATATTGTATATATCAATGATAGTATTATTGTTATTACTTTTTTTCTCACATTATTCACCTTAATTAACAATCTTCACAATTTAATATATATCTATATGCATACTTATTATGTATTATAATAAACCAAGATTCTTTTTGTTTTTTTATTTCATAAAGTAATATTGGTGATTTTAATTCTTCCTCTGTATCTACTAAATCATCAAAATTTTTAATTTCTAATATTTCTAAATTTTCCAAATTAGGTTGTGTTGAAACCTCAACAATAATATCACTATAATTTTTAATTATTTTATTATAATTTTTTGTATAATATGTTTTTTTATTAATTATAAGCCTATCTTTATTAGAAATTGATATTATAAGTAAAATTATCAATAATATAGAATTTATATAAACCCTATTCATATTTTTAGGTATAAGCTCTTCATCATATAAATTTTTAGAGTCACCTTTTATTTCTTTTGTTGTTATATTCATTGTTGTTTTTGATAAAGGTATACTTAATTCAATAGTTTCTACTCCTCTTACTTTTTTGTCAGTATCTCTTATAGTTGCTGTATATTTAACATTAAATTTTACTAATAATTTTGCATCTATCGCAAGTTTAAATTGATTTTTGAAATTATTAGCTTCATTATTATATTTAGAATAATCTAATTTTAAATTCTTATTAACATCAAAAAAAATTGAGTCATACTTCTTACCTTTTTGATTTTCTAAAATCACATATTTTTTATTCCATATTTCTGATTTAGAATCAGTATTACTTTCATATTCACCTATTATTTCACCACTAATATTATATTCATATTCTATATCAGTAAATTTTGAACCTGAATATAAATAGTTAAAATTAATGTCTATATAATCTATTAATTCAGTAGTATATTGTCTACCTTTAGGTAGAAATTTTTCTTCAAAAAAGTTGTTTTCTTTTAAATACACTTTATAATCTGTAGAACCATAATTTTTATACGAATAATATAAATTTTTCTTTTGTTTAGGACATAATCCTTCTACAATATTGTATAAAAATATAGACGCTAAAAAGAATAGAACACATACAACTACAATTCTAACCCATCTTTTCAAAACAAGTTTTTTCTTTCTATTCTTTGTTTGCATATTACCCTCTCTATTTTATTTCTACTTTTGGATTTTGTTTTTTAAAAATATCATTTAACCAAACAGATGGATAACCTACATATTTAATATGAAATTCATACTTTCCAACTATTTGATTTTCTTTTACCCATTTCAAATCGGGAGAAATATTAGCATCTCCTTTTGTTTTAAAATATAATTCTTCTTTTTCTTCTTTTATATTTATTATTCTATGCGCAACAAGTTGTTTATCTATACTATATATGATAATATCATATTTCTTTAATTTATTCAAATTTGTTTTGTTTACTTTACGTAAAATAACAACATCTCCTCTATTAAAAACGGGATCCATACTGTTAGATACTATCGCAATAGGTTCATATTTAAATAATCCAAGCATAAATGCGCCAAATATAATTAAAATTATAAATATAGGAACATAAACTATAGGATTTTGCTTTTTTAAATCACGTCTACTTATTCTTCTGTTCTTTTTTTGATAATCATATTTGTAAAGTAAAAATATTGTTGCAGGGAATAATACGCCAATTATTCCACTTGCAAACCAATCTATATCCGGAAAAACAGGTGAAAATATAGTTATAGCATTTAATGTAATTCTATAAGGCAATGATAACTTATATGAACCTTTTAAACACAAATAAGTACATAACATTTCAGTTGCAAATAAAGGTATAACAGTTTGAGATACATATTTAAAGGTATCTTCACTAATACTTATATTTTTAATAAATGTATTTAAATTAAGCTCAATAACAAATAATAATAATGTGAATGTAATAATTATAAATTTATTATTTGAATTAGTACATACTGTAAAACTTCTAATATATTCTAACATTATTACAGGAATAATTATTCTCCATATATTTTTTAATAATATTATTATATTATGTGAATAAGGACTTTTAGTAAAACCAAATAATATTCCTAAAAAGAAATAAATAATTACATATAAAAGCATTATTATAATCATTTTCTTTATGTATTCTTTATTTCTAGGAAATCTACCATGATTATCACCTTCGGTAAAATGAATATAAAGTGATATCACTAATAAAACCATAGGAATAATATACCCTATTACGTTTCCAATTATTCTCTCTAAGAAAAATATTAAAACAAAATAAATGATCATTATTATATATATATTCAAATTTTTCATTGTTATCAACTCACCTGTATATTAGTTATGGATGGGGATAAATAGTCATTTATATCATAACCTGCAGGTAATGTAACTTGTCCATATATAATTACATTACCATTTGCATCAATAACCGAATTATAACTAAAATCACCATTATTTACAATTACATTTCCGGTCCATACAGTATACTTTGTACCTGATGGGAAACCTATAAAAAATGAACAACTATTTATTTTTTTATCTGTATTATTTGTTATTGTAACATTAAAATTCATTGATTGTCCAGCACTTATATCGCCCCAATATCCTGTTTGAGCAAATTTTAATTCTATACCATCAGGTGTAACTGGTGTTTCATCTTTTTTCTTAACAGTTATTGTACTACTAGCAGTTATATTACCAGAACTAACTGTTATAGTAGTAGTTCCTTCCGTTAAAGCAATTACTTCACCGCTTTGTGAAACAGTTGCGACTGACTCATTACTAGATGTATAAGTTAAAGTTGCAGTTGCATTACTTGGTGTTTTTATTGTGTTAAGATTTACCTTTTCTCCTACAATCATTTCATATGAACTTGGCGATAATTCAAGACCAGTTAATTCAACAGATGGATCTATTGGATCTGGATTTACAACACCTTTACCATATATTTTACAATCATTAAAAGTTATATATGTAGGATCAAAATCTTCTTCAACAGTTATAAATATAAAATCTAATGATAATTCTTTACCACTATCTATTACTGAATTCCAAGAATATGGAGTTAATGTTAAAATACCATCATTAGACTTTGTAACATTTGCATTTACCTGTATCTGTGAATCTAATGGACCTTTTATTTTTATAGTCCAAGATGGTATGCTTTCAGCATCTTCATTTTTAATAGTTATAATAGCTTGATAATGCTTATTGTTATTTTGACCATTCCAAAACGTATTAAGTTTATAAGTCCCTGTTATTTTATTTTTACATTCTTTTTCTTCACCAATTGTAGCAGTACCATTTAATGAAATTAATGTTGAAGATATACCATATCCTATAGATAAAAGCAATACAAAAACAATACAAACAATAACAATAATTTTAGTTTTATTTTTTGATATCTTATTTTTTCTTCTTTTCTTAATTTTATTCATAGAGACCTCGTAATAAAATAAAAGAGTGAATATTCACTCATTTTTACTATTTTGCTTGAACGTATTCAAGAACACCAGTAAATGTTTTAGTTTTTACTTCAGGAACAGAATTAACTGCTTCATCATATTTTGCTTCAATTACAACAGTTGTACTATCTCCTGCTTTTAAAACATCATTAGCGCTTGGTTGAGATTTAACAGTATAAATAATTGCATCTGATCCATCCGCTTGTGGAGTTAATGTAATTGTGTTTAATTTAGCATCAATTGATCCTTTATTTTGTACTGTTATTGTATAAGTCGCAGTATCTCCTGGAGCCATTAAATTTGCATCAAATGTTGCAGTTGTTGCAGTAAAAGATGCTGGTGTTTTATCACTTGCAGTTCCAGCAAATGCTGGTGTTATATCCGTAATTTCTACATCCCATTCACCTGCGATTGTAGCAGTACCATTAATATTTAATGTAGTAGCAAATGCTGCATAACCTACTGCCATCATTGCGATTACAAACACTAATGCGCCAATTAAAATATTTTTCTTATCTTTCATATATCCTCCTATCATTAATTTAATTATATTATATATATTATTATTTGTCACTATTTTTTAAAATATTATACATTTTTTTTACAAAAAATACTTTATTTTTATAAAAATAATGAATATATATTATAGCCTTTGACAATTAAGATGCAATATATAAATCTTTCTAAAGCATTAAAAAGTACTAAATTTATTTGGGATTTTATTTTCTTATCACCATATTGATTTTGAACAATAACTTTATAGGGTATATGAAAATGTTAAGATTTAATTCTTAACATTTTTATCAGAGTATTGACAAAGTTCAATACTCTGTCAAGATTATAATATTTAGTATTATAATCTTGTTTGTCATTGTTACCCATATGTTCCATTTTGGAACATGTGCTTCTTTCTTCAAGTTCTTCATCTTCATAAATATTATTTATATGTTTCGTAATTGCTGATCGTTTAACATTAAAAAGTGCTGCTAATGCTTCTGTATTTAACCAAACAGCTTCATTTTCTAATAGTACTTCGACTTTTGTATTGCCTTCTTCATCATTATAAAATATTTTTCTCATTTCCAATTAATTTATTATCCAAGTTTTATCCTCCTTATCCTAATATTTTTTAGCTAATTTATATTAGATATTATACTATTTTTTACATTATTAAACAATCAATTTGCTCGAATTATTGATTTATTGCAAAATATACAATTAAATGATACACTATATACGGTGATATAAATGGAGAAAATTTTAACGTTTATTGTAAATGAATATAATGAAATATTACTATTAAAAGGTAGTGAAAATGATCCACAATTTAAAAGTTCTTTTTGGTATGTAGTAACAGGTGGATGTGAAAAATATGATTTAGATAGAGAAGAAACTGTTAGAAGAGAGGTAAAAGAAGAGACAAATTTATTAACCAATAACAACATTTACTTAAATTGGATTTTAGAATATGAGTCTTTAGGTGTACAATGTAAGGAATATGTTTATATAAGCTTTGTAAAAAAAGATAATATTGTATTAAATGAAGAGAGTATAGACTATAAATGGTGTACATTTGATGAATTTATAGAAAAAGTAAATTGGTTTGGAGATAAGAAAATATTAAAAAAAGTTTTAAATTTAGCAATTCAAAAACAAATTTTTTTTAAAAATGAAAAAACTTACAAACTTTAAAAATAGACACAAAAGCATCTATTTCAGATTGTTGAAAAACTACCTATTTTGAAAAAAATTAACTTTTTAAAAAAACAAAGTGGGTTAAATTATCAAAAAAAGAGTAAATATTAGGTGTTTAATCCCTAAAATTTGCTCTTTTTTATGTCTTAGTGGTAGAAATATAATATTATTTATAAATAATTTATAACTTTCTCTAGCAGCAGTACTATTCTTCTTTTGTTGTTAATGACCAACGTAGTTTATCAAATGAACTTAATAACTTATATGTATCTATATTTTCTTTTTTCATCGAATGAAGCAAATCAGTATAATCTTTTATATTTCCGTTTTTAGCAAGTTTTGGATTTCCTTCTCTCCGTTCTTTTGCTGTTATCCAAAATAAAGTTATATTTAAAACATCATCTTCTTCAACATAAACAAATTTCTTTTGTGCCTCTGTAAGTGTTGGAACAATATAAGTTTTTACTGCATCAGTTTGAACCACATAGTTTAATTTAGATAAAATTCTATTTGCTTGCCAATCTATTTTCTCATTATAAACTTCATTAGTATTTAATCTCTAAAATTCAGTTATTAAATATAATTTAAACTCCGGTGATAGACAACTTGCAAATGATGGACATATGTTCCAATACTATATCTCCTACTTTTTAAAATTGTTAGTTACATTGCAAACGAGTTTCTAGCGTACTCAGTTTTAATTTGGTCGAATTCGACCAAATTAAAATCTTGATTATGGATTTCTTCCCATAGTCCAATATAATCAATAGTATTTATTCTTCTTAACTAGTTTTTAACTGTAAAAGATGAATCACTAGAATTTTGATAATTTGCTAAATCGATTAAAAAAATGTAATTAACATTTCAGTATTCCCATCTTATTTTCTTTAACTATTATTTCTGATGTTACTAAATCCTTTTTCAATATTTTTGTCTCATTTCTATTTAGATTTTAAAAAGTGCCAACAAATTATTTTTCGATGACACCTTTTTTATTTTACTACATAATTTCAATGTTCTGCATACAAGTTACAAAATTTAAACTAGTTTATAATTTCATATATTTTATATTACTTTCCACAGTATTATTTATACTTTTTCCACGAACCACATAAACATAATTCATTTCCACCTATCTTTTCTACTTTTCTTGTTGTTTTTACTTTATCTTTACTATCATTTGTTCCTGTTATTTTAGTAACTTCTTTTCTTTCTAGGTTTCGTTTAATTTCTGCTTTTAATAATTATTATTTATATGTTACATAATATTCGTTTCTGATGTATAAACATTTGTTATTAGGATAACAATACTGTTTATTCTTCAAATTTTATACAGCATATTCAGATTTTAAACTCATACTCTTAACTTTGTTTTTTTCTTTTTTTACAATTTTATTATCTTCTAATTTTAATCCTAGTACGTCAAGAGCATTTTCATTTTTTGAAGCACGTATAACATCAATTGGTATTTTATACATATAATTTATTTCCATTTGTTCTCTATTGAAATTTGGTTTTAATATACAATACCAATTCCCATTTTCATCATAAGATTTAAAATATATTAACTTTGAATAATCTAATGGATAAACCATATTTACTTTACTATTCATTTCTTCTAAATTACTATCTATTTTACTATCAAACGCTTCTATTTTGCTTAATGATAATATCTTACTTCCTGTTGCATCATAATTATATATTAATGCTAATGTTGCTGAATCCTGTATAAATATTCTTGAACTCATTTTATCTCCTCCACCAATAATTTTTAACTTTATAAAATGATTTATTTACCACAACACTGTTTATATTTCTTACCACTTCCACATGAAAATTATTTGGTTATATTTTAAGTACATATAGTACAAATAGTATTATGTTTATTTCCTTATTTCATGGGCATTTAGTATATTATATTGTTAGTATTATCTATATTATAAATATTACTAATTTTATATTTATGTGAACAAAATGTGGACAAAGTCACCTTTTTTCACAACATTTTGCTTCCAAGGAAATTATATCATATATAGGTTAAACAAGCAATATGGGCAAAAATAACACTATTAAGATGAAAACCTAATAGAGCTTTGTTATTAAATCATATTTCCATAAGGTAATGATTTAATAAATGATTCCATATAGTTCCAATCTGGTTTCTCATCTTGATCCACAGGCAGTTTAATAATTTCTTCTTTTAATAGTTTAGGAAACAAGCCATAATTATATGAATACTTGTCAGTTATTTTTTGCAAGCATGTTGTAATGAATAATGCACAATTCTTTGATAATTTTCTTGTATCTATATAATACATATCTCTTCCTGATATAAAATCTTCTGCTTGATAAAAAAATGTAGCATTTTCAGCTCCAAACGAAATAGTACCACCAGGATTTAAAATATAATCTTTTTTTATTTCCACTCTATATTTCATTCCATTGTTATATTTACTTCTAACTATATATGGTATTCCATCGTTACTTTTCGTTACATGCTTTGTATGATATACTTTCGGAGAAATAATATCAAATAGGTCTCCTATTTTAAATTCTTTCCATCTTTCTACATCTATTTTCTTTTTACTAAATGCTGATAATTCTGATAATTTATCAATATGTTTCTTACTCTCGGAGAAATATAATTCAATCTTTTTTTCCATAAAATTAAAATCAATTTGATTATTAATAACAGGTAACTTTATTTCAATTTCACTAGCTAATTTTCTTGTAAACTTATTAACATAATCAAAGCCAAGTAAAAATGCGGCTTTTTTAAATACCGTCAAGAAAAACAACATTGATTTTTCAGACCAATCATTATGTTTAGGATACATTCCTTGGACATGTGAATATCCTATAAAGTCACTGTGTTGATAAAAAATTGCAGTTGCACTTGTTGTATCACTAAAAGTAATTATTCCACCTTTTTCAGTTGGATTCAAATTAGTGTATCCACCTACACCATTATTATAACTAGAATTAACTATTACAGGTATTTCGCCAGATTCTTCAAACAAATAAGCATTAGTAAGATTATAATGTTTAGTTGGATGTATATCAAATAAATCACCAACTTTAAAAGTTTTCCAATCTCTTATATCTACCTTATTCATCAATATCACCTTTTTCAATTATAATAGATACTTTAGAGTTATCTTCACTAACTATACCATTATAAAGAATTTTATTTAATAAATTATCATCAAATTCTTTGACATCAATATTATTATTGAATAGGTAATAATCTAATATTGTTTTTCTAAAATCCTCTTCATATATTTCGAATTCTTTTACTGGAACTTGATAGCTTAAATGTTCATCATTTTCAAAACCTGGTTTTAACCATTGAATTGATTCATCACCAGTTTGCTTCTTAATTATATCTACCCATTTATCTTCTATACTTTGCCATTTGCCCTTTATATCATGTCTTCCTTGATTTTTTACGGTTTCCAAACCATCTTCAGAAATATAACATGCAAAGATTTCATTATTATTTTGCGGTATTCCCGCTTCAAAAATAAATACTGATGTAGTTATGCCCTCACTAAATGTTTTCTCAGGAAGCTTTATAATTTTTTTTAAAGTATGTTTTGATAAAATTCTTTTTACTAAAGTTTTATTAACTTTTTCCAATTTTTTTTCAGGCAATATAAACGCACATAATGTTCCCCTTTTTACACTATCTAATACATTTTTTACAATTGGAATACAGCCGTATTTATTTTCAAAAGGTGGATTCATTAATACTTTAGTTATTGGCTTTGATTTTATCCATTCACTTGCCTCTTCAGTTCGCGAGTCAAGTTGAGTTAAATTTGTTTTACCATCCTTATGAATTAACATATTTGCACAAGCTAACGCATATATTTCTCTATCAAATTCAATACCATATAATTGTTTTGATTTAATACTTTTAGCTGTAATTGTATTTATTCCACCAGCTTCACTTATCATATTACACATTGCTTTTACAAGAAATGCACCAGATCCACAGGCCGCGTCTAAAACCACATCATCTTTATTTACTCCAATTAATCTATACATAAGTGATGTTATATGATCTGGTGTAAAAACTTGTCCACTTTCTGATTTCTTCTTGTATCTATTGAATTCATTAAAGAAGATACCCATAACATCTTCTCCATTCCAATAATCGCTATTAATAGAATCACTTATTTCAGTAACCCATTCAATAAAATTAGATATAGCTTCTTGGTTACTAGTTGTATTCATCTTTATATCTGAAAAAACTTCTAATAAAATATCAATTTTGGGATTAACATTATCTTCATTTTTTAACTCAGTTTTTAATGTTGATTTAATGCATGCTTGGAACGTATCATAATCCATCTTTTTATTTAGTGGTGCATCAAATCTTTTTGCTACTAGAGCACAAGCTGTAAAAATCATTCTATGATATAAATTCTTAATACCAAATTCAGTATGTAGACAATTATTTATCTTTGCAGTTAAAGAGTATATCTTATCTTTATCAATTTTATTCTTATTTAGTAAACCTATATAATATTCTTTATTTTGTAATTCATTTGTTGTTTCTATTTCATTATTATTTCTATAAACTTTAATATCATAACCATTATAAAGAATACCAATTACATTTTTATATTTGGTTAATGCTATTGTGCAATTCTTTTTAATTTCTTCAACTTGTTTGTCTTTTAATTCCACTAAAGAAGATTTTGCTTCTAATATTATAGCGGGATCATTTGTATTATCCGGAAGATACCAACCATCTGGTTTATCGTTAATGCCTTTAAATCCTAATTGGTTAAAAGTTGTTAATTGTCCTACACCTGCTTTAACATTTTTTATTTCCTCTTTAAAACCTAATATATATCCAGCCATTTCCCTTATTTCATCTTCTGTATAATTTTGATTATTTAATACTCCCGCCATATTATTTCACACCTTCCTTTATTGTTTTAAATTCAATTAAATTGCTAATATCGCAATCAAGTACCTCTGCTATTTTTTTTAATGAAGTTAAACTTATTTCTTCATCTTTAGCAATTTTTGATATTGTTGTCGAAGACAATTTTGTTAATTTTTTTAATCTTGTTTTTGTCATTTTATGCTTTTTTAATTCACATTCTAATGGCAAATAAGATATCTCTTTCATACCATCATCACACCTTGTAATTATTATATCATAATATTCTTTATATTTATAGATTTTTTATCTATAAATTATAATTTTATATTTATTATTATAAATATTTTATTTATAATAATAAATATTTAAATACGAAGCACGTTTTGTTGGTATAGCAATGAAAGCGGCCATAGTATTTTATTTTTATGATGCTTTATGCCGAAATAAAAATAACACTAATACTACTTACAAAAGTTTGTAGTATTGGTGTTATATTTGGATTCCAAAGGATTTATCCTTGGCACACATCGTTACAAATTCTTTTCAACATATAAATCATTTATAAATTCTTGTAACATTTGTGAGTCCAGTTGAGATAATTTATACATACCAAGTCTTGGTTTTAAATATAACTTAATAATATTTAAATAAGTAACTATAGTTGAATATTTTAAATTAAAGTTACAATAATTATCTATCCAATAATCAAGATAGTCTGCATATGACATATCTTTTTGTTTTTGTTTTTTACCACATTGATAATATTCGTTATAAGCTATTGCTCCTTCATGTAATGCTTCTTGTCTTGTTTTAAATCCAGATTTTGTTAACCACTTTCTTACTCCATCAATTGATGCTATTTCAATTCGGTATTCATATACCTTACCACGTTTTCTTACGCTTACCATTTTTTATACCTCTTTCCTAAATTTTGGTAAACAAAAAAGTCATCAAATTTGATGACTTTATCCAACATGTTTGTCCACATTAATATACTAAATTTTTATATAAATCATGATTTTTTGTCCACAATGTTTAATTTACGTGGACAAAATGTGGACAAATAGCCTTTTTTGGAGTTTTTTTACGTGGACAAAATCCTCGCAAACTCTTTATTTATCACTATTTACCACAACATTGTTTATATTTCTTCCCTGAGCCACATGGACATGGTTCATTTCTACCTATTTTTTCTACTTTTCTTGTTGTTTTTACCTTATCTTTACTATCATTTGTTCCTGTTGGTTTAACAACTTCTTTTCTTTCTAGATTTTGTTTAATTTCTGCTTTTAATAAATATTTTGTTATTTCTCTATTTATTGTATCAAGCATTTCATCAAATAATTGGAATCCTTCATTAGTATATTCAACCAAAGGATTATTTTGTGCATAACTTCTAAGTCCAATACCTTCTTTTAAATGATCCATAGTATTAATATGTTCCATCCAATGTGTATCAATTACTCTTAATGCAATTACCTTTTCAAAATCATTTACTATTTCTTCTGGTAAATCTTTTATTTTATTTTCATATTCACCTATTATTTTATCTTCTAATATTTGAATTACTTCATCTGTTGATTTATTTATAATTTCTGATAATTTCATATTTGAATTTCTAAGTAAATTTTCATTTACATATTCACATATCTCAGAGCAATCAAATTCAAGTAATTCATGTTGTTCTACTAAATGAGACATAACTAAATTATAAATATGATCTTTTATTAAATTTATTATAGATTCATGAATTGAATCACTATCGAGAATTTCATTTCTTCTTTCATACATTATTTCTCTTTGTTTACCCATAACATCATCGTATTGAAGTAAACTTTTTCTTATATCAAAGTTATTTCCTTCAACCTTCTTTTGAGCAGATTCAACATTTTTAGTCATTGCTTTACTTCTTAATGTTATTGTTGTTCCAAGACCAGCTGCTTTTAGTAAATCCTTAAATCTATCTGTTCCAAATCTAACCATTAAGTCATCTTCAAAGCTTACAAAGAATTGTGTATAACCTGGATCACCTTGTCTACCAGCACGACCTCTAAGCTGATTATCTATACGTCTTGATTCATGTCTTTCTGTACCAATTACACATAAACCACCTAATTCTTTTACACCTTCACCTAGTTTAATATCGGTACCACGACCTGCCATATTAGTAGCGATTGTAACTGAACCTATTTCACCTGCTTTAGCAATGATTTCTGCTTCTCTTGCATGGTTCTTAGCATTTAATACTTCATGCTTAATTCTTTCTTTTTTTAGCATATTACTAATAAGTTCACTTGTTTCAATTGCTATTGTACCAACTAGAACTGGTTGTCCTGTTGCGTGTCTTTCTTTTATTTCTTGTATAATTGCATTATATTTATCTTGTTTTGTTGCAAATATTAAATCTGCCATATCTTTTCTTATAACAGGTTTATTTGTTGGAATTTGAATTACATACATGTTATATATATTTCTAAATTCTTCTTCTTCTGTTTTAGCAGTACCTGTCATACCAGATAGTTTTTTATACATTCTAAATAAATTTTGGAATGTAATAGTTGCAAGTGTCTTAGTTTCTTCATTAATTTTTACGCCTTCTTTAGCTTCAATTGCTTGATGTAATCCTTCTGAGAATGCTCTTCCCTGCATAAGTCTTCCTGTAAATTGGTCAACTATAACTACTTTACCATCTTGAACTACATAATCAACTTCATTTTTCATAGTAAAGTTTGCTCTTAAGGCTTGATTTATATGATGAACTAAAGCTGAATGCTTAATATCATACATATTATCTATTCCATAAAATGATTCACATTTTCTGCTTCCTTCATCTGTTAAATTAATACTATTTGTTTTTTCATCAATTATATAATCTTCATTTTCCTTTAAATCTTTAACAAACCTTTGTGCATCAAGATATTGATTATTGGAATGCATTGCACCACCCGAAATAATAAGTGGAGTTCTTGCTTCATCTATTAATACAGAGTCAACTTCATCGACAATAGCGAAATTAAGTGGTCTTTGTACTCTATCTTCTTTTCTAACAACCATGTTATCTCTTAAATAATCAAAACCAATTTCATTATTTGTAGAATATAAAACATCACAGTTATATCTTTCTCTCTTTTCTGCTGGAGATAAATCTCTAAGATTTGTTCCTACAGTTAATCCTAAAAATTCAAATATTTGACCCATCCAAGCAGCATCTCTACTTGCCAAATATTCATTAACTGTTACTATATGTACACCTTTACCAGTTAAAGCATTTAAGTATGCTGGCATAACAGATGTTAATGTTTTACCTTCACCTGTTTTCATCTCTGCTATATTACCATAATGAATTGCAAGTGCACCTAAAAGCTGTGTATAAAATGGCTTTTCATTTATTACTCTTTTTGCGGCTTCTCTAACAGTTGCAAAAGCGTCAACAAGTATATCATCTAATGTTTTACCATTTTCTAATTCTTTTTTAAATTCTTCTGTTTTATTTTGTAACTGTTTATCAGTTAATTTTTCATATTCATCACTTTTTGCTTCTATTTGATCAGCAATTTTCATGAATCTTTTTAATTCTTTATATTCAAAGTCAAACAAACTTTTTAATATGCTCATTTAATCATCTCCCTTATTAATTATAACAAAAATCAAATTATAGTACAATAAAAGCACTAATATTAGTGCTAAATTTTTTGACTTTTCTTATATCTTATATATATTGAAACCCCAATTATTACAAAACAAATTATTACTACGGATAAAACTATAACCTGCCTATATGGAAATATATCAAGAGAAGGTTTAAACTGCATTTGAATCTTCTTTTCTATATCACCATTTTTTATTGTCCAAGTATAAACATTATCTGTTACTAATTCAGCATTTGAAAAATTTACCTCAAAAGGATTTTCTATATTAACTTGTAATACATCCAAATCAGTTAAATTTGTTCCATTTTGTTTCATATTTAAATTAGATAATTTTAATTTTTCATTAACATATAAATCAACATAGTTATTAGATTTATTAAGTTCTATATTATCAATTAATTGATGATATACTTTACTATTCAAAATATATTCCTCTATTGAATTATATGAAGCATTGTATGTTATTTTAAGATTATCATCGCTTAATACTACCTCATAATCTTTTTCTTTAACATTATTATCATTAAATATCTTTAGTGTTTTTTGATATAATCCTTCTTTATTTTCTATGGTCAAATATAATTCTTCATTTACTGACATATCTTCATTTATCTTGACATTATAATTTCCTGAACAACCTGTTACTAAAAGTAATAAAACACTTATAACTATATATTTTATTTTCTTATTCATATTATACCTTCTTTATTAAATAATAATTTACTGCTTCATTTGTTAATTCTTCTAACGATACATTATTATTACTATAATCTATTGTACTACCATATGCCCTAGAAGAATATGAACAAACGTAAGGTGTTGATGTACTTGCTGGACTTACATACATAAGATTACCATTTAATGAAATATTATAAATAACTATGTAATCATGATCACAAGTAAGTTTTGAACCTTCCTTAGCAGAAACTTCAGCAATTACTATTCCACCATTTTTTATCTCATCTTTTATTTGATCACTATTTATATTTGTAAGTGTAATTGCTCCATATCTTTTTGTAACAGAATTAAAAATACTATTAATATCAAATTTCATATTACATAAATCTGAATTATCCTCTTTGTAAAAATTAAGTATTTGAACTGGATTTATGCTATTATCATACAATGTGGAAATTGCTATTGATACTGATGTCATACTACTACCAAATGAATTAATATATATTTTTTCATTATTACATGTATAATAGGCAGTTTTCATATATTCTTTATTTTGGTTAAAATAATATAAAGTTTTACCTGTTGCAGTTTTATAATTCTTTTCAGGATTAATACCCTCTGAATTATTACCATTTAATTCAGCTGGATGTATTTTATTATATAAAGTTATTTGATTTTCATTTTTAGTTCTTTCTATACCATCTAAATTAGAATTATATACACATTTATTTATTGTAAATATGTTACATATTAAAAAGAATAAAAGAAGTAAAATATCTACAATTATCAATATATTAACATTTTGTTTTTTTCTTTTGATCATTATAATTATAGGAAGAATTAATATAGCTATTATTTTTAAAATAATAAAGAACCATAAAACTATAATATTGTTACACATATATTTATCCTCCTCATTTTATCTCATTTACTGAATTAGATTTTGAATCATATTTAAAAAAGTGATAATAAACTGGAGTATCATCGCCATTATTAGATGATAAAAGTATTTCTTTTTTACCATCCAAATCTATGTCAATTACTCCTGCCAAGTCATATTTTTCTGAATATGTAAGTTGTTCTAAACTATAATTTTTAGTACTAATTGATAATAACGAATTATCTTTATATAAATAAATACAATAACAATACATATTTGTTTTTATATCTATATAATCTATATAATATACTATTTCAGAATTACCATCATTATCCATATCAAAAACAATTTTCTTATATTCATTTTTTTCTACATTTAAATCGTTTTCTTTTTCTATTTTTGATATATTTGATATATCCAACTCTGTTTCTTCATCTGATGTTTTAGTTGAGCCCTCCATCTTAATATTACCTTTGTACGCAACTAAGTTTCGTGTATATAATCTAGAAAAATTTTGATCATATATCTGATACCACTCATTTTCAGTAGTATTATTTAATACTAATTTTGCTTTAACAAAAGAATTATCAATTAAAATATTAAATATCTCATAACTATATTTATTTTTTAATTTATCAACATATTTAAGTTTATCAATTTTATTATTTTTATAATAAACTATGGTAGTATTACCAAAAATTGCTATACTTTTGTTGTAATTATTCATAAATATAACAAAAATATTTAATATAGAAAATATAAAAATAATAATTATACATATTAATTTTTTCATTTTGCCTCCATTATAATATTTATGGTTTTCTATATGCATGCACAAATTTTGAACGACCTACAGCAACATATGGTTGATCTTTATCTTGTATAGCAGTAGTTTGACCCTCACTATAAAACAACATAGTTCCATTTGAATCCTTACCTGCATAAATTTGTACATGCTCAGTATAAAGCGATATATCACCAGGCTGAAGACTATCATAATCTGTTATTTCTATCCAACCATGATTTTTTAGCATTTGTCCTATACCACTATTCGCCGCATGATATGAATATTGATTAATTGTGGCTGCATCAAAAATACCTGCTTTATACAAAACTTCTGCAACATAACCTGCACAACAAGTTGTTCTGTTAGGATTATTTGATTGTGCTTCTATATCATTATAAATTAAATTCTTTGTAACACTCCATACCCACTTTTCTTTTTTATGTTTTTGATGAACCTGTTCAGCTGTAACTAAAATATCTCCATTGCCATTAATATTAGTAGTAGATGAATTATTTCTTGGAGTATATACAATATTATACTTTTTATTAAACACTATATAATCATAATTACATGTATAAGCATTACCAGATAAATATTTATCTGTCACATTAAAACTTATTATAAAATTTGTTATTGCAGGAGCAACAAATAATAATATTGTTGCAGCTAATCTTTTTGCAAAATTCTTATTTGCTTTCTTAAATGCATCACGTTCTGATGATACTGTTGCTTTAGCATAATCTAATGAACCAAATAAGATTAAAAGTATTGGCCCAGCAATATAAAATAATGCCATTACATTATTAACAAACTTATTAAAATCACTATTAAATATTTTCCCACATTTATCTTCATTTTCCTTTATAATAGTATCAACCTGTGATCTATATGTTGAACATATATTATTTTCTTCATTTAATTTCATTAATTCTGTTACAACAATATTTTTTTTAACATTTAATTCATTACATGTTGCAACATTGTTAATATCCGCATCATCTGTACAATCTATACTACTTAACACATCTTTATATGATTGATAATTATCTATTTTATTTTTTACCGTAGAACAATTATCAGCAAATACAGTACTTATTCCTGAAAAAAATAAAAATAATGGAATTATAAAATATAGTATTTTTTTCTTCATTTTTATCATCCTTACATTAAAATAATTATATAATAATATTTAAATATTTACAAGAAAAAATAGAAAGATAAATCTTCCTATTCTGTTTCTATAATTCCATAATTTCCATTTTTTCTCTTATATAAAACGCAAACCTTTTTTGTATTAACATCTTTATATACAAAGAATGAATGACCTAACATTTCCATTTGAATTATTGCCTCTTCTTCATCTATAGGTTTTAATTCAATTTCTTTTCTTTTAACTATTGATTCTTCTTTTTCATATTCATCTGCTAATTCTGGTGCAAAATCACTTATAAATGTTTTGCTTATTTTTTTATTTATTTTTTCTTTATTTTTTCTTATTTGTCTTTCTAACTTATCTGCAATCTTATCAATAGCAGCATATAAATCTTCATTTGCTTCTTCATTTCTTAAAGTAAAATGTTTTGTAGGAATTGTTACCTCAATAACTTTTTCTCTTCCGTTTACTTTTGTAAGTACTGTTGCTTCTATGTCATCAGATGTTTCAAAATATTTATCAAGTTTACTTAACTTACTTTCAATGTACTCCTTTATAGCTTCCGTATTTTCTGTTTTTGCGCTTCTAATAATATATTTCAAAATACCATCTCCTTTTAAGAATTATAACATATTTTTAAAAAAACTACTATGAAATAGTAGTTAATTCTTTTTCGTTTACAGTTTTTACATTAGTAGCTTGTAAACCTTTATCAGTTTTTATTAAATTAAATTCAACAATTTGTCCTTCTGATAATGTCTTATAACCATCTTGTTTTATAGCTGTATAATGAACAAATATATCTTCATCTACAGAACCCGTTATAAATCCATATCCTTTCTCATTATTAAACCATTTTATTATTCCCTTTGACATATATATTCCTCCTTCTCATGTCTATATTTATGATAACTCTACTGCATTACTATATTCAAGAAAAAGTATGCCCAAAATTTCGACAAAAAATGCGGGTTAACAAA
Organism: uncultured Mycoplasmatota bacterium; assembly: GCA_900546245.1. GTDB lineage: Bacteria > Bacillota_I > Bacilli_A > RF39 > UBA660 > CAG-433. Next base: position 19,686 of record URBY01000007.1, on the reverse strand, counting down.
TTAATTTTATCATTATTTATAAGTGAAAAACAAAAGATAAGAAAATTTATACATTTTTCGACTTTTTCAGATAATTTTAGATATTTTTTTTATTTTTTTAGAAAAAAAATACAATTTTTTAGATTTTTTAAACATTATTTAAAAAAAATTTTTTTTACATGATAACATTTAGTCAAGGAGTATTTATGAAAAAATTAATATTAGAAAAGTGTATGAATTTTATAACGACATATAACAAAGATTTATCTGAAAAAGATAAAGATAAAATAAAATATGGTTTAGAAGGTTTATATCTTACAATTACAAAATTAATTTTTATAATAATTATTTCTATTATTTTAGGTATATTTAAAGAAGTTATACTTTTATTATTAACATTTAATGGAATAAGACTTACTGCATTCGGTGTACATGCAAAAAGAAGTATTGACTGCCTTATATCTTCATCCTTATTCTTTATATTAACTCCATATATTTGTATAAATCTTACAATACCTATTTTAATAAAAGAAATAATGTTCATTCCACTAGTTGTTATGATTGGAATACTTGCTCCTGCAGACACACAAAAAAGACCATTAATAAACAAGAAAAAAAGAACAATATATAAAGTTCTATCTATTATTATTTCAATTATATATATGACTTTATCTATTGTAATAAAAAATAACACCTTAAGTAATTGCTTTATATTTGCTTTATTTATTCAAATTATTATAATGCTTCCAATAACATATAAATTATTCGGAGTAAGTTATAATAATTATAAAAATTATGAGGTTAAATAATTAATCATAGATAAAGGAGGAAAAGGTTATGAAGAAATTTCTATCTGTTGCTTTAGCTGCTATTGGTGCTGTTATTGGAACTGTTGGTACTTCTGGATGTTTTGTATTATTACTTGATGAGCCAGAAATGCCAGCTTCACTTATTGATTAAAAAAAATTCTCAACTTTGAGAATTTTTTTTATTTCTTATAATATATTAATACAGTTTGTTTAAATTTATTGTCACTTATATCACTAAATGATTCTATATTAGGATTATTTTTTGATATATCTTTTACTATAGATAATCCAAATCCATGACCTGCGCCCTTTGTTGAGTAACCTTTTTCCCCGATTTTATTTACATCAGTTTTATTATCATATGTATTAGCAACACTTATTATTAAACAATCTTTTTGAACTTTAAAATCTATTTCAACTTCTTTTTGCTCTGCTTTACTTGATGCATCTATAGCATTATCTATAAATACACCAAGTATTTTTGTAATATCTTGACATGTTTTAATATCAAATATATCTTCTGATAATTCTTGCATACTTTGATCTACATATAAATAAGGTTTAATTCCTTCTTCTTCCATTTTGCTTAATTTATGATAAAGTAAACCTTTTATACCACCATCAGGTAAAAAGCCTAATTGTTTAACTGTATAGTTTTGTCCTGTTTTATGTTCACCTATTATTAATTCTAAATAATCCTTTAATCTATCTGGCTTATCAAGATAACCTTTTAATACCATTAATTGATTATTATATTCATGATTTTTCTTACCTTGTTCATTAATAATCTTTTCATATCTTGTTACATATTCCATTACTTCATTATATTTATTTTCATATGCAGACTTTTGTATTTTATTATAAACTACATAAATTATTGATATAAACATAAATATTGTAATAAATATGTTTATATAAAATTCAACATTCGATTTTAAATTATATTTATTAAATGTTATTAATAAAATAACCAGAATAATGCATATAAAAACATAAATCCAATCCTTATTATTTTTTGATATAATTTTATTAAATTTTTGCAATGTCTTATCCAAAAATTTTATTTTAGAAATAAAGAATACCGCTAAACAATTACAAATTGAAAAAACTAATAAGGAAAATGAAAATGTTTCATAAACACTCATATCAAATTTTAACAAACCAACAAATATCAAAGATAATAATACTTCAAAGAATGCAGCAAATACATTATATACAATTGTATAGTAAACCGAATCAGAAATATTCTTTTTAAATAATGAAAAATACAATGATGTTATCATTATAATTAAATTAAAAACTAATCTTGTTAAACCATTAAAAATCATACAATTAAGTATTCCAAATACTACAAATATGCAAATATATACTATACAATTTTTATAATTTGTTTTTTCTGAAGAAAAATTTTGTATAGATATCAAGGTAAAAATAGCTGATACAATTCCACTTAAAACTACATTTAATACGTTCATAAAATCACTCCTTAATTTTACTTTTATTGCTTGATGTTTTTTTTATAGAAGCAAGTATTTTATATAATACTGATAATAAATTTTGTTCATAATTTTCAAATTTTGATATAAAATCAAATAACATCAATTTAGATTTTAAAGTATATGGTAAATAATCTATATATGAAGTTGATATTATAATAAAACTATCCAAATCTTTTTTTCTTATTTCAGCTGCTATATCAAGGCCAGAAGCATCTTCTAATTCTATATCCAAAATATATATTATCTTACCAATATTTGAATTCATTAATTCCTTTAATTCTTCTGAAAAACTACTAAATGAATATACTCTATAATTTATATTATTTTTAAACATAACACTATTAATTATATCTATATTTTTCTGTAAAATAACTTTATTGTCTTCACATACTACAAAATTTAACATCTTGCTCCTCCTATTTTTTACAAGCAAGATAATTATACCATATTTTACCAATTTTTGATTAAATATAAAGAAAAAAGAAAGATTTTTTTACTCATTATCTTCCTCTTTTTCATTTTTGTTCTTTTCTCTATTTTTATGTTTTAAATCATCTTTTATTGTTTTTCTATCAAAAAGTATATCTGTTGTTAATACGAACCATACAACAATAACTAATAAAACAGCATAAATAATTTGTCCAAGCTTTGCATTTTTTACAACATATACAATCGAAGCAAATGAAAATAATATGTTTATTAAATATATTATTAAAACTGTTTTTACTTGACTTGATGTCATTTGAAGTAATTGATGATGTATATGTTTTTTATCACCTTTTGTTGGCGACTGTCCTTTAATTAATCTTCTTGTTATAGCAAAGAATGTATCTAGTATTGGAATTGCAAGTATTAATATTGGGACTACAAATGAGGTAATTGTTACATTTTTAAATCCAAGCAAGGATATAACCGCTATCATATAACCTAGAAACATTGAGCCACTATTTCCTAAAAATATTTTTGCTGGGTGAAAATTATGTACTAAAAATCCTAAAGTTGCACCTATCATTATTAATGATAATGAAGCATCAAGACCATTATATATACCAGTATAATTAATTATTATTGAAATTGTTACAAAAAATATTGTTGCTATACCACCTGCAAGTCCATCAAGACCATCTATGAAATTTAAACAATTCATAAGTGCGACTATAAAGATTATAGTAATATATGGTGCAAATACACCAAAATTTAAATATATACCATATGCTGATACATCTTGCATAACAATATTTCCATAGAATACAACTACTACTGCACTTGCAATTTGTCCAACAAATTGAACAGATGCTGGAAGTCTTTTTATATCATCAAATATGCCAAATATTAATATTATTATTCCACCAATTAATATTGATATCATTTGTGGAGTTTGAATGCAAAAAAGCATATATCCTAATAAAAATCCTGTAAATATGGCAAGTCCTCCAAGTTTTGGCATAACTTTATCATGTATATGTCTTCCACCTGGAATATCAACTGCACCTATATATACGGCAAGCTTTTTTATAAATGGAATTAAACATGCTACAAATAAAAATACAATTGAAATTATTTTTAGATTATTTAATAAACTACTACTCATTTTCTCACCTACTAATAGAATTATAACACATATACAAATGAAAAAAAATAAGTATTTAACTTATTTTTCAAGTAAATTAATATTATCAAGCATGATTGCAGTCCCATCAACAACACATGTAAGTGGCGAATCTGCTATTTTTATTGGTACTTTTAATTCTTCTTCAAGTAGTTTTTTTAATCCTGTTAACAATGCTCCTCCACCTGTAACAACTATACCTTTTGTAACTATATCTGCTGATAATTCAGGTAATGTTTCTTCTAATACTGATTTTGTAGCAAGTACTATTTTATGAACAGAATCTTTTAAAGATTCTTCGATTTCTTTTGAATTTACAGTAATAGAATTTGGTAATCCTGTTACCATATCTCTACCTCTAATAGTCATCTTTTCTTTTTTTTCTTCTGGATAAACAGTACCTATTTTTATTTTTACATCCTCTGCTGTTCTTTCACCAATAATCAATTTATATTTGTTTTTTACATACTTTATTATATCTTGATCAAATAAATCTCCAGCAACTCTTATTGACTTACTATTTACTATATCTCCTAATGAAAGAATTGCTATATCTGTTGTTCCTCCACCAATATCAATAACCATACTTGCTGATGGGGCACTTATATCAAGTCCTGCACCTACTGCTGCTACTTTTGGCTCTTCTTCAACAAATACTTTTTTTGCTCCTGCACTCTCAGCTACTTCCCTAATTGCATTTCTTTCTACTTTAGTTATATTTGATGGACAACAAATTAAAATTCTAGGTCTAGTAAATGTACCCTTCGCTTTTATTTTTTTTATAAAATTATTAAGCATTGCTTCTGTTAGTTCAAAATCTGCAATTACACCGTCTTTTAGTGGTCTAATTGATCTAATTTTACCAGGAGTTCTTCCTAACATCTTATGAGCTTCTTCACCTACTGCAAGAACCTTTTTTGTTTCAGTTTCAATTGCTACTACACTAGGTTCATTTATGACAATACCTTGTCCTTTTACATATATTAAAACATTTGCTGTTCCTAAATCTATTCCTATATCTTTACCCAGCAAGATATCATCCCTTTCTTAATTTTTCATATTTTATTTTAGTTGCATATCCTCCATTAATATGTCTTACTTCTAAATGTTTTTGTAATATTTTATTTACTTTATTAAATAAATTATTGTCAATATCATAAAGTCTTTCATGTAAATCTTTATGAACTGTACTTTTACTTACATTCATTTTTTTTGCTATTTCTCTTACTGTCAAATTTTCTTTTAATATATAATCTGATTCTTCTTTTATTCTTTTATATATCTTACTATTCAAGTTAAACACCTCTATAGTAAAATATATAATTTTTTTATTTTTTTATGATTAAATTATTGATCACTAATTTTTTTGTCTAAATAATTTAAAGGATTTACATATTTACCATCTTTAATTAATTCAAATAATAAACTATTTTCTAAAGACTCGCCTAATTCAAGTTTTCCACTTTTACCAATTACATCACCTTGTTTTAAAAGTTGGTCTTTTTTTACATTTACTGTGGATAATCCTTCATAAGTACTTATTAAATTATTAGAATGTTTTACTTCTACAACATTACCTAAAACCTCATCTTTTTTTACATCAACTACTGTACCATCAAGTATATTAACAATATCAAATGATTCATTAGATTTATACAAAATCCCTGAATTTTGCATATATGTATCATTATAATAAATAAGTGAATTTTGTTTTTCTTCATCACTTTCATTTGTATCATAGAATTTTTTTGAAATTTCTACTTTTTCACTTGTATATGGTTTTACCATAATTTTTTCTTCTTTTACTACAGGTACATTACTTGATATTATACTATTATTAACATATGTATAATTATCATCTGCTTTTGACACCTTTTTATTTTGAATACTATCTAATGCTGATAAAGATAATACTAATGCTGTAAATGCTAAAGCATATACCATTGGCATTACAAATGGTTTTAATTTTCTTTTTCTTTCTTTCATTTTATCCACCTCATTTTAAGTTTGGTAGATTTTTCTTATTTTATACAATTTTTTTATAATTTTTGTAAATTTGTACCTTGATAATAATATTTAAGTATTTCATCATATGTTTTATGTCTTTTTGCAAGTGCATTTGCGCCATATTGACTCATTCCAACACCATGACCAAATCCTTTTGTTGTTATTGTTATATTTTCGTTATTTTTTTGAATAGTAAAATCATTTGATCTAAGTGATAATCTTTTTTGAAAATCTCTTCCTGTAAAAGCCTTCCCATTTATCATAATACTTGATATTCTACTTGACTCTGTTCTTACTATATCAGTTATATTTAATTCATCACTTTTTTCTAAATTTAATTGTTTATAAAAATCATCTAATGATACTATTTTTACTGTGGTAAAGTTCTTTGTTTCAGATTCATCAAAACTACTATCTACAACTTTTAAGTATGGTAAATCTTTTCCAAATACATTCTTATTATCTTCTGTTTTTCCATTACTTGTGGAAAAGAAAAATGCATATATTACTTCATTATTATATGAAACGTATTCTCCTTCTGTTTCGTTTACGCATTCCTTTATTTTTTTAACATATTCATCATAGTTATTACCCCATTTATTTCTTAATTCTTCATCCGTTTGATATACCTGTGATGATGTATCATCTTTTACATCATATTCATAATTTTTATGGTTTTCTATTTGTTTTAATGCATATGTTCTTGCTGCTACTGCTTGTGCTTTTATTGCTTCTTTTTCAAATGAAACAGGTACTTCTCCTGATACTACTCCAACTAAATAATCTTCTAAATTAATTTTTTCCACAGTATTATTTTTTGTTAGAACTCTAACTACTGTTTCATCTTTATTTGAATTAAACCCAGATTGTATATGTTGCAGTTTATACTCATAAAAAAAACTAGTAATTATAAAAGGTATAAATATAACACTTATTATGATTACCACTATTTTTTTCATAGTCTTCACCTGTTAAAGTATATGTTAATTTAATCTTTCATATTCACTAATTTTATTAATTCTTTTTATATGTCTTTCTTCATTACTAAATGGTGTATTTATAAACTCATCTATCATTCTTTTTACTTTGTCATAATTTACATCACTAGAAAACGCTATTACATTTGCATTATTATCTTTCTTTGTTACTTTTACATCTTTAATCGTTGTAACTCTTGCACATCTTATTCCTTTTACTTTATTACATGCAATACTTATTCCTATACCTGATCCACATATTGCAATTCCTAAATCTACTTTTTTATTTATTATTCCTGTGCATAACTTAAATGCATAATCAGGATAATCCACACTCTTATCTGAATCTGTTCCAAAATCTACAAATTCTATATTTTTCATATCTTTTATTATTTTTTGTTTTAAGTCATATCCTCTATGATCTGACGCTATTCCTATTTTCATTTTATTCACCCATTATTATTATAAAACATTAAAAAAAAATAAACTAGTATTTAGCTTATTTTTCTTCTGATTTAAATCCATATTTAGCATTAAATTTTTCTACATTACCTGCTTTAGATGCTCTTGTTTGTTTTCCAGTATAAAAAGGATGACATTTAGAACAAACTTCTACACGAATTTCTGGTTTTGTTGACTTTGTTGTAAATGTTTCACCACAAGCACAAGTAACTGTAGTATCCATATATTCAATATTTCCTTGTTTTGCCATTTTTATTTCTCCTTCCGCCATAACTATTTTTTTTAGTCATAGAATTACTAAAATCTTTAATATTATAACAATTTAGCGTTGTTTATGCAAGTATAATTGATCAATTTTACGATATAATTTATTAAAAATTGCAATATTACCCTCATTTGTTATATAAATATTGTTTCCTTTTGTTAAATAATCTTCATTTTTATTTAATACATCAAATAAATTTAAGTAATCTATGTCATTTGAATGCATTAATAATTCTAATTTTTCATTTATATATTTATAATATTTATCATTATCTTTGTTTCCTGTATCATTATATATTCCAAGTAATATTATTTTTCCTTCATTTAAATCTTTTACTTTTTCTATTAATACTTTAATATCTTTATATACTTCATCTATATAATTATATATTTCATTATCGTTATTTTCATTACTGTCTACTTTCGACAATTTATAATTTATTTCATTGTTTCCTGTATTTATTATAAGAACATTTGTCCTTTTTAATATATTTTGTATATATATATTATCTATACTTACATTATTATTAATGTTATTTATCATATCAATTGTTCTTATATTTTTATATGTAAATTCTTTTGAATAAAAACCAAAATTATTCTTTTTTGACAATTCGTCATATATTAAATCAGAAAAATTTTTGGATATAATATTATTTGAAAATAGTTCTTTTTCTCCTATAATTGTATAATTTATTTCTTCTTTATTACTCTTTACATACGAAATAAATATAATGCCTGTAAAAAACAGAAATAATATTAATATTTTCATCTTCATATACCCACTCCCTAGTATTACTACTAGTAAATTATATTTGAGTTAGTTCTATTTTAGCACCTAAAGATGTAAGTTTTTCTGTTATATGTTCATATCCTCTTAATATGTAATCTGCATTATTTATTGTTGTTGTTCCTTCTGCGATAAGGGCTGCGAGTACAAGTGATGCACCTGCTCTTAAATCTGTTGCATTTACTGTTTTTCCTCTTAATTTTGTAGGTCCAAAAATATATCCTTTGTTACCACTAACCTCAATATTTGCCCCCATTTTCCTTAATTCATATAAATTTTGAAATCTGTTTTCAAAAATAGTTTCTTCTATTACAGATTTTCCTTCTGCTCTAGTCATAAGTGCTGACATTACTTGTTGCATGTCTGTTGGAAAGCCTGGATATACCTGTGTTTTTATTTTTACCGCTTTTAATTTATTTTTATTTGATATATATATTGAATCATCTTCTATTTTTAAATCTACTCCCATTTCTATTAGCTTTTGTGTCAACGCTTCTAAGTGTTCTGGTATTATATTTTCTACGACAAGTCTCTTACATGCACAAGCACCTATCATTATATATGTTCCTGCTTCTATTCTATCTGGTATAACTTCATGTACTGATGAGTGCATATTTTTTACACCTTTTATTCTTATAGTACTTGTTCCAGCACCTGTTATTTTTGCTCCCATACTGTTTAAAAACATTGCTATATTTACTATTTCTGGTTCTCTAGCAGCATTATCTATTATTGTTGTTCCTTCTGCTTTTACTGCTGCGAGCATTATATTTATAGTTGCACCTACGCTTGCAAAATCTAAATATATATTACTTCCTTTTAATTCTTCAGCACTAATAATTATATTATTTTCTTCATATTTGATTTTAGCACCTAGACTTTCAAATCCTTTTAAATGTAAATCTATAGGTCTAGATCCAATACTGCATCCTCCTGGATATGAAACTACTGCTTTTTTATATTTACCTAGAAGGGCTCCCATAAAATAATATGACGCTCTTAATTTATTAGACATTTCATCTGTTATTGGTTTATTTTCTATATTACAAACATCAATCTTATATGATTCTTCTCCTAAATTTGTTATTTTAGCACCTAAATATGAAAGAATATCAAATAATGCTACTGTATCTGAAATATCAGGAACATTAAGTAAATTTACACTTTCATCACATAAAAGAGTTGCTGGTAGTAATGCAACTGCACTATTTTTAGCACCACTTATTTTTACTCTTCCCTCTAATTCTTTTCCACCTTGCACTTTTAGTATGTTCATATGTACCTCCTATATATTTAGTATATGTGTCTATATTATTTTAGCACACTTTATTAAAGAACAAAATATAAAGTGTAAAGAAAAAGCAGACTTTTGCCTACTTATCCATTTATTGATATGCTATATCCATATGATTTAGAATTTATTTCATTTTCTACATTTGAACAAATGCTTTTATAAGAATCTTGTTTCATTTGTGATAATAAATTTTTCTTTGCTTCATACATATCTTTTAATTCTCTTCTTGATTGTGTTAAATTATTTTCTTGAATTTGTTTTATTATTGATGCTAATTCACTACAACATGTTTCAATATATTTTCCTTGTTCACACTTGGCAAGTAGTTCTCTTAATTCTTTACCATCTGAAAATGCTACATCATCTGTTCCACTATAATCATATACTTTTTCTCCATTTTCATCTACTGATACAGATACATTAGATACTAAATATATAGTAAATCCTTCTGAAGATTCCATTTCTGGTTGATTAACTGATATTGAATTTAACATTCCAATTATATTTTTTTCATAATTACTTGCAAGCATTCTCTTAGGTGATGATAATGTATTATCATTCATTATTGATCCACTATGTCTATATTGAATTGCTTCGTAATCCACTAATTTTGCAGCATCTTCTGTAGCCACTTTTCTATCTTCTTCTGTACCGACAGTATATGCATTATAAATTTCATCTCTTAAATTTTCTGTTCTAATTAAGAATTCTTTTAAATCTACATTATCATTTGATATAAATTCTGATATTCTTGGATGTGTATATACTGGTATGTCAGTTGAATCTGGCGAGAATATATATTTATCAATTTGATGATGCATATTATCTGATAAAATAATTTGATCTATTAATGCATATGCATCTCTAGCATCATCTGTAGTTATACCAGATAAATCCTCATTTAATATTTTTACTAATTTTTCTATTTGTGAAGAAGAAACACTAATATCATCATAGAATTCTTTATAAGTATTATATGAATTTTCTGCTAAAGTTTTATATTGTAATTCATGAGTTTTTGCTCTTTCTTCTTCTAAATCAACGGTTTCTGTTGTTAATACATTTTCTGTAGTAATTTCAGTTGTAATATCTTCTGTTAAATCAACTGTATTTGTTTTTTCTTTACAACCTGTAAGACCACTTGCTAACATCATAGCACCAAGTGACATAGTTGCAAGTCTTTTTTTATTTGATTTCATAAATTATACCCCCTTAAATTACATTCTATATGTAAGAACTTGTGATTCTTCCATGTTCTCAGTTTCTACATTATTTTGAGCTAATGCTGATGTTATAGCTTCTCTTAATGCAATATATTGTTCTTTTTCTTCTGTTATAGAAGATTTTTCTTCTTCTATTTCTGTAGGTGTTTCAAATGAAGGAACTTCTTCATTTTCTTCTATAGTAGTTTTTTCTTCTCCTTTTGTATTTTCTATAGTTTCTTGAACTTTTGATGATGTTGTTTTTTCTTCTGTAGTTTCTTGAGATTTTGGTGAATTTGGTATTGTATATGAATTACCATGTTCATCAAAATAAATTATATCATCATCACCAGTTTCCTCTATTTTACTAGGATTATTTTCTTCTGGTTTTGGTGGAATTACAACATCTTCTGTTGTATTTGATTCATTATTATCGCTATTATTGTTGTTATTGTTATTATCATTTCCACTATTATTGCTATCATTTTCATTATTATTACTTGGATCTTCTTCTATTTTACTAGGATTATTTTCACTAGGATTTGGTACTTCTTCGTTTTCATCTATTGTTACTTTTTCTGTATTATCTTTATTTGTATTATTATCATTATTACCTGGCACTTCTGTTATTGAACCAGTTGTTTGATTATTTTCTGGTTGTTCTGGAACAATAACTGTTGATACTGTATCTGCTGGTTTTGGTGGTAATACAAGATTATCATTTGATTTTTCAGTAACTGTTGTTCCTGTTGAACCAACTGAACCACCTGCACCTACTCCACTTGTTTGTGCATAATTAGATACTGTTTTACCATTACCTGTATATTTTAAATTTTTATAAGATTCATCAACAGAAACATTGTCATTACTAAAATTATTTACATCTGTTTCTGGTATAATTATATCATTTTCTTCTTTTATTGAATCATCATTTATATCATCTTTATATTCTGTAGTTGTCTCAATTGGAACAATATTTTTTTGATGATTTTTCTTTTTAAAATGTGATACTAAACCTACAGTACTTGCGCCTAAAGCCGCTACTAATCCAAAGATTATGAATTGTTTTTTAAATTTTCTAAATACAAACTTTCTCTTTTTTTCTGGTTTATTTTCTAATACTTCTTTTGCTTCTTCCATTGTTCTAGAAGACATTAAATCATTATATAAGTCAGAATTTTTTTCATAACCTTTTTTACCAGCTAAAATATATTTTGCTTCTCTAACATTATCTATATCTGTATCATAATTTGCTTGCATTTTAATGTCATCTGTATCATATGAATCAAAATACTCTTTAGAATCTTCCATTAAAGCTTTTTGTTTATTAAAATAACCTTCTAATTTTATCATTGCATCTTCATTATTTTCTTCTTTTGCTTCTTCATATTCATCAAGTATTTCTAGCATTTTTTCCTTTATTACATCGATATTTCTATCTTTACGTTTAATATTAATCTCTTTCATTGAAATCCCCTCTCTTTCAAATAACGTGCTATATACTAACATAAAAGGTTTATTTTGTCAAATTATTTGAATAAAATAAAAAAAGCTCACAATACGGAGTTTTATTTAGTATATTTATCAATAATTTCTTTTATAAAAAATGTATATTCTGCATCATCCACAGTACTTTCATCTGCTTCTACTAAGCATAATGGTGGAAATAGTACACACCACCAGTTATCTCCTTCACCAGTACCTAAAGTTATAACTAATGATTCATACATTCCTTCTTTATATGTTACACTTTTATATTTCTTTTTTGGAAAATAATTATAACCATAATTTATCTTATAATCTTTATCATATCCTAAGTTTTTTAATGTTTCTTTTGTTAAATTATCTAATAAATCAATATTATCTTTTAATATTTTTCTTGTTTCTTCAATTGTTTCTGTTCCTTTTGTTAGTTCAAATATTTTATTTTGTACAATATTTTTAAGTTGAATTTTTATATTTTGATCATAAATTGTATTACTATTTGCGATTACCCTAAATCTTATTGCTTCATCTGGTATTATTGTGTCCTCTGCTTTAACACTTGTAAAAACATATATCATAGATATTATTGCTAAAATTAAAACTATATACTTTTTCATAAAAAAATCATCCTTTCACTCTATGTATGGACGATTATTTTAATTTTATTCAAAATTATGTATAAAAATCATTCTATCTCTTTTTTCTAAGTCTTTTTTTACTATGACTTTTGGATTATTCAAATATTTATATGCATATGATGTAACATTTTCTGCTTCACTTTCACCTATTTCAAAACATATTAAATATTTATCTTTTAATATGTTTTTAGAGTTTTTTATTATTTCTTCATAAAAATATAATCCATTATTATCCGCAAATAATGCCAAATGTGGTTCATTATTATATACTATATCCATTATTTTTTCATCCTTAGAAATATAAGGTGGATTACTTATTATACAATCAAATTTTTTATTTATTCCTTTATAAATATCTGTATTTACAAAATTAATATCTGCATTATTTTCTTTTGCATTTGATAAAGCAACTTCTAATGCATCACTTGATATATCACTAGCAGTTATATTTACATTTTCTAATTCTTTTTTTAAAGTAATACTAATGCATCCAGATCCAGTTCCTACTTCTAATATATCTACTGGTAAACTAAAATATTTTTTTATATATTTTATAGTATTTTCTACAAGTTCCTCAGTTTCAAATCTTGGGATTAAAACTCTTTTATCAACATTTATTTTATATCCAAAAAAGTCTACATTACCAACTATATATTGAACAGGTTCACCCATTTCTAATCTTTTTATTGCATTATTAATATCCCCATTATAATATTTTTTTAAATATTCTATATCTGTCATTATTCTCCTGCAAGTTTTCTTCTTTGGTCTTCATTAATTAGAGCTTCTATTATTTCATCTAATTTACCTTGCATAATTCTATCTAACTGCATTATTGTTAAATTAATTCTATGATCAGTTACTCTATTTTGTGGATAGTTATATGTTCTTATTTTTTCTGCTCTATCACCTGTACCAATTTTACTTCTTCTTTCGTCTTCTATTTCAGCATTTTGTTTCTTTTGTAAATCTTCATATATTTTACTTTTTAATACTTTCATAGCTTGTTCTTTATTTTTAAGCTGACTTCTTTCATTTTGACAAGTTACAACTGTATTTGTTGGTAAATATGTTATTCTAACTGCACTATCTGTTGTATTTACTCCTTGTCCTCCTGCACCACTACTTCTATATACGTCTACTCTTATATCACTATCTTTTATTTCTATATCTATATCTTCTACTTCTGGAAGTACTGCAACTGTCGCAGTTGATGTATGAACTCTTCCTTGTGATTCTGTGCTTGGAACTCTTTGAACTCTATGTGTTCCTGATTCATATTTAAGCTTTGAGTATACATTTTCTCCCTTAACCATGAATTCTATTTGTGAATATCCACCACTTGTTCCTTCTACTGCATTTATTATTTCTATTTTCCATCCCATATTTTCAGCATATCTACTATACATTTCAAATAAGTCTCCTGCAAAAAGATTTGCTTCATCCCCACCTGCAGCACCTCTTATTTCAACTATAGTATTTTTGTCATCGTTAGGATCTTTTGGAAGTAATAGTACTTCAAGTTCTTTTTCTAAATTTTCTTTTTCTGTTTCAAGTCTTGATATTTCTTCTTTTGCAAATGCAGCCATTTCTTTATCATCTAGCATTTCTTTTGCATCGTTAATATCACTAACAACTTTTTTATATTCTTTATATTTTTCAATAATATCTGCAAGTGATGCTTGTTCTTTAGATAGTGAAGTCATCTTTTTTACATCACTTAAAACTTCTGGTTTACTAAGTTCTTCTGTTAAACTATTGTACTTTTCTAAAGTTGCTTCTAATCTATCTATCATTTTTTCACCTACTCTTCTATATCGTCTTCATCAACTATATTTAAATCTTCTAAATCATCTTCCATGTAATCATCATCTAATTCATCTGTATAATCATCTTCTATCGCGTCATCTTCATCAGTTGTTTCCTCTTCTTCATCTTCGCTTTCTTCTTCATCATCTATTACGTCTACTGCATCATCTTCACCATCATCAACAATTACTTTTACAACATGATTTTCTTTTAAATCCCAATTAACACTATCTATTAAAATAAATCTTTTATCTGTTGTAAGTGCTGTAAAAAAGTCTCCTATTTTTGCTTCAAATTCAGCTTCTGATAATTCAAGTAAATTACATACTTCTCTAAATAAATTTGGAGTATTATACTGTTTTTTATCTTCCTTAATAATTTCGTATGCTATATCAGTATAGCTCATTAATTCTAAATCTAACTTATCTTTTTCTCTTATGCTCATATTTTTACCTCTTTCTTATTATTTGCTATATTTATATTCTTAAAATTATTATTTGTTCACTACATTTTATTTGGCATTTCAATACCAAGCAAATAAGTTCCTTTCTTAAGTATATTTCCAACCATATTTACTAAATATAATCTTGAATCTCTTTCTTCAAGGTCATCAGATAATATTTTATTCTCATTATAGAATGAACTATATGCTTTTGCAAGGTCTATTAAGTATCTTGAAATAATATATGGTTCATTTTTACTTGCTGCTTCTTTAATAGTATCACTAAAATTATATATTATTTTTGCCATTCTATACGATAAATCATCATTTATTTTATTTATATTTACATTTTCTAGTAAAATTTTACTATTTGACTTTTCTAAGACACTATTAATTCTTACAAACATGTATTGAATATATGGACATGTTTCTCCTTGAAAATTAAGCATTATATCATAATCAAATAATTCATCTTTTATTCTACTATTATATAAATCATTAAATATAACTGCGCCTACTCCAACTTTTCTTGCTATTTCATTTATATTATCTAAATTAGGATTTTTTTCTTCTATTATAGATTTTGCTCTTTTGATTGCTTCATTTAATAAATCTTCTAATTTTATTATGTTACCTTTTCTTGTGGATAATTTACCACTTGCTAGCTTTACCATTCCGAATGATACATGAATCAATCCATCAACATATTTTTCATCTAAATCAAGATATTTTGCTACTGCAAATATTTGTTTAAAGTGTAAATCTTGTTCATAACTTGTAACATATATACATTTATCAAAATCATATGTTCTTGCTCTATAAAGTATAGCTGCCAAATCACGAGTTGCATATATTGATGAACCATTTGATTTTTGAATAATACATGGTGTATTTATTCCATCTTGCTCTAAGTCTACTACTTTAGCACCTTCTGAATTAGTTATTTTATTATTTTTTTCTAATATTTCTAATACTTCATTTGTTTTATCGCTATAAAATGCTTCTCCCTTATAACTATCAAAACTAGTTCCAAGTAAATCATATGTTTTCTTAAATTCTTCTAAACTAAGTTCTTTAAATCTGTTCCAAAGATTCATACAATATTCATCTTTTTCTTCAAGTAATTTAAAATTATTTCTGCATCTTTCTAATACTTCTGGATTCTTTTCACACAATTCATTTATTCTTATATACATTTTAGTTAATTCATCAATTGGATTTTCATCTATATTATATTCATCATGCCAAAGTTTATAAGCTTCTATTAACTTACCAAACTGTGTTCCATAATCACCTAAATGATTTATTCCAACTACATTATATCCAAGTTCTTTATAAATTCTATATAATGATTGACCTATTACTGTTGATCTTAAATGACCAATATGAAAAGGTTTTGCGATATTTGGAGAAGAATAATCTATTAACACTGTTTTATCTTGTCCAATATTTGATGAACCAAATTTCTCTTTTTCTTCATCAAATGAATTTATTACTTCTCTTATTAATACTTCTTTTTTAATATAAAAATTTAAATATCCACTTACTGATTCTATTTTTTCTATAAAATCAGTATTATTTATTTTTCCTTTTAATTCGTCTGCAATCATCATTGGAGATTTTCTTAAAGTTTTTGCTAAACTAAAACATGGGAAAGAATAATCACCGTTTGTTTCGTCTTTAGTAAGCTGAATGAAAGAATATATTAAATCATCTTCCATATTCAATTCTTTACTTATTAGTTTAGATATTTCTTTTTTAAAATCAAGCATCTTTATACCTCCTTTAATATAATTTCATATTTAAAGTTACCAGAATATTCATCAGATAACCATAAGTCGTATTCAATTATAATTCTATCATCATCTATTTGTAAATGATTTGTTTTTACTTTTGTATCAATATAAAAGTTTAAGTTTTTAATAAAGTACTTTGATTCTGTTTCTTTATCTAATACAAAATTAAATAATAGATTTGATTCATTATTATCTCTTTCCATAATAATATTACCATTATTAAAAGAAATATTTATATTTTCATCTTTATCTTTTATTTTTAAATATTCATTTACTTTATAAACTGCTTCTAAGTTTTCTTTTTTTAATATTTCATCATTATTTTTTATCTTATAATCAATATATACTTTTTTCAAAAAAAATCACCAATCTTTTTTTCAAGTAGCATTATATCATATATATAATAAAAATGCACTCATATTTTTTCTTTTTTTTTACATAATAATAAAGGAAATATAGGTGAAATTATATGAAATGGAAAAGAATACTGCTAAAATCGTTTGTTTTTTTTAGTTTTTTTATATGTATATTATTTACATTTATTTACTTTTATATTAGTCTTTCGCCTAAAATGGACTTAAAAAAAACTAATAATATAATTATTTATGATAAAGATGATAATGTAATTTATAAGGGAAATGGTTCGAAAGAATGGATTAGTTTAAAGCTAATTGATAAAGATTTAATTAATGCAACTATTTCTATTGAAGATAAAAGATTTTATAAACATAATGGATTTGATTATGTAAGAATATTAAAATCAATGTATAAAAATGCTAAAAATGGCTCTATTATTGAAGGGGCATCTACTATATCACAACAATATGCAAGAAATTTATATCTTAATTTTGATAGAAATTGGAATAGAAAATTTAAAGAGGCATGGCTTGCATTAAAGCTTGAAATTAATTATTCAAAAGAGGAAATACTTGAAGGATATTTAAATACTATTAATTATGGTAATGGTGTTATGGGAATACAAAATGCTGCTAAATATTATTTTAATAAATCTGCAGAGGATTTATCTCTTGCTGAAAGTTCTATGCTCGCAGGTATTCCAGGCTCACCACAAGAATATTCACCTATTAATAATGAAACTAAAGCTAAGAAAAGACAAAGGGTTATACTTGATTCTATGGTTACTAATGGTTATATTACAAAGAAAGAAGCAGACGCTGCTTATAATGTTAAATTAACTTATCATGGAAAAAAGGATACATTAAATTTATCTACTTTAATGTATTATAAAGATGCCGTTATGAATGAACTTGATAAAATTGATATTATTCCAAATGATTATTTAGATACAAATGGAATAAAAATATATACTAATTTAGATGTTAATGCACAAACATATCTTGAAAATGCTGTTACTGGAAATATTAAATCTGATAGTGATATTCAAACATCTAGTGTAATGGTTGAAAATAAAACAGGTAAAGTGATTGCACTTGTTGGTGGTAAAAATTATGAAAAAAGTCAGTATAATAGAGCAGTTTATTCAAAAAGACAAGTTGGATCTACTATGAAACCATTTCTTTATTATGCTGCACTTGAAGATGGTTTCACTGCTTCTTCTACATTTTTATCAGAGCCTACTACTTTTTCTTTAGAAAATAATAAAACTTATAGTCCTGCAAATTTTGGAAATATATATCCATCTAAACCTATTCCCCTTTTACTTGCGATTGCTTATTCTGATAACATATACGCAGTTAAAACTCATTTATTTTTAGGCGAAGACAAAATTATTGATGTTGCTAAAAAAGCAGGTATTAAAACTAAAATGGAAAAAACTGTATCACTCCCTCTTGGAACAGAGGAATTAAATATTATGGAGATGACTAATGCATATTCTACTCTTGCAAATGAAGGAGTTAGAAATAATTTATATCTTATTAGAAAAGTGGAAGACTTAAAAGGAAATTCTTTATATAAACATAAAAGTATACCAAAGACAGTTTTTGATTATAATTATACTTTTGTACTTAGTACTCTTTTAAATAATTGTTATGATAGTACCTTAATAGATTATAATGCTCCTACATGTCTTACTATTAAACCTAAACTTACTAAAACTTATGCTATTAAAACTGGTTCTACTGATTCAGATTCATGGATTATGGGATATAATAGGGATTATACTTTAGGTGTATGGGTTGGATATGATAAAAATCAAAAGATAAAAAGTAGTGATTCAAAAATATCAAAAAATATATGGGCTGATACTATGGAAAATTACTTAAGGGATAAAAATGATTCTTGGTATGATAAGCCAGAAAATATTGTATCAGTTTTAGTTAATCCTATTACTGGAAATCTTGCGAATAATGCATCTAAAAAGAAAAAAATTGTTTACTATATTAAAGGTACACAACCTACAACTTATGATAAATAATAAAAGATAACGTGCGTGTTATCTTTTATTTTAAATTATTAATTTCTTCAATTGATAGACCTGTTGCTTTTGATATGTCTTCAAGTGACATATTCATTGACAATAAGTTTTTAGCAGTTTGTTTTATACCTTTATTTAATCCATGTTCTTCTGCATATTCTATTTCTGCTCTTCTTTTTTCTTCTTCTCTTTCTTTTTCATCATATAATAATGATAATGCTTCATC
>URBY01000006.1 GCA_900546245.1 uncultured Mycoplasmatota bacterium | reverse complement strand
GCCTTATTCTGACTAGCCTTATTCTGACTAGCCTTATTCTGACTAGCCTTATTCTGACTAGCCTTATTCTGACTAGCCTTATTCTGACTAGCCTTATTCTGACTAGCCTTATTCTGACTAGCCTTATTCTATATTTAAGTATACACCCCATTATTATCTATTGGCAAGTGTTTTTCTAAAAATTATTAATATTTTTATATTTCATGTAAATATTAGTAAAAAAACTAACAATACTATTCTTTTAATATAATAAAAGAAGACTATTTTTAGTCCTCTATATACTTTTAAAATTCATCATCAGATGATTTGTATAAATTATCTTCTTTTTCTTTTATTTCTTTTTTAAGTCTATTTACTTCTTCTTGTTTAAGAAGCATTTTTAATTTATCTGAATTATTTGTTTCTAAACTTTCTTCTAAAGCATCATATAATTCATCTTTTGTTACTACATCATCATATAAATCATATTTATCTTTATAATCTGCTTCAATAATAGAATCTTCATCTATTATTTTTTTAGGTTCACTTAATTGTTTTGGTACTTCAGCACTTAATTTACTATCTTGATATAAATTTCCATTAGGATAAATAGTATCATCATCTGTACCATTTCTAGAACCAATATTAATTTCAGGTTTAAATTCTATTTTAGTTCCTTCTGATATTTTTTGAATATCTTCTTTTTGTTTATTCTTTCTTTTAATTAATATTATAAGCATTATTATAATCGCTAATAATAGTAATAAAAGTGATAATAATGCGATAAATTGTCCTAAAGTTAATCCTAAAATTTTCTTACTTTTCTTTTCAACATCTATTTGGTAACTTTTTGTAAAACCATTTTCATCTGTAACTCTAACCATTACAACATTGTTACCTTCTTTTAAATCTTTATTACCAGTTATTTCTACTTTTGCATTTGGATTTTTAGTAATTGCTTCTACATCTAGGGAATCAGTATTTCCATCAACAGTTAATTTATAATTTAAATTATCTGGATCAAAATTATCATCTAACTTTTTACCATCAATTTTTATATCTGATAAATCATTATTACTTTTAAGTGGACTTCTTTTTACATTTAAAGTATAAATTCTTACGCTTCCATCTTCTGCGATTACTTTAATTGTTATAGGGGTAGTTTCTCCTACTTTTAAATCTTTATTACCAATTACCTCTACTTTAGCTTTATCTGATGCTTTATAAGTTAAATCAAGTTTATTACTTTCATATGGTACTGTAACTTCATAATTACTCATATTTTTATCAAATTTAGGACTTATTTCACCATTACCTATTACTAAACTTTCTAGATAATTTTCATTTGATTTTTTTTGTTCTTCTTTTGTACCAGAATTAGAACTTGTACTTGTACTTGCTTTCTTTTTGGTTACATTTACTGTATATGTATTTTTATTACCATTTTCTGCAGTTACTGTAACTGTAATATAATTCATACCTGGTTTTAGGTTACTATTACCGCTTATTGTAACCTTAGCCTTACTACTTGATGCAATTGCTTGTACTGTTAAGTTATCAACATTACTTGGTACTGTTATAGAATAAGAAAACTTATTTTTATTAAATGCTGGACTTAATGTATAACCACCTACATTTAATTTACTTAATGTTGCATCTGAGTCAAGAACAGGCTCATTTTTCTTTTCTTCCTCTCTTGTTACAGTAATTTTATATGTTTTTTTACTTCCATCTTCTGCGGTTACTTCTACTGTTACCACATTGTTTCCTACCTTTAAATCTGTATTACCTACTATTTTAACGCTTGATTTTTCATTATTTGTTATTGCTTTAACATCTATTTTAGTCGCATTATTTGGTACCTTTAAAGTATAATCTAAATTATCTTTATTAAATACTGGACTTAATGTATAACCTGGAACTGATAAATCTTTTAGGGAGTTATCACTTGATTTTTGAATTGCAGACTGTCTTGTTACAGTTATTGTATATGTTCTTTTATTTCCATTTTCTGCTGTTACTACTACTGAAATATTATTAGCGCCTACACTTAAACTTTTATTTCCTGTTCCAGCAAGTGTTGCTTTAGCACTTTCTTTTGTAGCATTTACTGTTATACTTGAAACATTATTTGGAACTGTTAAACTATAACTAGTTGTATTTTTATTAAATGCTGGGCTAATTGTATAGTCTGTAATACTTAAAGCAGATAAATAATTATTAGAATCTTTAATAACAGGAGTTCCTATTGTTATTGTTTTTGAAACTGGTGTTACTGATAATTTATTATTATTACAGTCATTTAATAATACATTTGCCAAAGATAAAGTTGTTGAACCAGTTTTTAATGTTCTAAATTTTAATGTAATTATATCTGTTGCTGAACTAAATCCATTTGATAAGGTAAAATCAATACCTGCAAATTTATAATTATTATTTTTATTTACAGATACAGCGTATGGAGAACTCATACCAGTTGCGGATATAAATTCTAAATAATCACTATCAAATGATATGTTTCCTCCTACACCACATATACCAATATTACTTGAATCAACATTAACATTGTTAACATTTACTTTAGCAGTTATTTCATCACCAATATTAGCATTATTATTTACTGTATAACCAATACTAGCAGATCCTACTGTACTTGCAGCATTTGCTTTAATATATATTGCAAATATAGATGCTACTACTATTAAAATTATAATAAGTTTATTTGTTATCTTTCCATTATTCTTCATTATGTACCTCCTACTAATTCTTCAAATAATATTGTAATGCACTTATCGCATCGCTTATATCTATTTCACTATCTTCTACCATATCACCAGCAACAAAATATGCTCCAGTTAATGCTTTAGAACTATTTTCACCATTTAAATAATGACCTAATATACCAATTGAATCACTGATATCTATTACTCCATCACCATTAACATCACCTTTTATTACAATAGTTTTTCTATCTTTTTCTTCTCCATTAATCATTAACTTAACTATATATCCTGTCGCAACTATATCACTATCTGATATAACACTTGTTTCATCACTATTTACTATTTCTAAATATTCATTAGGGTTATCTAATTGATCTTTTAATTCAAGTACTGTTGTATTTACTTTTACTGTTTTTATATAACCATTGGCTATTGTATGACCATATTTAACAGATGTTATTACTTCTGATATATTTGCTTTTTTCACAAATGTTACTTTATATGTTAAGAATGTTCCATCTTCTGCTGTTACTAATATTACAACTTCTGTATTACCTACTTCTAGTGGTGAAATTGTATATGTATGTGGTGATGTATATGTTATTCCATTTATTTTCATATTAGATTTATTATCTTCAAGTACACTTGTTAAATCAACTTTATTTACATCACTATCTATATTTACTATATAAGAATATTTTGTTTTATTAAAATTTAATTCTCCAGAGCTTACTCTTAAATCACTTAAGTATGCATTACTTGATGCTTGTTTTGAATATGTTATTTTATAGTTTTTAACTGTTTTACCATCTTCTGCAGTTACTTGAATTGTAATTGCACCATTACCATTATTTTTTGGAATATCAACAACATTACTACTTTGTTTATTACCATTTACTAAATATGTAAGTGTTGATGTATCAATATTTGTTGTTGCATTTATTGTTAAATTTTCTAAACTATATGGTATTTCTCCAATACTATATTCTGTTTCATTCATATTAAATTCTTTATCTAAAGTTTGTCCATTTACTGATAAACTACTAAGGTTAGCATCACTACTTAATTCTTTACTAAGTCTATGAATAATTACACTATATGTTTTTGTATTTCCATTTTGTGCGACAACTATAATTTCAAGTGTTGTATCACCTTCTTTTAAGTTATCAACTGTAATTGTTTTAGGTGTAAAGAAATTTTCTGAAAGAACTTTAATACTTGCATTTTTATCTTCTGTTTCTATATCAAAACTTATTTGATCAACATTATTTTCTACATTTATATTATATAAGAATGTAGTTTTATTAAAATCTATTTTACCTAATGATGGCTTTAATTTACTTAAGTAAGCATTATCTGATTTTACTATATTGTATGTTATTGTATATAATTTTTTACTTATTCCATCTGCTGCGGTTACTTCTACTGTTATTATATTTTCACCAAGAAGTGTTGGTATATCTACTATATTACTATCAAAGGAAGTTGTTCCTACATAATATTTTATAGTTGAATCTGAATTTGTTGGAGTAGCATTTATTTTTAATTTAGTTGTTCCATAAGGAATATCTCCAATACTATAATCTAGTGTTGTTGATGTAAATGTTTTATCTAAATTATATCCACTTACACTTAAATCATGAAGTGTTGCATCATTACTTAATGCTTTTACAACATTAAATACATATACATCCATGCTTCCATCTTCCGCAATTGTTGTAAGTCTTACTACTTTATCATCTTTTGAATATGTACCATTACCTGTTACTGTTGTAGTAGGAACAGTTGGCACGCCTTCTATATTAAATTCTGTACTTCCATATGGAATTGTAAGTGTATATTCTCTTTTATCTTTTGATAAAGATGGAGATAACACTGCATTTGTTAAATTAACTTTTGATAAAGTTGTATCACTTGATTTTGGTCTATTTACTTTTATTGTATATATTTTTATAGTTTTTCCATCTTCTGCAGTTACTGTTACTTTATAAATATTATCTACTGTTGTTGATAATTCTATATTATCTTGTTTTGAAATAGATGCATTTTTATCTTCTGCAACCGCAGTTACTTCTTCTTTTGTAAGAATACTTTTTTCTTCTTCAACTGTTGTTTCATAATATAAAGTATCTTTATCAAAATCTGGTGTTAATGTATAACCCATTACTGATAATAAACTAAGATTTGCATTATTATTTTTTATTCTATTTACATGTAACTTATATGTTTTTTCTTCTCCATTTTGAGCTGTTACTGTAAGTACAATTTCATTATCTCCTGTTTTTAAAGATATTTCTCCATCACCTTTTACGCTAGAATCAACATCTTTTAATACTGCTTCTACATTTATTTTTGTCTTACTATAATTTACATCACCTAAATCATATTCAAGTGTATCAGAACTAAAGTTTTCTATTTCTTTTCCATCAACTTTTATCATTGATAAATCATTTATATTCTTCTTAGCTCTAATTACATTTATATTATAATCAAGTATTGAACCTGATTCACTTTCTACTCTAATAACTATGTTATTATCTCCTACATTTAGTGAATGAATACCTGTTCCTGAAATAATAGTTGCTCTACTATCTGTTAGGGTTGCGGATATATCTATTGATGATATATTTCCATCAACATTTACTGTATAACTTGTTATATTTGAATTAAATTCTGGTGTTAATGTTCCTTCACTAACAGTTATATCTGATAATGTATTTATACTTGATTTAGTTCTCTTTATATTTAATATATATGTATTTGACTTAGTTTCATCTTCACTTACGACAGTTACTTCTATTTGTTTTTCACTTGTTGAAATATTATAGTGTCCTTCCCCTGATGTTACTTTTGAATTTGGTTCTAACTTATTAGCAGTTACATTAAATTCTGTTACATCAACAGGTACTGTTACTTCATATTCAAATACATTTGATGAGAAACTTGGTAAGAAACTACCATTAGTTACTGTTAAATTTGATAAAAGTGCAACATCTGATTTTTCTCTTGTTACTATTAATGTATATGCTCTTACGCTTCCATCTTCTGCAGTTACTAATATATTTATCTCATTATCACTTGTTGTTAAAAGTTCTGTATCATTGAATATATATTCTGCTTTTTTATCTGTCTCTACTTTTGGATTATTTACTGTAACTATTAAATTTGTTTTATCTGCTTTTGTCACATCATTTGGTACAGTAACTTTATAATTTAATCCATCTTTAACTGCTGGAACTCCCGCAAGAGTTATACCCTGAATACCTGTATCATCATTTAATTTTCTTTTAACAGTAATTTTATATATTTCACTTACACTAGTATCATGTGCTTTTACTGTTAATGTAATTGTATTTGATCCAGTACTTAAATTTATAAGTCCATTACCTAATACAGTTGCAAGTTCATCTTCAGCAATTCCTTCTACTTTTAGAGCAATTGTATTATAATCAACTTCTCCTAAATCATATATTGTTTTACTTTTATTAAATCCTGTTATAGTATTATCATTAATTTTTAAGTCTTTTAAATAAGCATTTACTCTTTTACTTCTTTCAATAAATAAAGTATATGTTTTTAAATATCCATTTTCTGCTGTTACAATTATATCTATTTGATTACTTCCAAAGTTCAAATTAAATTTATTACTTAAATCTGTTGTTATAGTTGCTTTTCCTGTATCTTCTACAACTGCACTTACACTTACACTATCAGTTGCACCTGGTACTGTTAAATTATAAATTAATTTGTCTTTGTTAAAACCTGATACGCTTACATTATCTACTTTTATATCACTTAAATTATTATTTGATGATTTTTCTCTTTCAACTGTAACTGTATATTCATTTTGTGTTCCATCTTCTGCAGTTACTGTTAAAGTTATATCTTTTACTCTTTCTGTTGATGACATAGTAAATTCTGTACCATTTGCAGGTGTAATAACACTTTCACTATTTATTTCAGAAGATAAAGAGAACTTAGTTGTATCACTTGGTACACCAATTTTACATTTATTATCAGTTAATAAACAATATCTTGATGAATCTGTTCCAATTGTAAGTGTTACCTTTTTTATACTTGTATCATTAGATTTTGTTCTTGTTACTTTTATAGTATATATTTTTTCATTTCCATTTTCAGCAGTTACTTTAAATGTATATATGTTATCATTTTTAGTTGTTAAACTAATTGCTGGACTTTTTTCTATTCTAGCGTCTTCACTTACTGTAACATCTACATCACTAGGTGTTAATGTTGTCTTATTATTTGGAAGTGTTACACTATATGTCCCATCTGCATTTAATGTTGGTGTTACTCCTGATACATTTATACTTTTTACTTTATTATCACTATTCTTTTCTCTTCTTACATTAATAATATAATTTTTTACTACTGATGTATCATGCGCTGTTACTGTAATAATTATTTTGTTATCACCAGTTTTTAGTTTTATATTTCCTGTACCTGATACTTTAGCTAAAGTATCTTCCGCTATTGCAGATATATTTAATTCAGTTTTATTAAAAGGTACATCATCTAAAGTATATTCTGTTTTATCTTTATTAAAATCAGTAATTGTTTCATTATCTACTTTTAAGTCTTTTAAATTTGCATTTATTCTTTTACTTTTTTCTATATATAAAGTATATGTTTTTAGTTCATCATTTTCTGCTGTTACTACAATTTCTATTTTATTACTTCCAAAGTCTAAACTAAATTTATTACTTAAATCTGTTGTTATTACTGCTTTTCCTGTATCTTCTACTGTAGCAGATACAAGTACACTACTTGTAGTTCCTGGAACTGTTATATTATAAGTTAATTTATTTTTGTTGAAATCAGATAAACTTACATTATCTACTTTTATATCGCTTAAATTATTATTTGATGATTTTTGTCTTTCAACTGTAACTGTATATTCTTTTTTAGTATCATCTTCTGCAGTTACTGTTAAAGTTATATCTTTTATTCTTTCTGTTGGTGTCATAGTAAATTCTGTACCATTTACAGGCGAGATAGTACTTTCACTATTTATTTCTGATGTTAAAGAGAATTTTGTTGTATCGCTAGGTACATTAATTTTACATTTATCATTTTCCATTAAGCAATATCTTGATGAATCACTTCCTATTGTTAATGTTACTTTGCTTAGTGTTGTATCATTAGATTTTGTTCTTGTTACTTTTATAGTATATGTTTTTTCAGCACCATTTTCAGCAGTTACTTTAAATGTATATATGTTATCATTTTTTGTTGATAAATTTATTGCTGAACTTTTTTCTATACTAGCATCATCACTTATTGTAACATCTACATCATTAGGTGTTAATGTTGTCTTATTATTTGGAAGTGTTACACTATATGTTCCATCATCATTTAATATTGGTGTTACTCCTGATACTTTTATACTTTTTACTAAATTATCACTATTTTTTTCTCTTTCAATATTTAATTTATATGTATTTTTAGTTGTACCATTATGCGCTGTTACTTCTATTACTATTTGATTATCACCAGTTTTTAGTTCTATATCTCCTAAACCTTTTACTGTTGATAACTCATTTGTTTTAGTTGCATCTACATTGATTTTATTTTTACTAAATGGAACTTTATCTAAAGTATATTCAAATGTATTTTTATTAAAATTGTCTATACTTACGCCATCTACTTTTATATCATCTAATAAAGCAATGTCATATTTCTTTCTTTCAACATTTATTGTATATGTTACTGTATTTCCGCTTTCTGCTTTTACTACTACTTCCACTTGATTATTTCCAAAGTTAAGATTTGTATTTCCTGTAATACTTTCTACTCTAGCATACTTTGATAGAGGTGTTGCATTAACATTTATACTTGTTACACTTCCATCTACAATTACATTATAATTTCTTGTTTCTTTACTGAACACTGGAACAAGTTCTCCAGGATTTACTATTAAGCTAGATAAATTTGCATCTGTTGATTTTGCTCTTACTAAGTTTAAAGTATAGTTTTGAATACTTCCATCTTCTGCAGTTACTACAATTGTTACATTACTTGTATTAGTTGTAAATGTTTTAGATGCAGTATTTAACGAGCTAGTAAGTGTTTCAGAACCATTTGCATCTACTATTCCAACCATTGCTTTATCTGTATCATTAACAATTGCTTTTACATCTATAGAACTTACATCTTCTGTATAATTATAGTTATAATCTCCAAAGAACGTACTTGTAAATGCTGGTGATAAACTAGCACTTGGTGTTGATTTAACTTCTAAGCTTTTTAATTTGTTATCATTTGATAATCTTCTAACATGTAATTTATATGTTTTTTCGTCTCCATTTTCTGCTTGAACAACTATATTTAATGTATTATCTCCAATATTTAAATTAACTGTTCCAGTTCCACTTTTTATTTGTGCTTTATCTGTATCTTCTACTACTGCTCCTACTAATAAACTTGTTGTTTCATTAGATACATTTGGTAAAATATATTCTAAAGTATTTTTATTAAAATTAGTTACTGTTTTATTATTTACTGTTAAATTACTTAAATTATTATTACTTGATGGAGAAGTTCTAGTAACTGTGATTGTATATGTTTTGCTTGTACATGTATTTCCTGGAACACTTGCATATTTAGAATCACAATTTTCTGCATTTACTACAATATTATGTGTATTTGTTGTTGTTCCATAATTTGTAAAATTAAATGAACCTGTTCCACTTGTTATAACTGCTTTTGAATCATTTGTTAAAGCTGTTACTTCTGATGATTTAGTCTTATATGGAACAGTTGCAGTATATGATGTTGTTCCACCACTAAATGTTCCAATATTTACACCATTTGTTAATGTTAAACTTTTTAGTGTCGCATCATTATTTAATCTATATACTGTTAATCTATATATTTCTTGTGTACCATCTTGTGATTGAACAACTAAATTAAAATTATTTTCTCCGACATTTAAACTTTTTGTTCCAAGACCACCAGGTAATACTTTTCCAGATGTATCAGATGCTGTTGCGGATATATCAACACTTGTTATATTATTTGGTACTGTTGTTTGATAATCTCTTACTGTTTCTGAGTCTGGCACAAATGTAGGATTTAATGGATACTCTTGTGTACCTTTTTTTACTGATAATGATTTTAATAATGTATTTGCGGACATTTTTCCGAAAACATTTAAGTTTATTCCTTCTGTAATAACTGGTCTTTCTGTACCATCGTCATATTTTGTTAATTTTGTACGAGAATTATCATATTCAAATGTTATTACAGAACCTGCTTTTGCAGTATCTTTTATTTTAAAATATACACTTGCGATTACACCTTCCGTTGTAAGTGCTTTCGTTTTTGCAGTATCTTCAGCCAAAACAGTAATCAAACTGGAACTTACTGCATCGTTAGCAGATACTGTCCAATTCGTTTTCTTCTTATTGGCAGGGGATGATCCAACCGCAGGCCATATACCACCTTGATAAGTTGTTGACATATCAGTTTCTAGATATAATGACCCTTCATCATACATTGGCTCAACTAAAGTACTATCATATTTTATAGCCATCTGCATCATCATATCTGGATCTGTACCTGGTATATAGTAAATTGAAAGTTGAATTACTTTTCCAGGTTCTACATCAGCATTATTCATAAGCTCATCACCTGTTCCAGATCCTTCCCAATCATTGTCAAAAGTATTCCAATCATATGCTTTTAATAAAAACTTGTGTTCACCATCTGCATATACGCTAATTATGTTTAATGAAAATGATGAGATAAATACCGAAAATATAAGCATTAAGCTTAGTATTTTATAAAAAAACTTTCTCATTTACTACCTCCTAAAGATAGACTCCTATTATTAATATCAATTATATCAAATTTAATTAATTTTGTGAACGAAAATTCCATAATTTATAAGAAAAAAAAGAGTTTTTTTATAACTCTTTAATTGTTAAATTTTTCAAGTTTTTTTACTTTGTTTGCTTGTTTTGCAAAATTAACCATGAGATAATACACTTGGAACATTTAGTTGTTTTAGTATCTACCGAATCTCTTATAGGGAGAAGGTTTGATAATAATGAAAAAAAGAAACTTTGTAATCAAAGTTCTTCGATACATTACTATCATTTTATTTCTCCTTATCATTATGATAGTAGTTATAAAAAAATAACATTTATAAGGTATCAAAAAAGCGGAATGATTTCTCATTCTGCTTTTTAATTTAAAGTATCTATTCTCATTAAGATATAATCTGCAATTCTAGAGTTATCAGATACATCTATTAATCCATCATTATTAAGATCTGCTGCATATTTAGTATAATCTGTTAATTCAGTTCTTAACAATATATGATCTTTTAATTTTGATTTATCTGTAACATCTATTAATCCATCTCCGTTTATATCACCTTTTAATACAATATATAATTCATCATATACTTTACCATTTATAACAAGTTTAATTACTTGTCCAGTTTTTATAACTTCATCTAAATCAGTTATTTCTGTTAAATCTGAATTATAAACTTTTAATGTACTACTTTCATTATCTACATTAGATAATAAATCTTTAATAGTATCATTTTCATCCATACCAGTTATATATTCATAATCAACTCTAGCAATATTATAAACAGAACTTGTAATTTTACTTGATAATACTTCAACAGTTACTTCTTTTCTCATTGTTGGATTTTTTTCAGTACTTACAATTATTTTTGTAAATCCTTTAGTAAGTGCTTTAATATTACCATCTTCATCAACTTCTATTATATCTTTATCTAATACTTCATATAAAACTTTAGTATTAACACTAATTGGAAGAACTTTAACATTAATTTTATCTGTTTCTCCTTCTACTATTACAATATTTGTCTTATCAATTTCTAAATCAGTTACTTCTTCTTCTCTTACTACATTTAATGTAATAACTCTAGTACTATTATCTTCAGCAGTTAATGTATAAGTAATAGTGTTTTCACTTTCGTTCATCGTAATTACTTTCTCACCACTAATTGTAGTTCTAGAATCTTCAGGAATAATACTCATATTTATAATTGATATATTAGAACCAACATTTAATGTATAAGTATTTTCATTATTATTATATTCCTTATCAAGAGTTCCAGTATCTGGTTCAAATTTTGTAAGATTTAAATTAGAAGATAATGCTTTATTTACAGTTATAACATATGTATTTATACTTCCATCTTCTGCGGTTACTGTAATAGTTATAGTGTTTTCACCCTTATTTAATGGATAGTTTCCTGTTCCTGTTACTAAAGAATCAGGATTTGCAGTAGCATTTACAGTTATATTATCAGTATTTTCATCTACATCAACAACATAATTATTAATATCAGGATTAAACTCTGGAGTTAATGATCCTTTATCAGTTGTTAATGATATTAGTTTATTATCACTATTATATTCTCTTAAAATATTTAATGTATAAACCCTTTCTATACCACTATTTACAACCTTTAATAATATCTTGTTCTTTCCTTTAACAAGTGAATGTATTCCATCACCTGTTAATGTACTTTTTTCATCTTCAACAGTTGCGCTTACATTTATAGAATCTACATTTTCACCTACTGTTACATCATAACTAAGAATAGTTTTATCAAATTCTGGAGTAAGTTCTCCATCTGATAATGTTATATTTTTAAGATAATTATTTACTTCATTTTGTCTATTTACATTTAACACATAAGTATTAGTTTTACCTGATTTACCAGTTACTTTTATTTGTACTTTATTTTCTCCTAATACAAAATTTTCATTACCTATTATTTCATAACTTGAATTTGGATCTTCAAGAGTTACATTTAATGATAAACTTTGTTTTTCATTTGGAATATTAATACTATATTCTAATGTATCAGGATCAAATTCTGGAGTAAGTTCTCCTTCTTTAACTATTAAATCTTTAATTCTAACACTCTCATTATATTCTCTTGTAACTTCTATTACATAAGTATTTGTATTACCATTTGCACTTGTTACTACTATATTAAATGTATTTAAACCATAATCAAGATTCTTTATTCCAGTACCATCTACTGTGCTTGACAGATTTTCTGGTATTGCATATATTTCAATGCTTGATTCTTTATCTGGCACTGTTAATTTATATGAATTTGTATTCTTATCAAATTCTGGTGATATAACATTATTTTTAACACCTAAATCACTTAAGTATGCATTTGAAGAATTTGATTTTACTATTTTTACAGCATATTTCATCACATATCCTGTTTCACTTGTTACTGTTACTATTACATTTGTTTCTTTATCAGTTAAATAATGAATTCCTAAACCACTTACTATAGATGATTCATATTCTTTTTCACCAGATAAAATTATACTATTGATACTATCATCTACATCTATTTCATATACTCCTGAATTATCTTTATCGAACTCTGGAGTAAGTTCTCCAACATTGCTTGTTAAAGAAAGCAATCTAGCAATTGGTTTTACTTCTTTATTAACTGTTATTTTATAGTCTTTTTTAGTTATTTTATCAGGCGCTGTTACCCTTACTATTACTGTACTAACGCTTGCATTTAAGTTTTCATTACCTATTATTTCATAAGTAGCATCCTTATCAATAGTTGTTACTAAAAGTGGAGTTAATTCTGTTACATTTGATGGAATAACCATATTGTATTCATATATATTTTTATTAAATACCGGTGTTACTACTCCTTCTTCAAACATAAGATTTTGTAATCTTGCTTCACTGCTTCCAAGTTTGTTAACAATTATTTTATAAGTTCTTATTTTCTTATCTTTACTTATTACTGTAACAAATATTTCAGTTCTGTTACTAGAAAGTTCATGTCTTCCAAATCCGTTTACAGTAGCTTCATTACTTTCTCTTACACCACTTACTGTTATAACACTTGCACTATTTGGAACAGTTACATTATATGTATTTGTTTCTTTATTAAATACTGGATCAAGTTCACCAGGATCTACTGATAAATCTGTTAAGTAATTGCTGTAATTTTCTTTTGCTTGTTTAGTTATAGTTAATACGTAATCTTTTACTTTTTTACTAGTAGATGTTACTCTTACTGTTATAGTATTTTCTCCTTCTACTAAGTTTTCATTACCTATTATTTGAACAGTTGCTTCTTTATCCATAGTTTCATAATCAATTGTTACATGATCATATTCATTTGGTATAACACTTGTATAATCTGTCTTATCTTTATTAAATGTTGGAGATAATACACCTTCTGAAATACTTAATCTACTTAAGTAATTATTATCACTTGCTTCTCTTGTTACTATTAATGTATATGTTTTTTTATTATTATCTTTTGTAGTAACTGTAAGAGTTATTGTGTTTTCTCCTGGTAATAAATCATATGTATTGTTTCCATCTACTGTACTTTCTTTTGAAGAAGCTATTCCCTTTACATTTATATCTTTAACACTATTTGGAAGAGTAAGTGTATATTCAGTTATATTTTTATTAAATGTAGGAGATACTTCACCTCTATTTGTTTCAATAGATTTTAGTGTATCATCATATTTTCTATAAATGTTTAATTTATAAGTTTTTTCATTACCTGATTCACTTGCGACAGTGATATTTATAATATTTTCTCCTTCTACTAATGAATATGTTCCATCACCTTTTACTGTGGATTTTATATTTTCTTTAATATACTCAATTAATGCAAATTCAGTACTGTTTTCCACAGTTAAATTATATTCTAAAGTATTTTTATTAAAGTTTTCCACATTATTACCATTTACTTTTATCATTGATAAGTTATTATTTGTGCTTAGTCCTTTAATTACTTTTACTGTGTATAACTTAGTAGTATTTCCATCTTCACTAGTTACTTTTATTTTTATTATATTTTCTCCTGAGGATAAGTTCTTATTACCTATTACTTCATAACTTGAATTAGGGTCTTCTAGTGTTATATCCATATCAAGGGATGTAACATCTTCATTTACATTTACGGTGTAATCATAAGTTTTCTTATTAAATTCTTTATCTATTTCACCATTTTTTACAACTAATGATTTTATATATGCGATACTTGATTTAACTCTTACGATATCCACAGTATAAGTTTTTTCTTCTCCTGATTCACTTGTTACTGTTACTACTATTTTGTCTTTACCATCTATAGATACTAGTCCTGTTCCTGTTAATGTACTAGATTCATCTTCTGCTTTAGCAGTTACTGTTACTTCTTTTAAGTATCTTGGTAATTCCACAGTATAATTTTCAGTATCTTTATCAAATTCTGGATTTAATGCATAACTTCTATTTTCATCGCTAATTACAAGTGATTCAAGTGTATTTCTTGTATTTGATTTTCTAGTTACATTTATTATGTAATCTTTTTTATTTCCACTTTCACTTGTTACTGTGATTGTTATCTTGTTTGTTCCAACATCTAAATTATGTTCTCCAAATCCAGTTACTGTACTTGAATCTGATTCTGCTTTTCCTGTTACTCTAATTGAATCTATGTAATTTTCTACCTTTACATTATATTCTAAAGTATCAGGATTAAATTCTGGTACAAGTTCACCATTATCTATTATAAGTTCTGCTAAATTAGCATTATCATCTTTTTCTTTAGTAAATGTTACTGTATATATTTTTGATGTTCCATCTTCTGCGGTTACTACTAAATTTACTATTAATTCATTTCCTGTAATATTATATACTCCATTACCTGTAATTGTTGATGTAGTATCTTCTCTAATACCTATTATTTGAACGCTATTAACATTCTTTGGCACAGTCATGTTATATGTATAGTCTTCTTTATTAAATGTAAATGTTTTTTCTGGGAATGTTACTATATCACTTAAATATGCATTACTAGATAATTTCTTTGTTACAGTAATTGTATATGTAAGACTTGTTGTTTTATCTGCAGATAAAGTCTTTATTAATACTGTATTATTTCCAGGTTTTAAATTTTTATTTCCTATAATTGTATAAGTAGAATCTTCCGCAAGCATTATAACATCTTCTTTTATAGCATTTATGCTTCTATCTACTTCTAGTGTATATTCAAATTTATCTCTATCAAATTTTGGAGATAATTCACCATGATTAAATGATAAACTCTTAATTCTTGCTTCATCATCACCTAATCTATATACAAGTAATTGATAGTTTCTAGTTATACCTTGATAATTTGTTACTCTAATTACAAATGTTGTATCCTTACTTGTTATATCAAGATTTATAGATGGATCTTTTTGTGTAACATCTATATCTGTCATAGCACTTTCACCAAGTTTATATATTGATACAGTTGTATATCTTGGTTCATCTGCTTTTAAATGGAGTGTTATATTTGTTGTATCTTTAGGTACATCTACTTCATAATTTAAATTTTTCTTAGTAAATTCAGGTTCTAATTCAAAGTTATCTACAGCCATATAGCTTAAATAATTACTTGCATCTGGCATTTCATCCCTTGTTACCTTAATTATGTAGTCTTTTACATCACCATTTTCTGCAGTTACTCTAACTATTACGTCTTTACTTATTCCAACTTCAAAATCAGAATTATTAATTATTTCTACACTTGCATTTGGATCACTTAATGTATAATCAATTGTTGCACTTGTAAATTCATATGGAATTGTTACTTCATAATTTAATGTATCTTTATCAAATACTGGTGAAATAATTCCTTCTTCTACTTTTAAACTTAATAAATTATTATCGTTATTTTTTTCTCTTGTTATATTAAGTACATAAGTTTTACTTGCTTCATCTTTATATGAAACCGTAATATTTACAGTATTTTCTCCAGTATTTAATGCATGAGTACCAAGACCTGTTATATTACAATCAGGTTCTATTAAAGTACCTTCTATAAATACATCTTCTGTTTCATATGGAACAGTTACATTATATTCTAAAGTGCTTGATTCAAATTCTGGAGTAAGATTAAATTCATCATTTGTCATTAAGTCTTTTACTATTAAATCTGATAAACCAAGTTCATATTCTCTGTTAATATTTAGAGTATAATTATTAATTATTCCACTTTCACTTGTTACTACAATTGTTACTTTATTAGTTCCATATTTAAGTGCATAAGTACCTATTCCTGTTACTGTTTCCATAATATTTTTCTTAGTTACATCTACATTAACTATATTTATATTAGATGGAATATTAACATTATATTCATTTTTTTCTGGATCAAATTTAGGTTCTAGGTTATATTCAGTTTCTGTATCATTTTCTTTTGATGAAACTTTAATATTATTAAGTTTATTTTCATCACTAGCAGCTTTAAATGCATGGATTTTATATGTTTTACCTCTTGTTTTATCTTGAGATAATACTACTACTCTAATAATGTTTTCACCTGTTACTAAATTATCATTTCCTGAAATAACAACACTTGAATTAGGATCTTCTTTTGTATATTTTACATCTAATGAATTTACATCACTGTCAACACTTACATAATAATCAAGAGTTGTTTTACTAAAGTTTGGAGTCATAGTGTGACCTATAACTTTTAAATCACTTAAGTTAACATTATCACTTGAACTTCTAACAACATTTATTGTATATGTTCTTTTTCCTCCTATTATAGGAACAACAGTAATTTTAATTTCATTATCACCTAATTTTAAGTTATATTCACCATTACCTTCAACACTTGCGTGTTCAGAATCAAATGCTATACCTTCTACTTTTATTTTACTTATCTCGCTATCTACTTCTAGTACATAATCAAATTTATATTTATTAAATGTTTGAAGTAAATCACTTTCATTACCTGTTGAAATAGTTAATGCTGATAAAAGGTTACTATATACTTCATTTCTATAAGCATGAATTACATAGGATTTTTCATTACATCCTTTTCTTGTTTTTACTGAACTAAAACAACTTTCTGATTTACTTGTTACTATTATGTTATTATTTCCATAATTAAGTACAGTTGCTCCTGACTTTTTAACTCTTTGACCATCAAATTTCTTAGTATATTCTAGTTCATATTTACCTGTTGTAAGTCCTGTAAATTCAACATTATATTCTGTAGTATTTTCATCAAATCCTTCTATTTCTTGTTCTGGTATTTTAAATGATATACCAAGTAAGTTTGGATCTGAATTTGCTTCTTTAATAACATGTAATTTGTATTCTTTCGTTTCACTTAATGAATTACTTACTATAATTGTTATTATATTTTCACCTACTACAAAGTTTTCATTATCTTTTATTACAACATTTTGTAAATTATTTTTAGGTGTTACTATTAAACTTTCTAAAGAATTAAGTTCATTTGGAATATATATTTCATAGTCTAATACATTTTCATCAAATGTTTTATTTAATGTACATATTCCGTCACAATCATCTTCTTCTTTAAAGTTAACTTCAATATTTTGTAAATTTAATTCTCTTGTTTTATTTTGAATTAATTTGACTGTATAAGTTTTTATACTTCCATCTTCTGCGGTTACTACAAATGTAAAGTCTTCATCTGCTTTTATATTTTGTGGTAATAATACAAAAATACTTGCATATTCGTTTTTAAGTACTATTTCTGATAAAGTTGCTTCTGTATCAGTATCAAATATAGGATATGTGAATGTTCCTTCTACATCTTTTACTTCATCACCATTAATCACGATATGATCTACTTCATTATTTGTTGATGGAATTGGTTTTACATTTATATGATATGTTTTTTTAGTAACTCCATCACCCGCAGTTACAGTTATATTAAATGTATTATATTGTTTATCATAATCAACACTTAATTTACTATCCATTGATATACTTGCGATTGGATCTGATAATTCATATGATATTTCTGTTTTATTTAGTTCAGTCTTATCTCTTGGGAATAAAACAGTATATTCTGTTTCATCTGGATCAAAGTTTTCACTAAATTTATAACCATTAACACTTAAGCTTTTTAGTGTTGCATCTTCATTTGTACTTCTTATTACATTTACTGTATAAGTTTTTTTAGTACCATCTTCTGCTTCTACTAAAATATCTATATTATTATCTCCAGGATTTAACTTAAATGTATTTGATAGATCTGTCTTAATAGTAGCACGAGGATCTTTTGTACTTGCGCTTATAAATACTTGTGATAATGTTCCTATTACAGTTTCTTCATATGATAATACATCACTTTTAAAGTTAGAAACAGATGTATAATTTACTTCTAATGAACTAAGGAAAGCATTATTTGATTTTTCTCTTAATATTTTTAGTGTATAAGAATCGGTATTTATTTTATTTTCTGCGGTTACATTTAAAGTTATATCTTTTTCTTTTTCTGTTATATCCATATTATAACTTGTTTTATTTTCTGGATTTATACTTGCGCCATATGGTATATCTGCACTTACTACAAAACTAGTCGCATCTGCAGGTATTGTTACTTCGCAAGTTTTAGTATCTTGATTTACTTCACAAGTTAATTCTTCGCCTAATGCATTTACGTGAACACTAGAGATAGTTGTACTATTTGATGCCTCTTTTGTTACATTTAATATATATTTTGTTACACTTGTTTCATCTTCTGATGTTACTGTTATTTCATATTTATTTACTTCATTAACATTTAATTTCATACTTGGGAATGAGATTTTTGCATCTTCATCCATTAATTCATAAGTAAATGAATCTTTATTTAATTCTGTAATTAAACTTGGAACAGTTACATCATATTCATATGTTTCACTTTGGAAGTTTGGAGTCATTACTCCATTTATAACTGTTAAATTATTTAGTCTAGATTCATTTGATGCGGGTCTTCTAACAGTTACTTTATAAATTCTTTCACTTCCGCGTTTTGATTTTACTTTTATTTCAACTACTTGTTTTTTCTTATCTGTATTAAATGAATATGTTCCATTACCAGTTACTGTTGATTCTGTTACTTCAGGTGTTGCGAGTACTGTAAATTCTGTTACATCTTTTGTTGTCATTACTGTATATTCATTTGTATCTTTATTAAATGCTGGAGTAAGTTCTCCACAAGACACATTTAATGTGGATAAATAATTATTTATCTCATCCTCATTACTTACTTTTAAAGTATATGTACTTTGTGTTTTATCTTCTGCTTCTACTATTACAGTAATTGTATCTCCTTTTGCTGGGTTTAATCCAGTAATTTTACTGTTATATTCAAGATCTGATGTTAGTGTTAATGAATTTGAGTTTACTGTAATACTCTTTATAATCGCAGTATTTTTTGTTGTTTTAACTTTTAATATTTCTTCTGTTAATGTTTTTGGTACAAATACTTCATATTCTTTCGTATCTTTATTAAATTCTGGAACAAATTCATAATCTCCTAATTTAAATTCTTTTAGTGATGAATCTGTTGATACTGCTTTTGTTACATTAAATGTATATGTATTTGTTACCTTTTCATCTTCTGATTTAACTTTTACTGTTACTGTACTTGTTTTATCATTTGTAAAATCAGAGTTCCCAGTTATTTGATATGTAGAATATGGATCTGTTAATACCATATTACCAAAGTCTAAACTAGTTTCGTCTGTTACTGTATCATAATTAAATGTATTTTTATCAAATTTTGGTGTAGTACCAAATCCTACTGATTCTATTGTCGCAACATTATTTTTAGTTCTTGTAACTGTTAAAATATATGTTGTAGTGCTTAAGTCTTCAGCAGTTACTACTATAGAATATCTGTTGTCTCCTGTTACTAATTTTACTTTACCATCTGTTATTTCATTATTATTACTATCTAATATTTTATAACTTGAATGTTTATCACGAACTACTGGAAGAATAGTTATTTCATGACTCTTAGTATTTAATGTATAATCTAATTTTTCTGGATCAAATGTTTCATTTAAACCTTCATTTGTTGTTAAACTAGATAGTTTTGAATCAGTTGATGGTACTTTAGTTACATTTAATTTATATGTTCTAACATCTCCATTTTGAGCAGTTACTGTTATATTAAATATATTTTCTCCTGCACTAACTAAGATTGGTCCTGAAACTGTTTCATTTTTTGAATTAGTAATTTTTACTATTGCCTTTGTACTTTCTGCTAAAGGTGTAATAGTTATTTCATCTTTTTCAGTTGTTACTGTATAATCTAATTTTTCTTTATTAAATTCTTCGTTTAATCCATCACTAGTATTTAAACTTTTTAAATAGTTATTACTATCATATAAAAGTGTTACATCTAGTGTATATGTTTTTGTTTTTCCGTTTTCACTAGTTACATCTATAGTTATAGTATTTAATCCTTCTTTTAGATTATTTCTATTATTACTTATAGATACTTTAGCAAATTTATTTGTTGGTACTGCCAAAATATCAAGACTTGTATCATATGTTGTTAAAGTATAATTTAATGTATTTTTATCAAAATCTGGTGTTAATGTATTATTTTTTACTTCTAGACTTTGTAATGTATTATCACTTGATATTTCACGAGTAATATCCACAGTATAAGTATGGATAGTACCATCTTCTGCGGTTACTGTTATTACATTATTACTTGGATTTTCTTTTAATAAATCAATTTTTTTAACATATATAGCGCTACTACCTATCTTTGCTCTCTTTTGTCCATTTGCGACTGCTGTTAAAGTTACACTTGATACATCATTTGGAAGAGTTAATGTATATTTGTCGTATAATGGATCAAAATTTGGAGATAGAATATAATTTTCTGAACCATTTGTTACTGTTAATGATTCTAAGTTATTATCGCTATATCCTGTTCTATAAACAATTATTTTATAGTCACATGTTGATTTATCTTCTGCGGTTACTCTAACTGTTATTTCGTTTTTACCTGCGACTAATTTTTGATAATTACCAATTATTTGGTATTTTGAAGTTTCTGCTGATGGAACTGCTGTAATATCAAGACTTTCAACACTTCCATCTACATACATATAGTATAAATATTTATTTGATTCAAAATTTTCAGTAAAATTATGATCTTTAACTGTTAATGAATCAAGTAATGTATTTGAGTTTGCTTTTCTCTTAACATTTAATTTATAAGTTAAGAATGTTTTATCTTGCGCTGTTACTACTACGTTAAATGTATTTGCGCCTACCTTTATGTCAAAATCACCAAGGCCTTCAATGCTTGAGAACTCTGTATCTTCAGCAACTCCTTCAAGTCTTAACTTAGTTATGTCGTTTTCTACTTCTAGTTCATAAGATAAATTCATCTTATTAAACTCAGGAGTAAGAGAAAGTTCTTCATTCTTATCATTTGTTATATTTATAACTTTAAAATTATTTAAGAATGCATTATTACTTTGTAATCTATTTACTGTAATATGATATTCTTTTACCTTTTTATTTGCTGCAGTTACTATTATTGTTATTAAATTGTCACCATATTCAAGTGTTTCTGGATTTTCTATTTTTACAGTTGCATTTTCATCATCTGGAATAGCTTCTAGTGTTACATGTTCAGTATCTTTTGGTACTGTTATATAGTAATCAGTAATATTGTATGAATAATTAATTTCTACTTCTGGATCTGTTACTTTTAATGATTTCAAGTCAGCATTACCAGTCATATCTCTTGTTATTTCATAGTCCCATTTACTAGTATTCTTTTTGTCTTCACTAGTAACTTCTACTTTTATATTATTTTTTCCACCAGATAATGCATATACTCCATCACCTTTTGTAGTTTGGAAATAATGTGCTTTATCTACAACCATAGTAATTTCTCTAATTGTATATGGTACAGTTACTTCATAATTATGAATATCTTTATTAAATGTATAGTTACATGCTCCTTCATATTCTTCACAATATGATTTTATTAAACCGTTTATCTCAATACTATTTGGAATTGAATTTGTATCTAATTCACGATGTACTACAAGTGTATATGTTTTAGTGCTTCCATTTTCAGCAGTTACAACTAAATTT
This sequence comes from uncultured Mycoplasmatota bacterium, assembly GCA_900546245.1. Classification (GTDB taxonomy): domain Bacteria; phylum Bacillota_I; class Bacilli_A; order RF39; family UBA660; genus CAG-433. The sequence goes on along the minus strand of URBY01000006.1, from coordinate 20,974 downwards.
ATTTTAGTCTCTCCACCTTCTATAACATAATCACCATTACCTATTACACTTGCTTTACCATCTGCTGGTACACCTTCAACATTTATCTCTACCTCATCTGATGCAAGGTCTAGATAATATGTATCTTTGTTATAATCCCATTCTGATGGAGTTAATGTTCCTTTATTAACTATAATTCCATCTAAATAGTTATTTTCGCTTTCTTGATATGGTATTGATATTTTTACCATACCGTTTCCAGGATGACCTGTTTCTTCTTTGTCTCCACTTGGCGCAATAAAGTCATTACTACCACTTAATGTCCCTGCATTTGTTAAGTAATAAGTACTATCTAAAAGCCAATCAGAGTTTTCTTCTATTACTGATGCAGTATCTTTTGTGTATACGAATCCAGATCCTCCTCCACCTCCGTTTGACCAACCAGAAGTAGATCCAGATCCTCCTCCGTACCATCCACCACCACCGGCACCACCATAGTAGCTTCCGCCAGTGAATGAGGAAGATGCTCCTACACCAAATTTACCTACTGAACCTAGTACTTTTCCATATATTCCGTAAGAACCTCCTTCAGTTTGAGTTCCTCCTCCTGCTTGTGTTCCACATGAACCACTAGAAGCTGAACCTCCACCTTTAAGTCCTCCTCCTACAGCACCAGATGCACAGCCATCAGATCCATGGCCGCCGCCTCCACCTGCGACAAGAATTCTACTATATAATGAGTCAGTTCCTACACGGATATCAGAGGCTCCTCCACCTTTTCCAACTCTTGAGTCGCCGCCTCCGTTAAATCCTCCATTTTGACCAGATCCACCAGTATAAACATAAAGTATTGTTCCTTTTTCTAAATATGCTGTACCATATGAGTAACCTCCACGACCACCGTTATTACCACCTTGTGCACCCCATGCTTGTAAGAAATATTCATGATCATAAGGTATAACAACTGTTTGATAACTTCCTGTATAAGATACATCTTTTTCATAACCACTTACTGTAATTCTTTTAATATTAATAGTATAAACTGTACTTGATACATGTGGTTCTGTTACTGTTATTGTAATTGTATATTCATCATCTTGTATATATCCATCGCCTAAGACATTTGATTTTGCTTCAATATCATATAGTTCTGTAGTTGCATGTACTGCGGCAATATGACTCTCAAGATTAATGTCCATAGTTGTTTCATCGATTGGTATATCATATTCAAGTTTTGTACCTCCATCACTAGTTAATGTTAATTTCTTCATTTTACTAGAGTGTGGAAGAGTAATATTTAATGTATAAATTTTTGTACTTGTTCCTGTTTCATTTGTTACTGAAATAGGTATAGTATATTTATTATTTTTATTTGATATATGGCCTAAATTTGTAATTATTTGATCACTTGATCCTTTATCTACAGTTAAGTCATATTCATCCATATAATATGGAAGAGTTAAGTTATATTCGTATGTATTTTTATTAAATGTTGTATTCCCGAATTCTGATACAGATTTACCATCTAAATAAATATTGTTTAAATAATCTATATTATTTGCTTCACGATGTATATGATATGTGAATATATCAACAACACCATTTACATATGTTATAGCAACTTCAAAATCGTTGTCTCCAACATGTATTTCTCTTGTTCCATCACCTGTAACATTAATAATTGAGTCACTATCTGTTACTGTAAATGTAACAAGTGATGAATCATTACTATCTAATGTTCCTGTATAATCTTTTATTTCGTAATCAAATTCTTTATCTACTTTTACGTTATCACTAACTTTTATTTGATAATCATAGGATAGTGCGAATGATATTTTGACATATCCATCACCAGAATGTCCTGTTTCAGTTTCTCCTTTTGGGGTTGGCATTTCACTATTTCCAGATACTGTTTTTGCCTCTGTCAAGTAAACATTTTCACCTGGTAAATAGTCTTCTGGTACTATTGTTTTATTACTTTCAGTCCAAATAAATCCTGAACCTCCAGCTCCGGAACGGTCATCATCGCCTCCACCGTCAACGCCAGAGCCGCCGCCTCCATACCAGCCGCCGCCTCCAGCACCACCAAAGCCACTATTAGCGTATACACCGTTACCACCTTGACCAAATGATCCAGATATGTTACCAGTTCCTGCTTGTGTTTGTGTTCCACCAGTTCCTAAAGTACCATAACTTCCGACACCATTTCCACCGGTTAAACCTCCACCATAGCCACCGGCATTTGATGATGAACCAACAGATCCTCCACCACCAGCAACTAAAATACGATTATTAAGTGTATAGCCTCCAGATCTAATATCCGATGCACCACCACCATAGATATTTGCTCCTGGTAATAGTCCACCACCATTATATCCTTTGTGATTATTACCATCACCACCAACATAAACATAAAGTATTTGTCCTCTATTTAGGAAGATTTGTCCAGTAGAATAACCACCTTTACCTCCATTGTTATTTCCTCTATGTCCACCTTGTGCACCCCATGCTTCTAGTGTATAAATTCCTGTTGCTGGTGCAATAAATTTTTGCCATGAACCTGTATATTTGTATCCATAATTACCATCATCTAATAAATAATCACTTTGTTTATGGAATGTAAATGTATATGTTACTGTAAGTCCTGTTATATCATTCATAACATCAACTGCGTATACATATTTTTTTTCACCGTCTTTAAAATAGTATGCTCCCTTTTGACTTTCTACTTTTGAATATCCTTCATTTAGTATAAAACTTACATTTATGTAATCAACACTATCTAGTACTGATAAATCATAATCATAAACTGAATAATCAAAGTCAACTGGAATATCACCATCGTTTATTGTTACACTTGATACACCATTTATTAATTTTGGTGTGATTCTAACAAATCCATCACCTGTGTGACCTGTTTCATTTGCGCCTGTTGGTGATTTAAATGTTTGATTACCACTATAAAGTAGACCATTTGATAAATAGCTTTTATCTGTTACTAAATATCCTGATGGTACATTTGATGCGGATGATTCACTCCATATAAATCCTGAACCTCCAGCTCCTGAACGGTCATCATCACCACCACTGTCAACACCAGAGCCGCCGCCACCATACCAGCCGCCGCCTCCAGCACCGCCGTAACCGCCATTTGCTCCATAACTGTTACCACCTTGGCCAAATGACCCTGCATTCTGTCCTGTACCACCACTTGTTTGTGTTCCACCTGTTCCAACAGCACCATAGCTACCTATAGCATTTCCACCGGTTAGACCACCACCGGCACCACCGGCATTTCCTGGAGCACCAACAGATCCTCCACCACCGGCAACTATTACACGGTTGTATAAAGAATCTCCACCATAACGAATGTCAGACGCACCTCCACCATAGCCTAAACTTGTTTGAATCCAAACACCACCAGAACCATAGTATCCTGATACTTGTCCACCACCATTATAGCCTTTACCTGTTCCATTTATGTTTGTTGTATTACCACTTCCACCAACATGTACATATAAAACTTCACCTTTTGATAAGTACATTTCGGCATATGAGTAACCACCTTTACCACCGTTTTTAGCACCACGGTCACTTCCTTGAGCTCCCCATGTTTCTAATGAATATATACCAGTTGCTGGTACATAGAATTTTTCATAATCACCTGTATAACTGTATCCATATGAAACTGTTGATCCTTCTTCTAAATGACTATTTTGTTTTCTAATTGTAACGTTATAAGTTGTTACTACACCTGTTGTATCATCTGTTAATGTTATTGTATTTGTAAATGATAATATATTTGTCATATCTACCACTTTATTTGTTTGATTTACTGTATAACCTTCTTCAGTTGCTACATTAAATCTTACATTTGTCATATCATTATCAACATTTAGATAATAATCATGAACTTCATAATTAAAATCTATTGGTATATTACCACGATTAATTTTTATATCTGTTATTCCGTTTGATTTTATAAGTGTTATTTTTGCTTTACCATCGCCCGAATTAGATCCTGATGTATATGTTGCTGCATTAATAAAGTATTTTTCTGATACGTTATAACTTGATGGAACACTTGTTTTAGTAGTATTACTCCAAGCAAAGCTAGAGCCTCCACCGCCTCCACGGTCATCGTCTCCACTTCCATCTGGATTTGCTCCTCCACCACCGAAGAAGCCTCCACCTCCAGAGCCTGCATAACCTCCGCTTGCATTAAGTCCATTACCGCCTTTACCAAAACTTGCACGATGTGATCCTGCGGCAGTAATTGAAGCACCAACACCTCCAGAACCACAGCCCGATGTAGATCCACCAGTTAGACCACCAGCTCCACCAGCATTTCCATATCCACCAACAGATCCTCCACCACCTGCGACCATAATTCTTGAATTTAATCCATCAGTATTATCCCAAGTACCAGGTACTAAACGTATATCAGTTGCTCCTCCACCTGTTACTTTAACAGGTCTTGAACAAATTGCATTGCTTGAACATATTTCAGGAATATAACCACCACCATTATATCCATTATGATTGTTACCATTACCACCAACATAGATATAAAGCATTTCACCTTTATTTAAATATATTTCACCAGAGGTATAACCACCTTTACCGCCATTGCTAGCACCACGGTCACCACCTTGTGCTCCCCAAGTTTCTAATTTATAAACACCTGATTTATAAGCATAGAATGTTTGATAATCGCCAGTATAGTCATAGTAATAAGATGTTCCACCACCAGCATTTAAATAATAATTATGTTTTTTTACTTTGAAAGTATATACTTGAACAAGTCCTGTAGTATTATCTGTTAATGTTACTGTATTTGTTACTGATAAAATATTTGTCATATCAGTTACTTTATTGCTTTGTGAAAGAGTATATCCATCCTCTGTAGTTATATCAAATTTAATTTGTTTTACATCATTGTTAACTGTAAAATTATAATCATATCTATCATATGAGAAATTAACAGGTACATCACCATTATTAATTTGTACATCAGTTATTCCATTCATTTCAAGTAATGTTATTTTTGCTTTACCATCACCAGCATTTGTTCCTGTTGAATAACTAATAGAGTTCATATAATATTTTTCATCTATATTCATTGAAGAGTAATTTGATTTTGATTGTGCGTTGTAAGCGAAACTAGATCCGCCGCCTCCGCCTTTATCATCATCGCCGCTGCTATCTGGATTAGCTCCTCCGCCACCAAAGAAGCCACCACCACCGGCACCACCATATCCTCCACTTGCATGAAGTCCATTTCCACCTTTACCAAAACTTGCACGATATGATCCTGCGGCCGCAATCGTTGCGCCTCCTCCTCCAGAACCATAACCTGATGATGCAGATACACCAGAAAGACCACCAGCTCCTCCAGAATATGCACCTACTGAGCCACCACCACCAGATACAATTAATCTTGTTTTTAAGCCTTCTTCGCTATCCCAAGCACCACTTGTTAAACGTATATCAGTAGCACCACCACCATAAATATTTAAATCTGGTAATAATCCGCCACCATTATAGCCTTTATTTGTTGTACCATTACCACCAACATAAACATATAATATGTCCCCTCTTGTTAGGTATATAGTGCCACTTGTATAACCACCTTTACCACCATTATTACTTCCTCTATGTCCACCTTGTGCTCCCCAAGTTTCTAATTTATAAACTCCAGTTTTTGGAACAACAAAAGTTTGATAATCCCCAGTATAATTAAAGTCAAATTCAGTCCCAGCAGCATATACAATAGGTTTATTTAGTAGCACACTAAAAAGAATTAACGAAAATGTTAAAACTAATTTAATAATTAAACTATTTTTAAGTTCATTAAATCTTTTCATAAACACTACTCTTCCATTATGTTATACTAATTTAATTATATAATATATTTTTAAAAAAGTCAGCAATATTATTTAAAAATATTAAACATTTTACCCAATTTTTATTATATTTAAATATGAAACAGTATCTTCATCTGGAGTAAGTGTTACATTCGTTGTAGATGACACCGCAAGATTTATTTTTTCATCTTTATTTAGACTTACAATAATACTTCCATTAAACCACACATATTCTTGATTATTTACCTTTTTTGTAATTTTTGTTCCATTTATTGTAATGTTTTCTTTTCTTAATTCAATAGATATATCACTTTGTACTGATGCGACTGATGAAAAAAATAATCAATTTTATATATACCTTCATTTAATACTTTCACTGTATTTATAAAAGATATATCCATATTTTTATTTGTGAATTTTTACTTAGTTCTACTTGATTTGGAGTATTTGTTACTAACATATATGAATTACCATTATCTTCATATAAACTTGCATAAGAATCAAGTATAGTTGTTCCAACTAACCCTTGTGGTCCTATATCTCCTTTATCGCCTTTAGGAATTAAAAATATTAAATAATGTGTATTGTCAGTAAATTCATCTTTAACTTCTGCCAATTGACCTGAATCAACTGTTTTTGTATTAATAGCTTCAATTTTTTAACTAATTCCTTGATCACATTGTTCACCTTTTGGTCCTGTTGAACCCTGTATATAACATTTTCTACATTTATTTTTTTCTTCTTTTATTCTTTTTCTTATTTTTTCAAAATCTGTATTACAATCATGATACATATTATACCCTCTCATTTTATAATATGCATATCATATATAATAGCAAAAAAAATCATATTAAAATGATTTTTATTTAACAATATTTGATACTAATCCAAATGATATAATCATCATAATAATACTTGCCATGATAACTCCTACAAGTATTGCTAGAAATGACTTTTTCTTATCCATTTCAAGTACTGATGCAATTAATGATCCTGTCCATGCACCTGTACCTGGTAGTGGTATTCCAACGAATAATACTAATCCTAAATATCCAAATTTTTCTATTTGTCCTTTTCTTTTTTCTACCTTTTTATCAAGCCAATCAGCGATTTTTTTGCTTTTTTTACCATTTCTCATTTTATCCAATATTTTATTTATTAAAAGTAATATAAATGGTATTGGAAGTAAATTTCCTACAATACTTATTATGTAACTTTGAAGTGGATCAAGTCCTAATAATGCGGCAGCTAAAAGTCCTCCTCTTAACTCTAATATTGGTAATAATGATATAATAAAAACTAATAGTTCTTTACCAAATGATACGCTTGTAAGTCCACCAAAAGTACCTAATATTCCTTTAACTAATTTTTCACTCATGATTTGTTCCTTCCTTATTTTTTCATACAATAAAATTTATACCATATATTTTTATTTTTGTCTATAAAAAAACTGCTAACATATGCTAACAGTTTTTTTATAATTATTTTGTTTCTACTTCATCAAAGCCACAATCTAATTGTGTTTCAATTTTATAAGAAGTTGGGTTATAAGGCTTTTGTGGATAAACAATTACTCTTGTATTTGTTCTATCACATGCTTTATTTGTTTTATTATTAACAAATTTATTTATCTTATCTGAATTTTTATTATTATCATAACGTGATAAATTATCTAAATTGATTTTTATACCAATTGTTTCATATTTAGATAAGAAATTTGCTCTTTCTTCATCTGTTGAACCAACTTGTGTATAATAGAAATTTTCATAGAAATCTTTACCCATTGATTCTAATGATTTAGATAAAGATGCTTCTTGTCCACCTTTTTTCAAAAACATAAAACATCCCACTACAATAAGAACAATAATAAGAACTATTCCACCAATCATGCATAATAAACTCTTTTTTTTATGTGTTCCTTCTGAAATTACTTCTTCTGTTGCTTTACCTTCTTTAACTTCCTTTGCCATACATATACCTCCATTATTCTATTTTCTTAATTATACCACATTTTTTATCTTTATAGCAATATTATTTACATTTTATTATTTTTTATTCACCAATTAAAAGTCCATATTTATTTTTACTATTTTTAACAATTATTACTACATTTGATGAACTATTTTCTGCAACTTTATTTATTGTTACATCATCAATTTTCTTTATTGTTTTTCCTTTATTATTAACTATTTTAATATATTTTTCACTTGTATTATTAATATATATTGCATTTTTATATGGATTTATCTTTTCTAAATTATTATTAGATATAGTTTCATTTTTATCTAATTTATACTTAACTGTTTTTTCATAAGCAACATTTTTAAGTGTTATGTTTTCACTATCTAAACTCATTATTGAAGTATCACTATAAATAATAGAACTATTCTTAGGTGACTCAAATATTATTTCTCCTTCACTGTTTCTAATAATATTTTTATCAGAACTATACTTATAATATTTGTTGTTATTAATAGTTATTATTTCACCATTATTATCATTTAATTTTTTCTTTTCTTTAGCAAAATAGAATACTAAAGATGTAGTACTTTCATTTTCTCCTAATATAACTTCGCTATCAATTATAACAATTTCATTATCCGATGAAAGTAATTCTTTATTATTTTTATCATATAAAACATATTTATTTTTATAATCACTATTACTTGATTTTGAGTATTTAATTACCTTATATCCATTATTATATTGTATATATTTTTCTGGTATTTTATCATCACTTTCAAGTTTTAAAATTACTTTATTTTCTGTTAAATCGTATACAACTGTTACTGGAGTATCACATTTTTTACTAGAACAATTTACTTGATAATATAAACCTTTTTTTGAATCTAATTTAGTAACATTGGAATATATGTTTTCTGTTTTCGAATATTTATAAATTTCAGAATATTTTTTTGTTTTTAATTCATATATTCCAAAGCTATTATTTTTTAAATTGTCAACAAAAACATATTTTTGATCATCATCAATTACAGATGAAGTATATAAATAGTATTTATCTTTTAAATTTGATTTAATTTCATTAACTAAATCAATTTGTTCCTTATTATCATTTAATTTAATTTGTTTCCCTTTTTTTGTTAATAAATATTTAACATTTTTATTTGTTTGTTTTTTAGTTATAATTAATTCATCTTTATTTTCTGATTCTTTATATTTATCAAATTCTTCACCTATTATTTTATTTGATTTTATATTAAAATAACTATATTTTGAAGTTTTTTCATTCTTTACTATTAAATAAATAGTATTATCTTTTTCATCCTTTATTTCTTTATCCACACTATAGTTTGAAAGAATTTTTTCAAATTTCTTATTAAATATACTATACTCATTATTTATTTTTAAACTAATATATTCTTTATTGTTATAAAAATCTATCTTTTCTATATTAGAATATATTTTTTTACCATTTTTCTTAATTACATTATATTCATTATCTTTTATATTCTCAAGTATATAATTTTCATTTATTTCTTCTAATTTATTATTTGTTTTATATATTATTTTACCCTCAATATCATTTAAAATATAAGTTACAGTATTATCATCTACTTTTTTTACTGAAATAAAGTAATTATCAGTGCCTCCATATAAATTTTTATTATCATCATTTGATGTATATGTAATTATTTTCTTACCCTTACTATTTAATAGAGATATTTTTTTATCATTAACTGCCTTTATAAGATTACAATTACTTCCTATACATTCAATACTATCATATTTTGTATCTAAAATCTTAGTAATTCTTTTTAAAGAATTACTTTTATAGAAAAATATGAAATATATTGATATAAAAATAATTACAATAAATATTACTGCTAAATAAGGTAAAACCCTTTTTAATTTTTTCTTCATACAATCCTCCTATTATCTATATTTTATAATACCATTTTAATACATTTTTTTCAACAAATAACAACAAAAAAATATCTAAACATTAGCTTAGATATTTTTTATTTGTTTTCTTTTGTACTAAATATAAAGATGTAATTATTGATAATAATGTAATTATTATTAATATGTAATTTATATATGTTGTTCCTGTTTGTATTGTTATTATTAATTCTGCAATAGCACTTACTATTACTGGTTTACTTTCATTTATATTTTCTTTTATTTTTCCTACTAGTTTTCCAGTGTCTGTTATTTCAAAACTTGCTTTTCTATTATCATTACTTATTAATTCATAATTTCCTTTTGGTAAATTATTTATGTAGATTCTATTTTTTACTGTTCTTATTTCATCTTCTTTATTTTCTACATTATATTTTCCTATTTCTTCTTCTTTTAATTTTACTTCTTCTTTATTATTATCAACTATTTTATATAATTTATATGTTTTTTCACTTGTTATTTTACTTCCATCGTCCATCTCATATATTATTATATTTTTCTTTATGTCATCTATATTTAATACTTCTTTTACATTTTCGATTATACTTGCAAGAGCATTAGTTGTATTTGTTCCTTCTATAAGGGTTACTGTTCCTTCTCCTGTAAAATCATAGTTTCCTTTTGTTATTGTATAACCATTTAAATAAATATTTATAGTTTTACCTGCTGGTACTACTATATTACTATCTAAAGTTATATTAGCATATATTGTTATATTTGATGTTGCATTATCAGGGGCATAATTTATAGCGGATTGTAAATCACTAAAGTTAATTTTGTTGATAACTACGACTTTTTCATCATCACCAGTTAATATCAATGTTGCAGACTGAGTATCATCTTCATTGTTAACAATATTAATTTTGTAACCAGATTCTATTTCATTTACTCCACCACTAATTGCTGTTTTTCCTGTTATAATTCCATCATAGAAATTAAATATACCATTATTATTTTTATTATATATTCCATATGTTTTTCCTGTTATTATTGGAGTTTCAGTGCTTACATTTCCATCTTTTTCTCCTATATTTACAGTTCCTGTACCATAAATATAAATTCCATTTATAGTTGTTGATGTTATATTTGTATTACCTTTTATGTTTATATCAGAATCCTTATTATTTATTACTGCCATACTATGTCCATTAGATTCAGAAATTATTGTTGAATCTTCGATATTTATTGTACCATATTTTTGTGAAGTAATTGCATCATAATTTTTGGATTTTATAGATGAAGATTTTATATTTACCGTCATATTATAGCCTTCTAAATTAACGGCAGAATCATTTGTTGAAGTTACTGTAGAATTAATTATATTTAACGTTCCATCATTAGCCATTACACCTTCATTAAATGTTTGTACAACAGAATTTTTTAGATTTATTGTTCCTTTTGCAGTTCTATTATATACTGCAGTAATATTTATACCTCTAGTATTTACAGTTGAATCTTCGATATCTATTGTTCCAGAGCCATAATTATACACCAAATATTCTTTTGAAGTATAAGAATCATCGATATTTGAATCGCTAATGACTGAATTATTTTTTATTTTTATTTTGCTTGTTCCACTTTTATCATAATAATCATTTGTAATACGTTTAAGATTACTGTTTGATATTTCTACAGTACCACCGGAATAATTATCTAAATCTGATGAAAATTTTGAATCATTTATTATTGCAATTCCAGTATTTGTTACAGAATATATATTAGAATCACTTACTTGCAGTGTTGCATTTTTAGCATTCGTTATAGATTTCATTGTAGAATTTTTTATTATTGCTGTTCCATTATTTTCTATCGTGTAACTTGAACTATTATTTATTTTTTCTATTGTAATTTTTTTGTTATTTTCTATAAATTCTACACCATATGTATCTATTTTTCCATTGTTTTCTTCACTTGAATCTACTATTTTTAATGTTCCATTATTAACAAAAGTCTTAAAAGTATTTAATGTGTATCCATTTAATTCTAATATTATGTTCTTATTACTGTCAATAGTTATATCTGGTGATGACTCTAATATTGTAATATTTCTAATCACTTGTAATGTATCACCAGTTTCTGAGGCTGCAATTGCCTCCTGTAAAGTTAAATATTCTTCATTTGTTGATAATATTTTTACAGCTGGTAATTGAGATAAATATTTACTTTCTACTCCGTTTTCTATTTTTGATATTATTTCATAATCTGTTTCAATATCAGTTACCTTTCCATGGATAGCGTCTGTTTCTCCTTTTATTACTCCATCATAGAAATTAAATACGCTATTATTATATATTCCATATATTTTTCCTGTTATTATTGGAGTTTCAGTGCTTACATTTCCATCTTTTTCTCCTATAGTTATTGTTCCTGATGAGTTATATATACCATAATTTTTTGATGATGTTACACTTATATTTCCAGTTATATTTATTATTCCTGATGATCCATTATATATTCCATAGTTGTTGGTTGATATTATATTTGTACTGCCTGTTACATTTACTGTTCCTGACGATTTATTATATATTCCATAATTATTGGTTGATGTTATATTTGTTGTTCCTGTTACATTTACTGTTCCTGTTGATTCATTATTTATTGTATTTTTCCCTACTAAACTTATTGTTGAATCGATAATTTTAATCGTTCCATTATCATAATTATTTATTATTGAATTTGTTACAATATTTGATAAATTTGATATTCCATAGTTTGACACAAAAATACTTCCATAACCTGATACAGAATCAATATACGAATTTACATATTCAATATTACTTACATTTAATGTACCAGTTTTACCATTGTCTATCGCTGCATTTTTAATTCTCATACTATCTTCGACTGGTTTTACTTCCAGTTTACCGCCTGTTATATCTGCTGTACCTGTATTTTTAAGCAAAATAGCAGATTCATCTACTTTACTTATTGTTCCTCCAGTCATAGTAAATGTAGCATTTTCGTTATTATTTATTATTGAAGAATTAAAATCAGAGACATCATATCCACTTGAAACTTCTCCTCCCAGTAAATTTAACGTTCCATTATTATTTATTAAAATTTTTAATGCTAAATCTATACTAATTTTAATATTATCAACACTAAGTGTTCCATTATTTTCAATCGCCATAACACCTTTAGATAATATCATTCCTTTTTTTACATCATTTGAATCTATAATTTTTAATATTCCATTATTTATAAATGCTTTTTCATTACTAACATTAATTGTATAACTATTAAAATCTAATATTACGTTTTTATCTTCTCCAATTATTATACTTGAAGATGAAGATATAGTTGTAATATCTCTTAGCAATTGTATTGTATCTCCATCATTTGATGAATTAATTGCATCTTGAATATTAAAATATTCTTCATTTGTTGATAATATTTTTGCAACTGGTAATTGTGATAGATATTTACTTTCTACTCCATTTTCTATTGTTGATATTATTTCATAATTTGTTTCAATATCAGTTACCTTTCCATAAATAGCTCCTGTTTCTCCTTTTATTACTCCATCATAGAAATTAAATATACCATTATTATTGTTATTGGATACACCATATGTTTTACCTGTTATTATAGGAGTTTCAATACTTACATTACCATCTTTTTCTCCTATTGTTATTGTTCCTGTCGAATCATTATATATTCCATTATTTTCTGTTGATGTTACACTTGTAGTTCCTATTATATTTATTGATCCTGTTGATTCATTATATATTCCATCACTTTTTGCTTTTATAGTAGAATTCTTTATATTTACTATTCCTGTTGTTGCATTATATATTGCATCATTAGTTGTTACTTTTATTGTAGCTTCACTTATATTTAAATTACCCTTGCTATTATAAATTCTATAGTTATAATTTCCACCTGTTATATTTATTGTTCCAGTATTTTTATCATTATTTAATTCTTCGTTAGTTTTTACATTATTTAAATTTAATATTCCACCAGAATTATAGATTTTTTTAGTATTTCCAGATGTATCTATTAAATCATTTATTGTTGCTGTTCCATAATTATATATAAAGTTTCCACTACTATATGTTCCACCATTTATTGTTATATTTCCTGTTAAATTATTAACAATATTATATTTATAGGATTTGTTATGATTATCAAATGTAGTATTATCAAATGTTGCTGTTCCACTATTTAATATATTAGCTCCATACAAAGATGTTTTTGTTATTGTACTATCTGCTACATTAAGGGTGGCATTTTCCTCATTATTTATTGTTCCATTCTCTATATCTACAGCTTTAATTGTTGAATTATTTATAATAGTTGTTCCTTTATTATCTATTACTTGTGGAGTTTTTAATATTGTTGATAATTTTGTTTCTTCTATCGTCAAATTATTATTATTTTCTATAAGAGTTATTCCTGAACCTATAAGGTTTCCATTTTTAGTTTTATCTGTATCTATAAGTTTAAGTGTTCCATTATTTATTATATATTCACTTTTTTTATAAGATTTAACTGTATAACCATTTAAATTTAATATAATATTTTTACTTTCTGGAACTGTTACATTATTAATAGTTTCAATATTACTTATCAAATTAATTTGTGTTTCTGTTGTTTCAGTTATAGAATCTACTGCAGATTGTATAGTCGTATATTTTTCTTCTCCTATTTGTACTACAAAGTTTGTAGGTATCTTTAGGCTAACTGTTTCTGTTGTTCCAGTCCTATCAATATTTATATCATATCCCTCTATCGTATCGCTTATAGATCCATATAATGATTGATTTAAAGCAGCAGTTGCAATTCCATCATAATAATTTACTGTTCCTTCTGGATTATATATTCCATATGTTTTACCAGTCATTATTATATTATCTTTTGGTATTTGTTCATCTTTATTTTCTTCTTTTTCTCCTATAGTTATTGTTCCTTTAGCATTATTTACTATTGGACTTGCATTTGTTGAAATAAATTTACCAGACTTTATACTTATTGTTCCACTAGCATTTTGTATTCCTTTATTTAATGAATTTACTTCAATATTGTCAATATTAATAATTCCTTTATCATTATATATTGCATAATAATTTGAACCATTTTTTGTTGTTATTTTTGAATTACCTGAAATTTTAGCAACAGATGAATCATTATAGTTATATATTCCATCAGTACTATCATTGTTAATATTAATAATAGTATTATTTAATTCTACTGTTCCATAGTTTTTTATTGAAACCCTATCATCATATCTCGAATTAACATTATTATTATTAATTTCAGTATCATTTATTTCCATTTCTCCATAATTTGTTATTGGATAGTCACTAGATATTCTAGAGTTACTTACTATTATCTTACTTGTTTCCCTACTATTTATTATTGGATTACTTGACGGAATAAATTCTGAATTATCTATATTAATTGTAACTGAACCATTATCATAACGATGAGTTGATGTTGATATTGTTGCATTTATAGTTGAATTTTTAATATTGAACGCTTCACCTGTTCCACTCAAATCATAAGAAATTGCATTTCCACCATTGATTGTAAAATTATTAAGTGTTTGTTCATATAAGTGGTTTTTGTAGTAAGCTATTGTACTATTATTTATTGTATAACCATTAATTTCTTTATTAGTATAATCATAATTATATATTCCATATTGGTTATATGATGAATTTGCATTTATTGTTCCTGATCCATCTAATATTGTACCTTCAAGCTGATTTGTTATTCCTATATTATCGGATTGATATAAGTTTATAATACCATTTTCACCTATAGTTACACTACCATAATTATTTATTGCGGAATAAGATCCAGATTTTTTTACATTTAATATTCCTTTTTCAATATTCAAATATGCCGATTTAGAGTTATTTATTAAGCTTTCATTTGCACTTTCAATATTTCCTGTTTGAATCACTGATGCCATCTCTGCTTCTTTTCTTATTATTCCTATATATCTTTTTGAATCACTATCATAATTTTTATTTAATTCACTTTCTGTTAAAGCTTTATTATAAATTCTTGCCGTATGAATTATACCTTTATAATAATTATAACTAGCAGATGTTCCATTTGGATTTGATCCCAACATAACTATTGTATTATTTGTTGGTTTACCTATTGTACCTTCCACTTGAAGAGTTCCTTGTAGTTCTCCATTTATATATAGTTTAATTTCTTTTCTATCATATGTTGCTTGTACAACATAAGTTTTTCCAATTTCATATGTTTTTTGTGCCTTTAACTTTTGATATGAATTGTTTATATATATTCCAATCTGTATATATCCACTTTGTATTGATATATCATATCCACCACTTCTATAATTTGACAATACTTCTCTTTTAGTACTATCAGATATTTGTGGTGTGATTGTGGCTTCTATTGTAACATAATCAGAATTTATTTCACCTATAGATACATAGTCATTACTTCCATCAAAGTAATATCCATTTTCTTGAAGTATTGGACCATTTATTGTTCCAGAATTATTACCACTTAAATCTTTCCAATTTTTTGGTGAATTATTTGATAGTCCATCTAATTGAAGTTTTAAGTCATTCTTTACGTAATCATTAGTAGTATATCCATTTGTTGGTTTTAATGGGACATTTGGCATAATTACATTCCCATCATCATCTGTTTGGTATGATATTCTTGCATATCCATTTCCAGAGTGACCTATTTCAAATCCTTCAGCTTTTGGATTAGGAATATTTTCATCGCCTGATATTGTAGACGCATCTAGTAAATATGAATCAGAAGTTAATAAATAACCTTCTAATATTGTTTTGCTTGAACTTTCATTCCATACAAATCCTGAACCACCAGCACCTGAACGGTCATCGTCTCCACCGCCATCAACACCAGAGCCGCCGCCACCATACCAGCCGCCGCCTCCAGTGCCACCATATCCACCATTCGAATTAACACCATTACCACCTTGGCCAAATGATCCTGCATTTTTTCCAAATCCACCACTTGTTTGTGTTCCACCTGTTGCTGCTATACCATAGTTTCCTATTGCATTTCCTCCAGTAGTTCCACCACCAAAGCCACCTGCATTTGATGTTGATCCAACTGAGCCACCACCTCCGGCAACTATTACACGGTTATATAGAGTATTATCTTTAACACGAATGTCTGTAGCTCCACCTCCATATATATTAAGTCCAGGTAATAATCCTCCACCATTATATCCGTTATTAGTAGTACCATTACCTCCTACATATATATATATAGTTTCATTTTCTTCAAGATGTATTATTCCTGTTGAATATCCACCTTTTCCACCATTATTATTTCCACGGTCACCACCTTGTGCTCCCCATGTTTCTAATTTATAGTATCCCGATTTAGGTGCTGTAAATGTTTGTTCTTCGCCAGTATAATCATATTCATATACAGTTTGACTATCATTATATTTTTTCAAGTCGCTTTGATATTTATTTTCTGTTTTGTCTTTTTTAGCTAATGCTTCATCGTATTCTTGATCATATTTTGCTTGTTCTTCTTCATACTTTCTTTGTGCTTCAGATACATCATCATCATATTTACTATCTATTATTGTTAAATTACCATCATTTTTTATTACATAATCAGATGCACTTGTTGTTAATGTTTTTCCTTTTAAATCAAGTATTACTTTTTTTCTGTCTTCTACTATAAGAGGATTTGATAAAGTTATATTATTTAATAAAACTACTGTATCTGGTTTTTCATTTAATACAGGATATGAATATTCATATTTTGTAAAGTTTTCTGTTTTTTCTGTGTCTAAAACATAATCAAAACTTACTTTTAAATAACTTTGTTCATAATCTCTATAGGAATTGTATTCTGAGAACTGAACGTAATATACCTGTCCAGGTTTGAAAGTATATTTTACACTTGAAGTAGTTGAAGATGTTGAATTTGCTAAAACTGGTCCAACGCTATATATACTATTTGGTCCTGTTGTTGTAAAATAATCTACAGGAGTATATTTTCCAACCATTACATTTATATACATTTCAGATAAATAACTTGAAGATTTAAAATCATAATTAAATAATATAGTTTTTTCTTCTGTTTCATTTGTCAAATCAATTTTAATTGCACTTATTGCTCTTGAATTAGGAATATTTATATTTTCATTTGTATATGTTTTTGTTTCCTCATCATATGTGAATCCATAAATAGAAGTAAAACTTTTAAGTTGCTTATAATCATCATTTGTTTTTTCTGTCTTTATGATATTTTCTTCTGCATTTGTTTCTTCTTTTTTTATGTTAGATGCAAGTCCATAATATTTGTCTGTATTTTTCTTATCAAGTAATTCAAGTACATATGGATTAGAACTTGTTCCATCACCTGATTTAATACTTACATTTGTTTTTAAATATACTACAGGTAAAATTGCATTACTACTTGAAATACTTGTTGTATATGGATTAGTATAAATTGTAAATCCTAAAAATGGATAATAACTACTATTGTTGCTAGTACTAAATGCAGGATTAATAACGTAAAAAGAATTACTTGACATATTTCTGAACCAGTTATTATTATTAATGCAATAATAATAATTATTGCTAGACATCATACATGACTCTCTTGACATTTGAGAGCTATCACTACTTGCCATAATTAAATCTGTTGGACTAATAATTCCTACTTGTCCATACCAATAATATGATCTTTCTACGTCATCCACAGGAAAATCATTATGGTTTTCGTAATTTGTTTTACCTGTATTCGTGCCTTTTTCATAATCATATATTTGATTTGGTGTCAAGTTATATGAAGTTGTTTCATATGGTAATGCACCTGTATTCCATTTTACTGTATCAATAAATTCTTTTGCTGAATCTTTTAAACCTGTCGAAGTAAAATCACAATCAGTCGAACCATTATTTGAATTATTATAACATTTTCCCGATTTACTATTGTAATATAAACTCCCACCTATTTCTTCATCATCATAACCTGGATTTAATAATTTCATGGCATCTGCCTGAGACCACTCATTTATTCCATTACCACTAGATACTGTACTATCTGATGTATCCCAAGAATAATAGCCAATAGATGAACTTTTTACTAATTTTATTCTAAAATCTTTATTTCCTTTTTTATCTTCAGTTTTAAATACACCTAATATTCTCCATAATTCATTGTTGAAATTAACATAGTTATTTGCATTACTTCCTATATATCTTAATTCTTCATCCTTACTTTCATCAAGTGCAAACTCACTTGTTTTAATTGGATGACTTATTATTTCATCAGTACCTGTTGTAGATGGCACAACACCAACATTTAATTTATTATCAAGTACTGATGTATAACTAACACTATTTATAGCAAAATCACTATATGTACTTGGATATTGATACATATTCTTTATTACTGCAAAATGTAGATAATATTTGTTTCCTTTAGATAGTACAAATTTTTTGTCAGTATTATAACTAGTATATGATGAACCATTTATATAAAGTGTTGATGGTTTACCATAAAAATAAATTAAATTAGATATACTATCTTTATCATTTAATATTAAATCTTTACTTACATTATTTGGAGATGTTGATAAATAAAAGTATTGATAGTTATTATAAGAATTATATGTATTTATATTAACTAATTGATCATACTGCATTTTTGTAAAATCAAGTTCTACATAAGAATCAATTAATGTATTTTCTTCTGTTTGAACATTACTCATGTATTTATTATTTATTTTATCTGTGAATCCCATTTCACCAGAATATTTTAATTTTTCATCTAAGTTTAATGTAGTTGTATCACTAGCAAGTTTTACTAAATCTATTGAATTAATTATAAATTGATCGTTACTTCCCTTAGAATTATATTCTTCTTGTGGATATCCATTGCCATTAGTTTTGAAATAATAAAATTGAAGATAATATTTCTTACCAGCAGATAAAACTTTATTCATATTGTATATTCCATTATGATATTCGTTTGAAGTTTCACTTATAAATGCTAATCCATTTGAATTAGTATATTTTAATATTTCATTTGTTTCATTAACATTAACTATTCCATAATCTGAACCATCAATTGAATCCACTTGTGCGTTTACTGTTAACTGATAATCATCTGTTTCATTTGTTAAATCAATAGGTATATATGAGAATGCTCTTGATCCTGATATATACTGATTATTTGATTTATATGTTTTTGTTGTTTCATCATAATCGAAACTATAATTTATTGTAGTTACTGAATCATCAGCATTAGTATATCCATTATATTTATCTGTTTTATAATCAGATAAATTCATTTTAGAAATAATAAAATGTGAGTTTTCTACATTTTCTTGTCTATAACCTGGAATAATATATTTTATGTTTACTATATATTTACTACCATATGGCAATACAAAATATTGACTTGATGGTGATTCAGAGTCATATCTACTACTACCTATATTTTTATTATCATCTTTTTTTAGAACTTCAACATATCCATATGATTTATTATAACTAGTATACTCATATATTTTATCTACAAATCCTTCTATAGTTAATTTTTGATTGCTTGTATAACTTGT
Organism: uncultured Mycoplasmatota bacterium; assembly: GCA_900546245.1. GTDB lineage: Bacteria > Bacillota_I > Bacilli_A > RF39 > UBA660 > CAG-433. Next base: position 652 of record URBY01000006.1, on the reverse strand, counting down.
TAAATCAACTACAGTTGTTGCGACTGCTGTTGTATTTTCAAGATCATTATTTGAAATTAATCTATTGTTTTCTTCATCATAATCAAAACCATATGTATCAGAATTATCAAATCCTTTTACTAAAGTCATTTCTGTTGTTTTATCAAGATATACACCATTAGCAGAATCATCAATTGCAGATTGTACTTTAGAATAATATGTAGTTCCAACTCTTGCTTCTGGATCTATTAAAACTGATAGTGTTGCGACTTGTTTATCACTTATGGCAACATCAGCATTATATGAATATGGAGTCTCATCAACATTACCTTTTATAGCTTGATTTGCTTCTATTCTTCCATCAAAGAAATTAAATGTTGCGCTATCATCTGTATAAACACCATATATTGTACCAACTATATTAGGATTTGTTTTAGATACAACTAACTCTTCTTCATTTTTACCTAACTGTAATAAGCCATTGTTTATATTTCTAAGCACTGTATCATCTTTATTTAATATACTTCCTGCTTCATTAGCTTTATCTACTATTATTAAGTTACCACTATTTTGAATCGTATAGTTTCTTACTCCAGTAATTGTTTTACCATTTATATCTAGTGTTATATCTTGTCCTTCTAATACTTCCACACTTTCTTTTGTATCTAGTACC